>NZ_JBEXPK010000011.1:0-222448 GCF_040612015.1 Streptomyces sp. NPDC006476 | reverse complement strand
CGGGCCCCCGCCCTGCCCGGACACCGAAAACACCCGCACAACAAAACCGAAGAGGGGCCGTCAGTAAGCTGACGGCCCCTCACGAAAGATCGAGGTTAGAAGGGCCGCCCGGTGAGGCCTCGGACCTCACGTGTCGGCGTCAGCTGACGAACTCCCCCACGGCCGCCTTCAGTTCGGCCAGTCCCTTCTTCGCGTCGGTGAAGAACATGCCGGTCTTGGGGTCGGTGTAGAGCTCGTTGTCGATGCCCGCGTAGCCGCGGCCCATGGAGCGCTTGATGACGACCACGCTCTTGGCCTTGTCGACGTCGAGGATCGGCATGCCCGAGATCGCGTTGCCGGGGCGGCGGGCGATCGGGTTGGTGACGTCGTTGGCGCCGATCACGAGGGCGACGTCGGCCTGCGGAAACTCGGGGTTGACGTCGTCCATCTCCTTCAGCTGGGTGTAAGGCACGTTCGCCTCGGCCAGCAGCACGTTCATGTGCCCGGGCATGCGGCCCGCGACCGGGTGGACGGCGTAGCTGACGTCGATACCGTGGTCGGCCAGCAGCTTGGCCAGGTCGCCGAGTTCGTGCTGGGCCTGGGCGGCGGCGAGGCCGTAGCCCGGGACGAAGATGACCTTGCCGGCGTAGGCCAGCTGGATCGCCACGTCGTCCGCGGAGACGGGCCGCACCTGGGCCGCCCCGCCCGCCGTCACCGCCGGGACGCCGTCGCCGGTGCCGAAGCCGCCTACGACGATGTTGGCGATGGAGCGGTTCATGGCGTCGGCCATCAGCTTGGTCAGGATGCCGCCCGAGGAGCTGACGAGCATGCCCGCGATGATCAGCGCGGTCTCGTTGAGGACGAAGCCGGCCATCGCGACCGCGGATCCGGTGAAGGCGTTCAGCAGGGCGATGACGACCGGCATGTCGGCTCCGCCGATGGGCAGCACCATGGTCACGCCGAACAGCAGCGCCACGGCCACCAGCCCGTACAGCGCGGTGCGGGAGTCCGGTGACAGCACCAGCCAGACCGTGCCGGCCACGAAGGAGGCCGGCAGCAGCACGTTCAGCAGCCGGGCCCCGGGGAAGACGACCGGCGCCCCGGAGACGACGCCTTGCAGCTTGCCGGCCGCGATCAGCGAGCCGGAGAAGGTGACGGCGCCGATGACGATGTCCAGGGCGCCCGGGAGGGAGACGCGTGCGCCGAGCCCGGCCGGGTGGTCGGCCTGGAGCAGGTCGTTTACGGCGATGAGCGCGGCTGCCCCGCCGCCGACGGCGTTGAAGAGGCTGACCAGTTGGGGCATGGCGGTCATCTTGACCTCGCGGGCCGCGTACAGCCCCAGGGCCGCGCCGACCAGACCGCCGGAGACCAGGACCAGCCAGCCGGTGGTGGTGATGGTGCTCTGGTGGATCACCAGCCACACGGTGGCGGCTATCGCGACCGACATCGCGCTCGCGGAGATGGTGTTGCCCCGGCGCGCGGTGCGCGGGTGGTTCATCAGGTGCAGGCCGAGCACGAAGCACACGGCCGTGGCCAGGAAGATGTAGTGGACGGCGTTGGAGACGGTGTCCATGACGGTCACACCTCCGCCTTCTCGTTACCGGCCGCCTTCTCGGCGGCCGGCCTGGCCTTGAACATCTCCAGCATCCGGTCGGTGACGACGTAGCCGCCGACGACGTTCATCGCTCCGAACACCATCGCCACGAAGGCCAGGACGTAGCCGAGCCAGGTGTGCGACTCGGCGGCGATCAGCATGGCGCCGATGACGACGATGCCGTGCACCGCGTTGGAGCCGGACATCAGCGGGGTGTGCAGGGTCGCGGGCACCTTGCTGATGACCTCGACGCCGACGAGGACGCTGAGCACGAACACGGTGATCGCGGTGAGCAGATCGAGGTCGTTCATGACTGGCCGCCTCCCATCAGGGCGCCTGTGATCTCGTCCGCCGGGTCGAGGACGAGTTCGCCGTCCCGCACCAGGTGGCGCAGGAGGGCGACGAGGTTGCGGGCGTATGCGGTGGACGCGGCGGTGGCCATCGCGGACGGCAGCCGTCCGGCGCCGATGACGGTGACACCGTTGTCCAGGACCTGCGTCTTGTCGGGCTCGGAGCCCTCGACGTTGCCGCCGAGGTCGCTCGCTCCGAGGTCGACCATGACCGCGCCGGACTGCATCCGTTCCAGGACGGCCGCGCTCACCAGCAGCGGCGGTCGGCGGCCAGGTACCTGGGCGGTGGTGATGACGACGTCGGAGCGGGCGATGTGCGCGTCCAGCGCCGCACGCTGAGCCTCCTGCTCCTCCGGCGTCAACTCCCTTGCGTAGCCACCCTGCCCGGCGTCTCCCTGCGGACTCTGGACGTCGAGGAAGCGGGCGCCCAACGACTCCACCTCCCCTCGCGACTCGGGGCGTACGTCGTACGCCGAGACGACGGCGCCGAGGCGGCGGGCCGTGGCGATGGCCTGCAGTCCGGCCACTCCGGCGCCGAGGACGAGGACCTGCGCCGGGCGCATGGTGCCCGCGGCGGTGGTCAGCATCGGGAAGAAGCGGTCGTAGGAGTCGGCGGCGAGCAGGGCCGCCTTGTAGCCGGCGACGTTCGCCTGGGAGGTCAGCGCGTCCATGGACTGGGCGCGGCTGAGGGTACGCGGCAGCAGGTCGAGGCTGACCGTGTGCACCCCGCGCCGGTACAGGTCCTGCACCAGGGCGGGCTGCCGGAGCGGCTCCAGCAGGCCGATCAGGGTCTGTCCGGCACGCAGGGCGCGGGCGGTCTCCTGGTCGGGCGGCCCGACGCACAGCACGACGTCCGCGCGCAGGTACAGCTCGTCCGACGGTACGACGGTCGCGCCGACGTCGGTGTAGTCGGCGTCGGCGAACCAGGCACCGGAACCGGCGCCGGCCTCGACCAGGACGTCGATCCCGGCGCGGTGCAGAAGGGTGACGGCCTCGGGGACGAGGGCCACCCGGCGTTCGCCGGGTGCCCGCTCCCGTATGGCAGCTACGGTGACGTTTGCCATGATCTGCTGCCTCTCTACCGGGTCCGGGGGTTGCCCGGGCCTCAGAACTCGAAGACGAGACGCGCCTCGGCTCGTCCGCCGAGTACCTCGTCGAAGGAGTCGTTCACCTGGTCGAGGCGCCGTGGCTCGGCGATGACCTGGGTGCGCCCCGCGGCGTGCAGCGCGAACACCTCGGCCAGGTCCTGCCGCGTGCCGACGATCGAGCCGATGACGGAGATCCCGCCGAGGACGGTCTCGAAGATCGGGACGTTGATGGCAGCATTGTCCGCGGGCAGCGCGACCATGACCAGCCGTCCGCCGCGGTTGAGCGAGCGGAAGGCCTGCTCGAACGCCTTGGGCGCGGCGGCCAGCACGACGGCCACGTCCGCGCCGCCGGCCTTCTTGATCTCCTCGACCGGGTCGTGGGTGCGCGCGTTGACCAGCTGGTCGGCGCCCAGGCGATGGGCCAGGCCCAGCTTGTCGGGTCCGAGGTCGACCGTCCCGCGTTCGCCGCGGCGTACTGGGCGTAGCAACCGTCCGCGGAGCAGCCGGAGTTGGCCTGGGACTCGCACAGGGTCTCCCAGCCGGAGACGCAATAGCGGCAGGTGCCGCAGGACGAACCGAGCCAGGGGACGGCTCCGGCTGTGAAGGAGAAGCCGCCCGGATGGACGGTTCGAGGTCCGGTACGAAGAAGGGGCGACCCAGCGCCTCGTACTGCTCGGCGTCCATGTGGAACGTGCAGCCGTCCACCACACCGAGGAGCATGTCGCCCTCCCTCAGAGGCCGAAGGACCCGGGCGGCGAGGCCGGTCGCCCGGCAGGCGGTCCTGCATCCAGGGTCGTCGGGGAGGCAGGACGGGGGATGGGCCGCCCGGTCACAACGGACGGCCACTGGGCCCGGCCCACGGCGGACCGGACACGGGGAGTCAGGCTCGCAGCGGAACCCGCCACACCAGTTCGGCGCCGCCGCCCTCGGGACGGTTGAGCTCCAGACGTCCGCCGAACTGCTCGGCGCGCTCGGCCATGTTCTTCAGCCCGCTGCGACGGCCCTCGTCCGGAATGCCCACGCCGTTGTCCGACACGGTGAGCCGCACCTCGCGCCCGTCGGTCTGCAGGACGACGTCGGCGTGGTCGGCGCCGGAGTGCCGCGCGGTGTTGGTCAGTGCCTCGGAGAGGACGGCGACCAGATGATCGGCGATCTCCCGCGGCACGTCGGTGTCGACCAGGCCCTCCATCCGGACGCTGGGGGCGAACCCCAGCACGGGCGCGGCCTCGCCGACCACCCGGACGGTGCGGGCGCGCAGCCCGGCACCGGCGCCGCCCTCACGGGCCCGCAGGCCGAAGATCGTCGACCTGATGATCTTGATGGTCTCGTCCAGGTCGTCCACGGCGCGCACGACGCGTTCCGCTGCCTCCGGGTGCTCGATGAAGCGGCCGGCGCTCTGCAGGGTCATGCCCGTGGCGAACAGCCGCTGGATCGCCAGGTCGTGCAGGTCGCGGGCGATGCGGTCGCGGTCCTGGAGCACCGCGATCTGCTCGGCGTCGCGGCGGTGTTCGGCCAGCTCCATCGCGATGGCGGCCTGGGCGGCGAAGGCGCGCAGGGGCTCGATCTCCGTCTCGGAGAACACCGGCTGGCCGATCTGACGGGCCAGCAGGAGCACACCCCGTGGGCCCTCGGCGCCGGTTCCGATGGGTACGGCCACGGCGGGGCCCAGCCCCTTGAAGCGGGGAGGTTCCAGGGAGATCCGCTCGTCCTGTGACGCGTCCTCGCTGGTCACCGGGGCGGCGCCGGAGAAGGCCAGGCCCATCAGGCTCCGGTCCATGGGCAGCACGAGACCCCGGTGGGCGTCGGCCTCCAGACCGACGGCGATCTCCACGGTGAGGGAGTCGATGCCCTCCATGGGCAGACCGACCGCCGCCAGGGCCGACCCGGTGATCTCACCGGCCCGCTCGGCGATCAGGCCGAGGACCTCCGGGCCCTCACCGTCCGACATCAGACTGTGGGTGATCTCCGCGTTGGCCCGCAGCCAGCGCTCGCGCAGCCGGGTCTCCTCGTACAGGCGGGCGTTGTCGATGGCGACACCGGCGGCGACGGCGAGGGTGGACAGGACCGACTCGTCCTCCTCGTCGAACTGCCCCCCGCCCCGCTTCTCCGTGAGGTACAGATTGCCGAAGACCTGGTCGCGCACCCGGATCGGGACGCCGACGAAGGTGTTCATGGGCGGGTGGTGCGGCGGGAAGCCGTACGAGGCCGGATGCTGGGAGATCTTCGACAGGCGCAGGGGCTCCGGGTGCTTGATGAGTTCGCCGAGGATGCCGTGGCCCTCGGGGTAGGGACCGATCTGGGTGATCTGCTCGGTGGTGACGCCGACCGTGTGGAAGGCCGACAGCCGCCTGCCATCGGGGCCGATGACGCCGAGGGCCGCGTATTCGGCGTCCACCAGCGCGGCCGCGGCCTCCACGATGCTGTGCAGCGCCTGCTCCAGGTCCAGTTCCCGGCCGACCGAGAGCACCGCCTCCAGCAGGCTGTGAACACGGTCGCGGGTGCCGCGGGCCGTGTCGAGGCGTGCCTGCAGCTCCTCCAGCAGCTCGTCGAGCCTTAGTTGCGGCAGCCGCACACGGGCTTCCCCGGTGTGTTCCGAGCCTGCCACCCGTGGTCCTCCACATTCCCTCGACCGGTCGGCCACATGCCGTCATGTGCCACGGTAACGGTCCAGTACGAGGCGGGGTACGGGATCAGGGCAGGCTGCCCCTTTCACGGCGTCCGTCGGCCATGACTCAGGCGCGCGGCAACCGGGCGGCCAGGGGGTGCCTGCGGCGCTCTCCGCGCGTTCCCCCCACGCGCACGCTCATGCCCGTCGCCCTCCCACGTCGATGTCCTCGCTGTGTCTCGCTGTCAGCCTCCCGTCCGCGGGGGCGGCGCGGCTTGGGCCGGGCGGGGGCGAGCCGGGGGACGACCGGCCCAACCGGGCTGGGAACAATCCCGGTTCGGCGGACGCTGACGTGTATACCCCGCCGGGTATGGGTGCTTCAGCCGCCGAGGAAGGGCGTGAGACCGATGACGACGACAGGACGAGACCCTTCGCGCACAGCGGGGGACCCGCCTCTCGTGACCGCGTGCGGCCGCCGGATTGCGGTGCGCCGCCTGACGCTCGCCCCGGCGGACCGGCCCATCACCCGGGTCGCCCTGGACGTCGGCACGGTCAGCGGTGGCGAACCGGGCACCTGGGCGGCGCTGACCGCCGGGGAGGCCCGTCGCCTGGCCCGCCTGCTGCTGGCCCAGGCCGATCTCGCCGACCGGGACGGCACCGGGGCGAGCCGGACCCACCTGTAATTACGCCGAAGGGTCCGCGACGCGTACCGGTCAGTGCTCCTGCTGCCTGATCCGGTCCTGGGCCTGGGTGGCGATCACCGCGGCCTGGATGCGACGCTCCACGCCGAGTTTGGCCAGCAGCCGGGAGATGTGGTTCTTCACCGTCTTCTCCGCGAGGAACACACGCTGGCCGATCTGACGGTTGGTCAGGCCTTCGCCGATGAGGGCGAGGATCTCCCGTTCCCGGTCGGTCAGACCGGGCAGCGCCTCCGGTTCTTCTTCCTCCGGCTGCCGGCCCTGGCGCAGCCGGGCCATGAGGCGCGTCGTGGCACTGGCGTCCAGCAGCGACTGGCCGGAGGCCACGGTGCGCACCGCCGACACCAGGTCCGAGCCCTGGATCTGCTTGAGCACATAGCCGGCCGCACCGGCCATGATCGAGTCCAGCAGCGCCTCCTCGTCGTCGAACGAGGTCAGCATCAGACAGGCCAGCTCCGGCATCCGCGAGCGCAGCTCCCGGCACACGCTCACCCCGTCGCCGTCCGGCAGACGTACGTCGAGGACGGCGACCTGGGGACGCAGGGCGGGGACGCGCACCAGGGCCAACTCGGCGGTGGCCGCCTCGCCAACGACGCGGATGTCCGGCTCGTCGTTCAGCAGGTCGTGCACTCCACGCCGTACCACCTCGTGGTCGTCCAGCAGGAAGACCCGGATCGGTCCTTCGGGGCCGGGCCGCTGGCTGTCCGCCATCAGACGCTCCTCGTCGTGTGTCCCGCGTCGGGGAAGGGTTCCTGTCCGTGATCCAACGCCCCTCCGGGCCCAAGGGCCAGGGCCGGTCGGCCCTGATTGGCCCGTTCCCCGGGTCGGCGGCCCGATGCCGACGCGTCGCGCACCGGACCGGAGAGGGACCCCCGGGCCGCGTCGGGGGCCGGGCGGCCCCTGGGACGGGTTCGGCACCGGCGGCAGGCTGGAAGCGTCGACAAGGATCAAAGGAGTGGAGCACATGACTCCCAGGAACACCGGGGCCGACAACGCCGTCCCTTCGTTGCGGGTGCGCGCCGAGGGCGAAGTGGACGAGGAGGCCCTCGCCTACGTCCGGGCCAAGGTGCGCGCCGCCCTCGAACGGCCGGGGCTGCCGGCCGTCGACGGCGAGGTGCGGATCTCCCGGGCCGGCGCACACCACGACGAACGGCCGTGGTCCGCGGGCGGGGAGATCCGGGTGGGAAGCGATGTGGTGGTCGTGCACGCTCGCGAGGCGAGCGCGCACGAACTCGCCGACCGGATCCAGGGCCGGCTGCGCACCCAGGTGGAGCGCCTCACACACCGCGGGAACGCGGCGCGCAGGACGGCCGCACCGCCCCCGTGGCGCGGCGGCCCCATCGAGGGCCGGCAGGACCGGCGGCAGGACTAGGACGACCAGGGCCCCTCGCCGCTCGGCGAGGGGCCCTCCCCACGGGGGCGAGGAGGTGGGTGCCGTGGGACCACGCACCATCGGTGAGGTGATGACCAGTGAGGTCGTCCACGCCCGACGGGCGACACCGTTCAAGGAACTGATCAGGCTGTTGGACCGGCACCGCATCAGCGGGCTGCCGGTCGTCGACCACGATGACAAGGTGGTCGGCGTGGTCTCCGGCACCGACCTCGTGCGCGCGCGGACCACGGTACGGGCCGGCACAGCCGGAGAACTGATGTCGAGCCCGGCGATCACCGCACACCCCGAACAGCCCGTGCCGGACGCCGCCCGGGTGATGGAGCGGCACGGCGTCGACCGGCTGCCCGTGGTGGACGAGGAGGACCGGCTGATCGGCATCGCCACCCGTCGTGACCTGCTGCGGATCTTCCTGCGTCCGGACGACACGATCCGCCGTGAGGTGATCGAGGAGGTCGTCGTCGGCATGCTCGGTCTGCCGCCGGGAGCGGTCGGAGTACTCGTCCGGGACGGCATGGTCACCCTCGCGGGACGGGTGGCCGACGGCGCCGACATCGGGTCCGCGGTGTGGGCGACCTGGCAGGTGGACGGAGTCGTCGGTGTCGTCAACGCTCTCCGTGTCGACGACGGCATCGGCGCCGTCACCGGCCTCGGCGCCATCGCGGCGAAGGGTCCGGCGGGCACCGTGTGAGGGCCGACCGGCCCTAGCGGCCCGGCCCGGACTCGGTTCGAATGATCCGATCGCACCCATAGCCCACCAGGCCCACCAGGACGTACGGAAACCCGCCATGACCCTTGACCACGCCGAGGCGGCCCCGGCCGGCCCCCGTCAGAGCGTCGAGCTCGACAGCGCCGAAGCCATGCGCCTGCTGGGCGGCGTCTCCTTCGGGAGGATCGTCTTCACCCAGCACGCGCTGCCCACGATCCGGCCCGTCAACCACATCCTGGTGGACGGCGACATCGTCATCCGCACGCATGAGGGAGCCGCCCTGACCCGGCAAACCCGGCACGCCGGGGACCCGGGAGTCGTCGTCGCCTACGAGGCGGACGTCATCGACCCTGCCACGCATCTGGGCTGGAGCGTGGTGGTCACCGGCTATGCCCATCTGGTCACGGACCCCGACGAGCTGGCCCGCTACCAGTCCCTGCTGCGCCCGTGGGTGAAGCAGACCATGGACTACGCGGTCCGCATCCGCCCCGACCTTGTCACCGGCATCCGCCTGACGGCCGCCGACGCGCTCTGAGGACGTACTAGACGACTGGTCTACTCAGGTGTTACGGTTCACCACATGCCGGTCACCACGCGTACCAAAGACACCCGTCGGGTCATCCTCGACACCGCCCAACGGATCATGGCCCACAAGGGCTATTCGGCCGTCGGCATCAATGAGGTGCTCGCGGAGGCCGGCGTACCGAAGGGCTCCTTCTATCACTACTTCGCCTCGAAGGACGCCTTCGGCGAAGCGATCCTGAAGAGCTATTTCGCGGACTACCTCACGGACATGGACCGTGTCCTCGCCCGCTCCGGCCAGTCGGCGGCCGAACGGCTGATGGCCTACTGGCAGCAGTGGCGGGAGACGCAGAGCCTCGACGAGTGCCAGGGCAAGTGCCTGGCAGTGAAACTCGGCGCCGAGGTGGCGGACCTGTCCGAGGCGATGCGCCTGGCCCTGAAGGAAGGAACGAGCGCCGTCGTCGACCGCATCGAGCGGACCATCACCGAAGGCCTGGCGGACGGCTCCCTCTCGGTCGACGGCGAGGCCCGCGAGGTCGCACAGGCCCTGTACGACATGTGGCTCGGCGCCAGCGTCATGGCCAAGATCCACCGCAGCCTGGCCCCGCTCGACACCGTCACGGCGGTGACTCGCGGGCTTCTGCACCTGTAGAAGCCCGCACTTCCATGACCGGTCCGGTCATGGGTCCCCTCTCGAACCTAAATAGTAGACTAGTCTACTCACCCAAGGAGTATGTCATGAAGGTTCTGATCGTTCTCACCTCGCACGACGAGCTGGGGAACACCGGCGTCAAGACCGGGTTCTGGCTGGAGGAGCTGGCGGCGCCCTACTACCGCTTCAAGGAGGCCGGCTGGGACATCACCCTTGCCTCGCCGAAGGGCGGACAGCCGCCGCTGGACCCCAAGAGCAACGAGCCCGGCTTCCAGACCGACGACACCCGGCGCTTCGAGGCCGATGCGGAGGCGACCGCGGCACTGGCGCACACCGTGCGCCTCGACTCCGTCTCGGCGGGCGACTTCGACACCGTCTTCTACCCCGGCGGGCACGGACCGCTGTGGGACCTGGCCGAGGACACCGTCTCCGCCCGTCTGATCGAGACCACCCTCCGCTCCGGCAAGCCCGTGGGACTGGTGTGCCACGCGCCCGGCGTGCTGCGGCACACCGTCAACGAGGACGGCACCCCGCTGGTGGCGGGCAAGAAGGTCACCGGATTCACCAACTCCGAGGAGGAGGCCGTCCAGCTCACCGACGTCGTCCCCTTCCTGGTCGAGGACGAACTCACCAAGCTCGGCGGCCTGTACTCCAAGACCGACGACTGGCAGCCCTATGTCCTGACGGACGGTCTGCTGATCACCGGACAGAACCCGGCCTCCTCGGCCCCCGCGGCCGACGCCGTGATCGAACTGGTCACCAAGGCCGGCTGATGAGCGCCTACGTCGTCATGCTGCGCGAACGCGTGACGGACCGACCGAGCTTGCTCTCCACGCCGGCTCGGCCCGGGCGGCCGGGCCGGTCACGAGGCGACACCGGTCGTCGGGTACGGGGTGATCGAAACGCTGGAGGGTACGGCGTTCGACGGTGTGCCCATCCACCGCTTCCCGACCGCCGAGGACGCACGGGCCTGGTACGACAGCCCGGCCTACCAGGCGGCGCTGCCCCACCGTCAGGCCGGTGCGGACTACCACGTGCTCACGCTACCCATGCTTGCGGCCCCATAGAGGTGAACTCACCTCCGACATAGCCAAGTTGAGCCAGGTGCGCCTCCCCCGCCGGGCGGGGCACCTGGCTCGCGTCGTTCCGGCTCAGCCGTCCCAGGCCCAGTCCGCGACCTCCGGCAGGTCGGTGCCGTGGGCGCGGATCCAGTCATGGTGGCGCAGCCGGGCGTCCTCCATGCGCTGCCGTACCGTCGCGGCGCGCACCGCCAGGCCGGGCACGCGGTCGATGACGTCCATGACCAGGCGGTAGCGGTCGAGGTCGTTGCGGACCACCATGTCGAACGGGGTGGTCGTGGTGCCGATCTCCTTGTAGCCGCGCACATGCAGATTGCGGTGCCCGGTGCGGCGGTAGGCGAGCCGGTGGATCAGCCAGGGGTAGCCGTGGTAGGCGAAGATGACGGGCTTGTCGGCGGTGAACAGGCCGTCGTACTCGAAGTCGCTCATCCCGTGGGGGTGTTCCTCGGTGGGCAGCAGTCGCGCGATGTCGACGACGTTGACCACGCGCACCGCCAGCTCCGGCAGATGCCGGCGCAGCAACTGGGCGGCGGCCAGCACCTCCTGGGTCGGTACGTCACCGGCGCAGGCGAGCACCACGTCCGGCTCCCGGGTGCCGTTCTCGGTGCCGGCCCAGTCCCAGATCCCTGCGCCGCGCGCGCAGTGGGCGCGGGCCTGCTCCATGCTCAGCCAGTCGAAGCAGGGCTGCTTGCCGGCCACGATCACGTTGACGTAGTCCTTGCTGCGCAGCGCGTGATCCGCCACGGAGAGCAGGGTGTTGGCGTCCGGCGGCAGGTAGACCCGGACGACCTCGGGGCTCTTGTTGAGGATGTGGTCGACGAAGCCGGGGTCCTGATGGGAGAAGCCGTTGTGGTCCTGGCGCCACACGTGCGAGGTCAGCAGGTAGTTGAGGGAGGCGATGGGGGCGCGCCAGGGCAGCCGGCGGGTGGTGCGCAGCCACTTGATGTGCTGGTTGACCATGGAGTCGACGATGTGCACGAACGCCTCGTAGCAGGAGAACAGCCCGTGCCGGCCGGTCAGCAGATAGCCCTCCAGCCAGCCCTGGCAGGTGTGTTCGGAGAGGATCTCCATCACCCGGCCGTGCCGGTCGAGGTGTTCGTCCACCGGGAGGGTCCCGGCCTGCCAGGCCTTGCCGCTGGCCTCGTAGACGGCCTGGAGCCGGTTGGAGGCGGTCTCGTCCGGGCCGACGAGACGGAAGTCCCGGCGTTCGGCGGTGGATCGCATCACGTCTTCGAGCAACTCGCCCAGCACCCGGGTGGGTTCGTGCATGCTCGCGCCCGGCTTGTCGACGGATACGGCGTACTTCTCCAGCTCGGGCAGCGGGAGTTCACGCAAGAGCAGTCCGCCGTTGGCGTGCGGGGTGGCCCCCAGGCGGCGGGTGCCGTCGGGGACGCAGGCCAGGACGTCCGGGCGGGGCGCGCCGTGCTCGTCGAAGAGTTCCTCCGGTCGGTAGGAGCGCAGCCACTCCTCCAACTGCCGCAGGTGGTCCGGGTTGTCGCGTACGGCGGCCATCGGGACCTGGTGGGCACGCCAGGTGCCCTCCACGGGCAGCCCGTCGACCTCGGCCGGGCCGGTCCAGCCCTTCGGGGTGCGCAGGACGATCATCGGCCAGCGGGGGCGCTCGGTCGCGCCGTCCTCGCGGGCGGCGCGCCGGAAGGCGGCGATGCGGTCCAGCGCGGTGTCCATGGCCTCGGCCATCGCCCGGTGCACGGCGGCCGGCTCGTCGCCGGTGACGTGGATCGGGTCGTGGCCGTAGCCGCGCAGCAGTTCGTCGAGTTCCGCCTCGGGGATGCGGGCCAGCACCGCCGGGTTGGCGATCTTGTAGCCGTTGAGGTGCAGGATCGGCAGGACGGCCCCGTCGTGGACCGGGTCGAGGAACTTGTCGGAGTGCCAGGAGGCGGCCAGCGGACCGGTCTCCGCCTCACCGTCGCCGATGACGCAGGCGACGACCAGGTCTGGGTTGTCGAGCGCGGCGCCGTAGGCGTGGGACAGCGAGTAGCCGAGCTCGCCGCCCTCGTGGATGGAGCCGGGCGTCTCGGGTGCGACATGGCTGGGCACCCCGCCCGGGAACGAGAACTGCTTGAACAGCCGCCCCATGCCCTGGGCGTCCCGGGAGACGTCCGGATAGGTCTCGGAGTACGAGCCCTCCAGCCAGGCGTTGGCCAGTACGGCGGGTCCGCCGTGGCCGGGGCCCCAGATGCACAGGGCGTTCAGGTCACGGGCCTTGATGACGCGGTTGAGGTGCGTATGCACCAGGTTCAGGCCCGGGGAGGTGCCCCAGTGGCCCAGCAGCCGCGGCTTGACGTGCTCGGGGCGCAGCGGCTCGGTCAGCAGCGGATTGGCCATCAGATAGATCTGGCCGACGGACAGGTAGTTCGCGGCGCGCCAGTGGGCGTCCAGCGTCCTCAGCTCGTCGTCGGTGAGCCGAGCGGACGCCTGCTGCGTGTCGACGGACATCAGGGGGTTCCCTTCCGGATCGGATTCGGATCGGAGGTGCATGCCGGTCCGCACCTCCTCACCCTCTCCCGCCCGACAGGTACCCGACAGGGCCGACCGGCCCATCCGGCCTAGGAGATACGGTCAATCGGTGGCTGGGACCAGCACCACCGGGCAGTGCGAGCGGTGCAGCAGGGTGTGCGCCACGGGGCCGAGGTGCCGGTGGCGGCCGATGACGACGACCGCGTACTCACGGGTGGCCTCCAGCAGCGCGTGGGCCGCTCCGGTGCGCACCGTCCCGGTGTCGACGGCGACCGCCGGGTGTGCCTGCCGCAGCCGGGCGATACCGAACCGCGACACGGCCTCCTCCGCCCGTTCCTCCTGGGCTTGGCGCCGCTGACCGGGGCTCGTCGCGGGGATCAGCGAGGGCAGTTCGGGGGTGGTGTGCCGGTGCGCCGGGGTGTGCAGGACACGCAGCCGCACCGCCCGGCGCTCCGCCTCCTCGAAGGCGTGGGCGGCCGCTTCCGCGTCGGCGTCGCTCTCGAGCCCGAGCAGCACCTCGCGGTCGTCGCCGCAGGGGTGGTCGCCGCGCACGATCATCAGCGGCCCGTGCGTGTGCGCGGCCAGCCGCAGGCTGACGGAACCGAACAGAGTGCCGCCGACCGTGCCGAGACCCCGGGTGCCGACGACGGTGAGGGCCGCGTCGGCGCTCTCCCGGGCCAGGGCGCGGGCCGGGTCGTCCTCGGCGGCCTCGGTCTCGAAGGGCAGATGGGGGTGACGGTCGCGGATTCGTTCGGCGGCCGCGGCGAGGATCGGCGCGGCTTCGTCGCGGTCCGACACGGCGTACACCACACGCAGGGTCGCATCACGCCGGACCGCCTCCTCGGCGGCCAGGTCGAGCGCTCGTACGGCGATGAGTGATCCGTCGACTCCGACGGCCACGTGCTGGGCGGTCATGACACTGCTCCTCCCGTGGGTGCGGTCTGACGGTGTCATCGTCGGCCCGGGCGCCCGGGGCGGTCAGGGGCCATCGGTCCCGCCCGTACGGAAAGCGGGCCCGTTCCGGAAGCGACCCCGTACCGAGGAGCGACATCGGAAAACGACCGCGCATCGGGAAGCGATCCCGTGACGTTCAGCCGGTGGTGTGTCCCCACCGGCGGCCGACGCGCTCCCACTCGGCACCCCACCGCTCGGTGGCCCGCCGCTGCACCCGCAGCCGCACCAGGCACCCGGCGCCCAGCGCCGTCAGCCCGGCGGTCACGGCGGCTCCGGTGCCGGCCAGGACCACGCGGGTCGTCGCCTCGGCGGTGTTCATGGGCGCGGCCACCAGCCGGCCCCGGCCGTCCGTCCAGGCGGTCAGCGCGCTGCCCGGTTTCACGGTGGTCTTCACGTCCGTCACGCCCGTGTGCGTGATTCCCTTTGCGTCGGTCCAGCGGACCGTGGCCCGGACCCGGTCGTACTTGAACCCGGTGACCAGGTCCCGGCCGCCGGGTACCGCCTTCACCAGCACGGCGGACACGGGCAGGCGTCCCGCGCGGTCGTGTGCCACCGCTCGATGCGCGATCTGCGAGCCGATCACCCCCGCGACGACCGCCCCCACGATCGCGACCGTCCAGGCGACCAGCACGATCCACGCCTCGACCACGTCACTCGGCCGACGCAGGGGGTTGCGGCGCCAGCGCCATCCCAGGACCATTCCCCGGCGGAGCTTCCGCATCGGTCACACCCCCTTACGGGCGCAATGGGACGGACCCACCTAAAGGGACCCACCTAAACGGTCTCACTCCATCGCGGCGGAGGGGAGGGTCGAGCGGTCCCTCGCGTCGATCACCGGCCGGCGGCGGGCACGAGGGCGACAGGGCAGTGCGCGTCGCGCAGGATGGACCGGCCTTCGGATCCCGGCAGTACGGCCGTCGTACCGCCGCGCCGCACGCCGACCACGACGAGCTGGGCGTCCACGCTCGCCTCGACCAGGGCACGGTGATGACGGCCGCGGACCGCAGGGGTGCGCACGGTGACGTGCGGATACTTCTCGCGCAGTGCGGACAGCGCGTCGCCCGTCGTACGACCGCTGCGCCTCGCGTGCAGCACCACCAGGTCGGCGCCTCGCCCGGAGGCCTCGGCGAAGGCGAACTCGGCGGCTTCCCGGGCCCTGGGCGACTCGTCCGCCGCCAGGACGACGGGACCGGTCCGCGTGTGCCTGTCGCCGACGACCAGCACCGGGCAGCCGGCCCGGGCGGTCAGCCGGCCGGCGACCGAGTCGCGCGGACGGCCGCGTGCTCCGACGCTCCGGCGGGCGCCCACGACGGCGAGGCAGGCGGCGCGCGACTCGGACCCGAGAACGACGTCCGGCGCGCCGACCAGGACCTCGCGCGTGATCACGAGATGGGGCGCGACCCGGCGGGCCCGGCCCTCGGCGTCCGAGAAGGCCCGGTTGACCCGGTCCCGGGCGCCGGTTCCGTCCGGGTCCCAGGGCGCCACACCGGTCGGCACGTCCGGCGAGACCCACGTCAGCGCGTGCGCCAGCCGAAGCGCCGTACCGCGCCGGTCGGCCTCCCACGCCGCGGCCTCGACGGCGGCCAGACCCGCCGCCGTACCGTCCACTCCCACCACGACCGGACCACGACCGTTCATGACAACCCTCCCTCATCCGGATCCGCGCTACGCCCCCCAGCGTCGACCGCCGACCCGCACCCCGCACGGGGCCGACCAGCCCCCGCCAACGCCCCGACCGGCCCCCGTACGGCCCCGCCAGGCGGCTTGCCCGCACAGCAGGTTCGGGCGGTATGCGGCGGTGTCCGCCCTTTCGAAAAGCGGTGACGGACAGGTTCGGTCGGTGCACGGACAGTAGGGGACATCCGGTGGCGGGGCCGGGGTGGGTGCGCTGGGATGGCCCGACCCACCGCGCGGTGGACTGGGGGTTGGCATGAGTGAGTTCGCAGGAGTCGGGACGACCACTGCCGCCGGGGTGACCGAGTGGGACGGCTGCCGGTGCGGTGCGGAGCTCCGGGAGAGCGGGACGGGGGCCGCCGAGGAGCGGTTCAGGGGGCTTCTGGAGGCGGCCCCGGACGCCATGGTGATCGTCGACGACACCGGGACCATCCGGCTGGTCAACGCCCAGACCGAGGCGCTCTTCGGCTACCGGCGCGAGGAACTGCTCGGCCGCCCCGTCGAGTTGCTGATGCCGCACCGCTTCCACGACCAGCACACCAGGCACCGCCACGGCTACACCGCCAACCGCCAGGTCCGCCCGATGGGCGCCGGCCTGGACCTGCACGGACTGCGCAAGGACGGCACCGAGTTCCCCGTCGAGATCAGCCTCAGCCCGCTGGAGACGACCGACGGACTCCTGGTGTCGGCCGCCGTGCGGGACGTCAGCGACCGCAAGGCCGCCGAGGCACGCATCAACGAACTGGCCGCGCTCGTCGAGTCCTCGCAGGACGCCATCCTCGCCAAGACCCTCGACGGATACATCACCTACTGGAACGCCGCCGCTCAGAGCCTGTACGGCTACACCGCCGAGGAGGCCATCGGCCGGCACGTCTCGCTGCTCGCCCCGCCGGAACTGCGGGAGGAGGTCAGCGCGTTGCTGAAGCGGCTGCGGCACGGGGAGAAGGTCGAGCACTTCGAGACGCTGCGGTTGACCAACACCGGCGACCTGCTGGACGTCGACGTCACGCTCTGGCCCACCCGCGACACCGACGGCACGGTCGTGGGCGCCTGCGCCATCGTGCGGGACATCAGCGACCGCAAGCGCGCGGAGGCCGAACTCACCGCGCTCTACGAGCAGCAGCGGCACATCGCCCTGACCCTGCAGCGCAGCCTGATGGGCGCCCCGTCGGCCATCCCGGGCCTGGCCACGGCGAGCCGCTACCGGCCCGCCACCCAGGGCGCCGGTGTGGGCGGCGACTGGTTCGACCTGATCCCGCTGGGCGCCGACCGGGTCGGCGTGCTCATGGGCGACGTGATGGGCCGCGGCCTGGAAGCGGCCGCCGTGATGGGCCAGTTGCGCTCGGCCGCCCACGCCCTCGCCAAGACCGGGATGCAGCCGCGCCAGCTGATGCAGGCCCTGGACACCTGTGTGACCGACCTCGACGTCCCCGACCAACTGGTCACGTGCTGCTATCTGGTGATCGCCCCGGACGCCGGGACGGTGACCGTGTGCTCGGCCGGCCACCTGCCCACCCTGGTCGCCCTGCCCGGCGAGGGCGTCAGCAACCTCGACTCGCCCGTCAACGCGCCGCTCGGCGTCGGCGGCGTCCTTTACCAGCAGTCCTGCACGGCCATCCCGCCCGGCGCGACCCTCGTCCTCTACACCGACGGACTGATCGAGACCCCGGGCAGCGACATCGAGGGCCGGATCGAGGAACTCACCACCGTTCTGGGCCGGTCCTTCGCCGAGGCCCCCGGTCTGGAGGCCGTGGCCGACCGGGTGCTGGCGAGCCTCCTGCCCGACGCGGACAGCCACAACGACGACGTCACCCTGCTGCTGGCACAACTGCCCGCCGCCCCGCTGGCGTCCATCAGCGCCGACCTGCCCGCCATACCGTCGTCGGTGCCCGAAGCGCGCGCCTTCCTGCACAAGGCGCTCGAGGCCTGGGACTGTGCCACGGCCACGGACGACGCGGTCCTGCTGCTGTCGGAGACCCTCACCAACGCGGTCCAGCACGCCGTCGGCCCCATCGGCCTGCACCTGCGCCGCACCGACACCGACCTCACCGTCGAGGTCAGCGACCACAGCCCGCACCTCCCCCAGCCCCGGCTGGCCGCCGACGACGAGGAGTCCGGACGGGGCCTGCTGCTGGTCCGGGCGCTCGCCGACGACTGGGGGGTACGGCCCACCGACGAGGGCAAGACCACCTGGTTCACGCTCAAGCTCTGACCGGCATCCGGTGGCCTTCATGCGCGACGCCCGTGCCCAGCTGCTCGGCGCCGGTTCCCCGGCACGGCGCATCCGATACGAGGTCTTCGGTCCCGACCTCTGGCTGCCGGACCACACGGCCTGACACGCGACAGCAGCCCGGGGTGTTCAGGGAGCCGGCTGCACCCCGTACAGACTGCGTCCGCCGACCAGTTCGCGGCCGGTGACGAGTTCCGGCTCGATGCGCACGAAGACCTCCTGGGGCGAGGGCACCCAGGATCGCGGGCCGGTCCTGGTCAGGCGCTCGTGCTCCGCGGGGTCCGTCACCACCATCGCCGGGCCGGTGACGACCACGCTCCAACCCGACTGGGTGGCCGCGTCGACCTCGTCGACCTCGAAGGCGACGACCACCCCGTCGACCGCGCGGGCCAGCTCGGAGGCCGCCGAGGTGCGCAGCAGCACCGCGCCGTCGCCGTCCAGGGTGAAGTTGACGGGGAGTACGGCGGGCAGGGCCTGCCGGGTGTGGACGATGCGCCCGACGGGCACCTTCGCCAGCAGACGCAGGCACTCCGGCCGTTCGAGTTCGCGGAAACCGTCGTTCGGATACATGGGCCAGCCCGTTTCTCACCTGGGTACATCGCTGGAGCGTTCCGTCCATCCTGCGCCGGGCGAGCCCCCGGAGTGAGGGACCTTCGGTCCCCGTCTGCGCGCAGAACGTCCCGGCTCACACCGTGATGCGGCGCCCGGTGACGGCGAGGGGATCGACGCGCACCCACTGTTCGCGCCGTCCGCCCGCCCAGGGCGTGCTGTGGGCCAGCTCGGCGAGGCGGCCCGCCTCGGCGGGATCCGTCACGATCTCGGCGTACCCCCGCACCAGCACGCTCCAGCCGCTGCTGCAGGCGTCGTCGATGCGGTCGACCTCGAAGGCGACCCGGTGGCCGGAGGCCCGTGCGGGCGTGGTGCCCGGTGCGGTGCGGAAGACGATCGCGCCGTCGACGACGCTGTAGTTGACCGGCACGACCAGGGGCCCGGAGGCGGTGGGCACCGCGACCCGTCCCACTCCGTGCGTATCGAGCAGGGCCCGGCACTCCGTGGCGCTCAGCTCGACGAAGTCCGGTTCGCGCACCGCGCGCCCCGGGCCCGGCGGCAGCTCGGTGTCCCCGCCCGTGAGGTCCCGCACGGTGGTCTCCAGGGCCTCCGCGAGCCGCAGCAGGACGCCCGGTCCGGGGGCGGCGCCGGGGTGCTCCTCGACGTAGCGCAGATAGCCCGGGGCCATGCCGGCCCGGTCGGCGGCCTGCTCGCGGCTCAGTGCGAGTTCCGTACGCCGTGCGACGAGCCGACGCCCGAGATCACCCGGCGCATGCGCCTCGACGGCCTGGGTAGGTGCGTTGTCCGCCATGGCTCGTCACTCCCTCTCGTCGGATCGGCCGCCCGTACGCGGACGAACGCGTACGACGCACGGATGGCCCTCTACCCCATGGTCTCCGGGACGCCATGTCCGCACTTGGGCCGGTCGGCCCTGGTTGCGGGGCCGGGACGACCTGCTGCCGCCCCTGCGCGGGATTCCTTCGCCATCTCCGGTCTCCCCAAGTACGCAACCAAGCGGTTGCACATCCCGCGCTCGACGTGCAACCTAGTGGTAGCGCATTCACACGAGACGAGGTTGCGATGCTTCCCGACGTCATCGAACGCGACATCCTGATCAACGCGCCCGTGGAACGGGTCTGGACGGTCCTCACCGAACCCGCCTTCCTGGGCCGCTGGTTCGGCAACGGCGACCCGGTCAAGGTCGAGCTGCGCCCCGACGGCCTCCTGCTCTTCGATCATGGCGTCCACGGCACCATCCCGGCCCGCATCCAGACGGTCGATCCGCCGCACACCTTCTCCTGGCGCTGGTCCCATGGCGCCGCGGGCGAGGAACCGACCGATGCCAACGCCACCCTCGTCACCTTCACGCTCGCCTGGGAGGAGAGTGTGGGAGGCACCCGGCTCACCATGGCCGAGAGCGGATTCACCCGGCTCGGCCTGCCCGTCGACGAGGCCGCCGATCGCCACCGCGCCAACAGCCGGAACTGGCCCGGCAAGCTCGACCAGCTGCGTGAGCAGTGCGAGCAGCCCGCGGCATGACCGGAGCGAACGGCGGCGAGCACGCGCCCGAGGACGTCCTGCTGGCGCTGGCCGATCCCGTCCGCCGCCGGATCATCGCCGCACTCGTCCGCGACGGCGACGCGACCTCCACGTCCCTCGCCGTGCCCCTTCCAGTCACGCGGCAGGCGGTGGCCAAGCATCTGGCCGTCCTGGAGCGCGCGGGACTGGTGCGTGGGCGACGGACCGGGCGCGAGGTCCGTTACGCCGCGGACCTCCAGCCGCTGCGGCACGCCACCCGTTGGCTGGACACCCTGGCGGAGCAGTGGGAAGGCCGTCTGCGGGCGATCAAGGCACTCGCCGAGCAGGACGCCGAGCCCGGAGGCGGTACCACCACCGACGGTCCGTGACCGCCGGTCCGCGAAAGGGCCCGATCGGCCCACCCCCTTCCCGCCCCTGGTCCCGGTCGGCCCCGCACCCGCCCCTGGTCGGCCCATCCCACACCGCACTCCCCGGCTGCCACGGTGCTGGTGGTGACGAGAGGGAGGTGCGACCGATGCGCGCACGCGGGCGGACCAGCAGGTGGCTGTGGCGGTGGCGGGCCAACCCGCTGCGGCGGCACGACGACGTTCTGGAGGCCTGGCTGGTGCTGGCCGTATGGCTGATCGTCGCGGTGGGCGGCACCTTCGCCGGGTTCATGGCGGCCCGGTCCGCCGCCGACGTCCTCGCCCACCAGCGCGCCGAGCGCGCCCCCGTACCGGCCGTCCTGCTCACGGACGCGCCCCAGGCGTCGGAGACCTACCGCCGGGCCGTGGTGACGGTCCGCTGGACGCCCGTCGGCGGCCCCGCACGGACCGGGAAGACGCTGGTGGACGCGGGCCGTACCGCCGGGTCTCATGTCGTCGTCTGGACGAACCCCCGGGGTGACCTGACCACCGAACCGCCGGGGCCGACCGAGTCGCTCGCCGAGGCCGCCCTCTTCGGAGCCGGTGCCGCCCTCGGCGTGACCGGGCTGGCCCTCGGGGCCGGGGCCGTCGGGCGGTGCCTGCTGGACCGGCGACGGGTCGAGTCCTGGGGCAGGGAGTGGGACCAGCTCGCGCCGCACTGAGACGGCCGCCCGGGCCCCCGGGACGCAGCGGGATCCCGCCGTCCACGTGACCTTCGCCCTCCGAGCGCGGATACTTCCGAGAGTGGCAGCAGTACGGGCCCAGGAGCCGGACGCGCGTCTCACCAGGAGGAACCCATGAAGATGTTGATCAACGTTCCGGAAACCGTGGTAGCCGACGCGTTGCGGGGCATGGCGGCGGCACATCCCGAGCTGACGGTCGACGTGGAGAACCGGGTGATCGTACGACGCGACGCCCCCGTGGCCGGAAAGGTCGCCCTGATCTCCGGCGGCGGCTCGGGGCACGAGCCGCTGCACGGCGGTTTCGTGGGCCCCGGCATGCTGTCGGCCGCCTGCCCGGGCGAGGTGTTCACCTCCCCGGTGCCGGACCAGATGGCGCGGGCCGCGGCGGCCGTGAACAGTGGCCCCGGCGTCCTGTTCATCGTGAAGAACTACACCGGTGACGTCCTGAACTTCGACATGGCGGCCGAGCTCGCCGAGGACGACGGCATCCAGGTCGCCAAGGTACTGGTCAACGACGACGTGGCGGTCACCGACAGCCTCTACACGGCCGGCCGGCGTGGTACCGGCGCGACGCTGTTCGTGGAGAAGATCGCGGGCGCCGCGGCGGACGAGGGCCAGCCGCTGGAGCGGGTGGAGGCGATCGGCCGCCAGGTCAACGAGAACTCCCGCAGCTTCGGCGTCGCCCTCAGCGCCTGCACCACCCCCGCCAAGGGCAGCCCCACCTTCGATCTGCCGCCCGGCGAGCTGGAGTTGGGCATCGGCATCCACGGCGAGCCCGGCCGGGAGCGGCGCGCGATGATGACGTCCGGCGAGATCGCCGAGTTCGCGGTGGGCGCGATCCTGGACGACATGACCCCGCGCAATCCGGTCCTCGTCCTGGTCAACGGCATGGGCGCGACCCCGCTGCTGGAGCTGTACGGGTTCAACGCCGAGGTCCAGCGCGTGCTCACCCAGCGCGGTGTGGCCGTCGCCCGCACCCTGGTCGGCAACTACGTGACCTCCCTCGACATGGCAGGGGCCTCGGTCACCCTGTGCCAGGTCGACGAGGAACTGCTCCGCCTCTGGGACGCGCCGGTGAAGACGCCGGGGCTGCGCTGGGGGATGTAGCACCGCGGGCCGGGGTGTCAACGTACCTACCACGCAAGGAGATCCAGTGCTCGACGCCGAGTTCTTCCGCCGTTGGATGACGGCGACCGCCGCGTCCGTCGACCGCGAGGCGGAGCGGCTCACGGCCCTCGACTCGCCCATCGGGGACGCCGACCACGGCAGCAATCTGCAGCGCGGTTTCAAAGCCGTCATCGCGGCGTTGGAGAAGGAGGCGCCCCAGACCCCCGGTGCGGTCCTGACGCTCTCGGGACGGCAGCTGATCTCGACCGTCGGCGGTGCCTCGGGGCCGCTGTACGGCACGCTGCTGCGCCGCACCGGCAAGGCGCTGGGCGATGCCGCCGAGGTCGACGAGGGGCAGCTGGCCGAGGCGCTGCGGGCCGGGGTGGACGCGGTGATGGCGCTCGGAGGTGCCGCGCCGGGCGACAAGACCATGATCGACGCGTTGGTGCCGGCCGTGGACGCGCTCGGCGACGGCTTCCCGGCGGCCCGGACGGCGGCCGAGCAGGGTGCGCTGGCGACGACGCCGCTGCAGGCCCGCAAGGGCCGAGCCAGCTATCTGGGCGAGCGCAGCGTCGGCCACCAGGACCCCGGCGCCACCTCGTCGGCGCTGCTGATCGCGGGGCTCGCGGAGGCGGCCGGTGAGTGACGACAAGACGGTCGGGATCGTGCTGGTGTCGCACAGCGCGGAAGTGGCCGCGTCCGTCGCCGAGTTGGCGAAGGGGCTGGCGGGCGGCGGGACGTCGGTGCCCGTCGCCCCCGCGGGCGGCACCGAGGGCGGCGGACTCGGCACGAGCGCGGAGCTGATCGCCGCGGCGGCCGCGTCCGTGGACCGGGGCGCCGGGGTGGCCGTGCTCACCGATCTCGGCAGTGCCGTGCTCACGGTGAAGGCGCTGCTCGCCGAGGGCGACGAACTCCCCGCGAACACCCGTCTGGTGGACGCGCCGTTCGTGGAGGGCGCGGTGGCGGCGGTCGTCACGGCGGCGGCCGGAGCCGACCTCGCAGCGGTCGAGGCGGCGGCAGCGGAGGCGTACACCTACCGAAAGGCCTGAACGACAACCGATCATGACCAGTACTCAGACGCTCTTACGGACCGCGAACGTCGACGACGTGGAGGCGATCACCGAGCTGCACACCCAGGCCCGTACCGCCTACTACGCAGCGGGCGGAGTGCCGACCGCGGAGCTCGACTCCCCTGAGGCGTACGCCCGTCGGCGGGAAGGCTGGCTGCGGGCCGTGCGGGCCGACGACATGAGTGTGGTCTGCGCCGAACAGGCGGGCGAGCTCGCGGGGGTCCTGATGGCGGGACCTCCCTACGAACCCGATGTGGACGCGGCGACCGTGGGCCAGCTCTACCAGATCCACGTCCGTCCGGGCTCCTGGGGCCAGGGCGTCGGCAGCCGGCTGCACGCCGAGTTCGTGCGGTTGCTGCGTGACGCGTCACTGACGACCGGCGTGCTGGAGGCCTGGGCGCGCAACAGCCGGGCCCAGGGCTTCTACGTGCGGCACGGGTGGCGGCCGGACGGGCATCACCGGCCCGGGCCCGGGGGCGCCGACTACGTGCGGATGCGCCTGCGCCTGACCCAGTAGGGACTCAACCGAGGCCGCCCGCCGCCACCTTGAGGGAAGTGCGCAAGGTGGCCAGGAGCTCGGCCTCCGCCGTCGCGAGGTCGGGCTCCGTCTCCGCGGTGTGCCAGGCGTAGTGTTCGACCGCCGCCCGCAGCGCCGCGTTGAACATCGCCGCCTGGATGACCGGCCGCAGATCACCGGCCGGCAGCCCGGCGCGCTCGGCGAGGGCACCGGCGAACGCCGGCTCGGCCTCGTCGTACGTCTGCAGCCACACGGCCCGTAGCCCCGGCTCGGTTCGTGTCAGTCGTACCAGCGCCCCCACCGTGGCCCGGTCGGGGCCCGCGACGAGCTGGAGGCCCGTCGTGTACTCGGGCGCGAAGATCTCCTCCAGCGGCTGTCCGGGCCGCCATTCCCGCAGACGGGCGGCGAGCATGTCGATGCCGGCCGTGAACAGGGGCCGTACGCAGGCCTCCTTGCTGGGGAAGTAGCGCCACACGGTCCGTGCGGACACGCCCACGGCCTGGGCGATCTGCTCGCCGGTGGTGGCCGCGACGCCCTGGGTGACGAACAGGTCCACCGCGGCCCGGGCGATCTCCAGCCGGATCTCCGCCTTGCGCTCCTCGGTGAGCGGCGGTCGTCCCGTGCGTCCGCGGACTGCGGTCATGTGTTCCTCCGGCTCCGTGATCGGTCCTCCGGAATTCTCCACCACGATTTTATGTCACTCGCAGACATTAAGTCGTATGGTGGGCCCTGCCCCACCGGGCGACCCGCCTCGCACAACGACAGGAGCTCCACCATGGCCAGCGGACTCGACGGCAGAAGCGTCATCGTCACCGGAGCGGGCTCGGGCATCGGGCGCGCCACCGCCCTGGCCTTCGCGGCGGAGGGATCCCGGGTCCTGGTCGCGGACCTCGACGAGGAGGGCGCGCACGCCACCGTCAAGGACATCGAGCAGGCGGGCGGCACCGCGGTCGCCGTCGTGGGCGACCTGAGCGAGCAGGCCGTGGTCGACCGGGTGACCGAGACGGCGGTGGAGCGGTTCGGCGGGGTGGACGTCCTGGTGAACAACGCCGGGATCATGGACCGTATGTCGGCGCTCGCGGACGTGAGCGACGCCGAGTGGGAGCGGGTGATCCGGATCAACCTGACCGCGCCGTTCCTGCTGACGCGGGCGGTGCTGCCGCACATGCTGGCGGCGGGCCGTGGCTCGGTCGTCAACACGGCCTCGGAGGCGGGCCTGCGCGGCAGCGCGGCAGGCGCGGCCTACACCGCCTCGAAGCACGGGGTGGTGGGGCTCACCAAGTCACTCGCGGTGATGTACCGCAAGCAGGGCATCCGCGCGAACGCCATCGCCCCGGGCGGCACCGCGACCAACATCGCGGTGGACGCCGACCAGGCCGCGCACGGCCCGGCCGCGCTCGGCCCGCACTTCGTCAACCTCGGCCGTATCGCCCAGCCCGAGGAGCAGGCCGCCGCCATCGTGTTCCTCGCCTCGGACGCGGCGAGCAACATCAACGGCGTGGTGCTGCCGGTGGACGACGGCTGGTCGGCGGTCTGACGCCCGGTCCCTTGCCCCGTACGAACAGCCGCGCCAGCCGCTGTCCGGTGGCGACGGCGGCGGCGTGGTCCTCGATCGGCTTGACCTGCGAGTCCTTGAAGACGATGTAGGTGACACCGGAGGCCGCGCCGCCGCCGCGCGGATCGGGGCTGATGCCGAGGCCGCGGGCGGTGGCGTAGGAGGCCTCGCCGATGATCCCGCGGGAGCCGATGTCGCCGACGACCGCGTACTGCACCCGGTTGCGGTAGACGACGGCGGCGACCGAACCGCCGCGCACCCCGTGATCCCCGTGGTTCCAGATACGGCTCACGGCCGGCACGACGATGTACGGCAGGCTCTCCGCGCTCAGATGGCGGCCGTCGGACTGCTGGAAGGCGGTGGCGGCGGAGAACAGCGGGTCGGTACGGCGGTTGCAGCGCGGGCCGGGCCGGCCGTCGCAGTCGATGTCCAGGTCGGCCTTCCAGAAGACGGCGTCCCGCGTGGCGCAGACCGGGACGGTGGCCGGGGCGCCCTCGTCGCTGCGGTAGCGGCCACGTGAGATCTGGGTGCAGTCGCGCACCTTGGCCAGCAGGTCGGCGGCCCCGACATCACCCTCATGCCAGGCGACGGGCTCCTCGGCGATGCCGTGCCGGGCCGCGGGCAGCGCGGCCGGGGCGAGCAGGGCGGCGCAGGCCACGGCCAGCGTCAGCGACGGGACGCGCACGATGAGGAACCCTCTCCTGGGGAACACTGACGAACACTCAGCCCAATGTGTTGCCCTTTTGATCGTGCGGCTACCGCTGAGGGGCCGTACGGCGCACGCCCCGAAGTCCGGGCAGGGGCCGGGCAGCTGAGCCCGCGTCGGCTCCGGCCGCCCGGCCGCCCGTGTCCGGCGCGGGATCAGCGACGACAGCGGTCCGCGCCACCGGCATGAACTGACCGTCCCCCAAGGAGAGTTCAGCCGCGAGGACCTTCAGCATACGTAACGGCCACGGGCCCATGTCACCACCCCGTGCCGCTACGACGCCCTCTTGATGTACCTGCAACAACAGCGTCATATTGGTACGGACCATTGCAGTCTGTCCGCCGGGAGGCGCAGCCGTGCCACGTGCCGCCGTACTCCCACGCCGACTCCTCGCGCCGATCGCGGGCCTGGTCCTGGTCTGCTCCTGCGGCTGGGGCGGCGACGGGGACGAAGGGCGGGCGCCGGGCGCTCCCGGGGGTGTCACCGCGGCGGCGGGCAGCTCCAGCAGTGTGCACGTGATGTGGGACGCGGTGTCCGCCCAGCCCCGGGTCCGCGTCTACGAGGTGTATCGCGGCACCACAAAGGCCGCGGAGGTGCCCGCTTCCGAGCACATGGTGGACGTCACCAGGCTCAGGCCGTCCACCATGTACGTCTTCACCGTGCGGGTACGCGACACACAGGGCCGCCTCGGGCCGCCCAGCGGGGAGGTACGCGCGACGACTCCCGCCGCCGTCCCGGCCGACGACACCCCGCCGAGCCGCCCGGGCCGGACCAGCGGCCGGGCGGTCGGCGGCCGGGAGGTGCAGCTGGCCTGGTCCGCGTCGAGGGACGACACGGCCGTGCTGTCGTACGACGTCTACCAGGGGTCCGCGAAGATCCACAGTGTCGGCGGAAACCAGACGGCGACTGTGGTCACCGGACTGCGGCCGGGCACCCGGTACGTCTTCACCGTCCGTGCCCGCGACGCGGCCGACAACCTCTCCCCGCCCGGGCCCGCCGTCCGTCTCACCACGCCCGGCAGCGAGGACGGCCGCGGTACCGCGCCCACCGGCTTCAGCGTGACCGGTCACCGTGCCGACGGGGCGTACTTCCTGGACCTGTCCTGGATCCCGCCGCGCACGGACGGCGTGGTCGGCGAGTACCAGATCCTGCTGGACGGGCGGACGGCGACCTCGCTCGTGTACGGCGCGAACGCGCCGCGCGAACGGGCGTCGTACTCCTTCTACGTGGGCCGGCAGGCGGGGGTGAGCCATCGGGTGCGGATCCGGGCACGGCTGCCCGACGGCAGCTGGGGCGGATTCTCGGCCGAGCGTTCCGTGACGACCGGCTGATGGGCCGGACGAAGGAATCCATCACCTGAGCGGGGGCCGTCCGCATGCGCGGCGGACCGGGGGCGCATTGGCTGCCGCTGAGGCAGCACGGGTGTTCCCCGACCCTCGGCGGCACCAGGGATGTACCGCCGACCGTGCCGCCGGAGGGCAGTCCTGATGCGCAATTCCCAGCTTCCGATCCGCTCCGGCCTGGCGGTGGCAGCCGTCGCCGCGCTGCCCCTGGCCCTGGCCGCCCCGTCCGCCTCGGCGGTGGGGACGGGCATCTCGGTGAGCACCAGCGGTTCGACCGTCTCGGTGACGACCACCGTGTGCAACCAGACCAGCAGCAGCGGCATGTGGGGCACGGCCTCGCTGCTCAACAGCGGCCAGTCGAACTTCGCCCAGGGGCGCCAGGTGGCGCTCGCCGGGACGACCAGCCAGCAGTCGGCGGCGTGGCAGGGCGTGCGCCCCGGCACCTACACCGTCATCGTGATGTGCTCCTTCAACAACACCACCGCGGGCACGCAGTCCATCATCGTCGCGGCCCCCTCGTCGCCGACCATCTCCGCCACCTCCACGCCGTCCCGCGGTGTCATGGGCGGTCTCGGAGGTGCCGTGCAGGACTACGGCCCGGTCACCCTGGGCGTGGGCGGCGCGCTGGTCGGGGCGGGCGTCATCGCGTCCGGCTGGTTCCTGCGCCGCCGCTCGAAGCCGTACCGCCTCTGACGGCGAACGGGCTCACGCCGGGCCGGAGTCCCGCAGTTCGCCGAACTCCTCCAGCGCATCGGTGAGCCACCGGGTCCAGAAGGTCTCCAGTTCGATGCCCGCCCGCAGGACCAGGTGGCGCAGCCTGTCCTCGGACGTGTCCCGGCCGGGCGGGAAGTCGCGCTTCTCGATCTCCTCGTACTCCGCCAACTGCCGCCGGTGCAGGTCGAGATGGCGGCGCAGATCGGCCTCGATGCCCTCCGTCCCCACCACCGCCGACGCGCGCAGCCGCAGCAGCAGCGTGTCGCGGTGGGGCCTGGGGTCCTGGGAGGCGGCGGTCCAGCGGGCCAGTTCGGCGCGGCCCGCGGGCAGGACCTCGTAGCTCTTCTTCTGCCCGCGGGCCGGCTGCTCGGTGGGCAGCGCCCGGATGTGACCCTCGGCCTCCAGCTTCCCCAGCTCGCGGTAGATCTGCTGATGCGTCGCCGACCAGAAGTAGCCGATCGACCGGTCGAAGCGGCGGGTCAGCTCCAGCCCCGAGGACGGCTTCTCGAGCAGGGCGGTGAGGATCGCGTGCGGGAGGGACATGGGCACATCCTAGGGACGCTCTACAGGGCGGCCGCGACCTCGGTGCCCTGCAGGATCGCCCGCTTGGCGTCCAGCTCCGCGGCCACGTCCGCACCCCCGATCAGGTGCGCGTCACGCCCGGCGGCGACCAGCTCCTCGTACAGGTCGCGGCGCGGCTCCTGGCCGGTGCACAGCACGACGGTGTCGACGGGCAGGACGGTGGACTCCTCACCGACGGTGATGTGCAGTCCGGCGTCGTCGATGCGGTCGTAGCGCACGCCCGGGACCATGGTGACGCCGCGGTGCTTGAGCTCGGTGCGGTGGATCCAGCCGGTGGTCTTGCCCAGGCCCGCGCCGACCTTCGACGTCTTGCGCTGGAGCAGGTGCACGGTCCGCGGCGGGGCGGTGCGCTTCGGTGCGGCGAGCCCGCCGGGCGCCTGGTAGTCCATGTCGACGCCCCACTGCCGGAAGTACGTCTCCGGGTCCTCGCTCGCCGCGTCGCCGCCGTCGGTGAGGAACTCGGCGACGTCGAAGCCGATGCCGCCGGCGCCGAGGACGGCGACGCGCTCGCCGACGGGCGCCTCGCCGCGCAGGACGTCGAGGTAGCCGACGACGCTCGGGTGGTCGACGCCCGGGATGTCCGGGGTGCGCGGGGTGACGCCGGTGGCGACGACCACCTCGTCGTAGTCCGCCAAGTCAGCCGCATCGACAGGGGTGTTCAGGCGTACGTCCACACCGTGGGCGTCGAGCTGGTGGCGGAAGTAGCGCAGGGTCTCGTCGAACTCCTGCTTGCCGGGGACCTTGCGGGCCACGTTCAGCTGACCGCCGATCTCGCTCGCCGCGTCGAACAGCGTGACGGTGTGGCCGCGTTCGGCCGCGGACACCGCGCAGGCGAGCCCGGCGGGACCGGCCCCGACGACGGCGACGCGCTTCGTCAGACGGGTCGGCGAGAGCACCAGCTCGGTCTCGTGGCAGGCGCGCGGGTTGACCAGGCAGGAGGTGATCTTCCCGCTGAAGGTGTGGTCGAGACAGGCCTGGTTGCAGCCGATGCAGGTGTTGATGGCCTCGGGCGTCCCGGCCGCGGCCTTGGCGACGAAGTCCGGGTCGGCGAGCATCGGGCGGGCCATCGACACCATGTCCGCGTAACCTTCGGCGAGCAACTCCTGGGCGAGTTCCGGGGTGTTGATGCGGTTCGTGGTGACGAGCGGGATCGACACCCGGCCCATGATCCGCCGGGTGACCCAGGTGTAGGCGCCGCGCGGCACGGAGGTGGCGATGGTGGGGATACGGGCCTCGTGCCAGCCGATGCCGGTGTTGATGATCGTCGCACCGGCCGCCTCGACGGCCTGGGCGAGCGTGATCACCTCGTCCAGCGTGGAGCCGCCTGGGACCAGGTCCAGCATGGACAGCCGGTAGACGATGATGAAGTCCTCGCCGACGGCCTCGCGCACCCGTCGGACGATCTCGACCGGGAAACGCATGCGGTTGTCGTAGGAGCCGCCCCAGCGGTCGGTGCGGTGGTTGGTCTGGGCAGCGATGAACTCGTTGATGAGGTAGCCCTCGGAGCCCATGATCTCGACGCCGTCGTACCCGGCCCGCCGGGCCAGCCGGGCGGCGCGGGCGTAGTCCTCGATGGTCTGCTCGACCTCGGCGTCGGTCAGCTCCCGGGGCACGAAGGGGCTGATCGGCGCCTGCAGCGGGCTCGGCGCGACCAGGTCCTGGTGGTGGGCGTACCGCCCGCAGTGCAGGATCTGCATCGCGATCCGGCCGCCCTCGCGGTGCACGGCCTCGGTGATCACCGCATGCTGCTCGACCTCCGCTTCGGTGGTGAGCTTGGCCCCGCCCCCGTACGGCCGTCCGGCCTCGTTGGGCGCGATCCCGCCGGTGACGATCAGGCCCACGCCACCGCGGGCCCGGGCGGCGTAGAACTCCGCCATCCGCTCGAAACCGCGCTCGGCCTCCTCCAGGCCGACGTGCATGGAGCCCATGAGGACGCGGTTGGGCAGCGTGGTGAAGCCCAGGTCGAGCGGGTTCAGCAGATGCGGGTAACGGCTCATGGCGCCCCTCCGTCGCGGTGTGGTCCCTCAGTTGTAGAGGACCGCACCGCGTTTGTGCAACTAGTTGCACAAAGGAGGAGGGGGGCCAAAGCTCAGCGACTCTCCAACGTCACATGCAGCTCCCGCTCCTGGTCCCCGGAGGCCGACGAGAGATCCCGCACCGTGAACAACGGCTCCAACGTGCTCCGCAGCCGCTCGATCGCCCAGTAACCCCCCTGCGCGTCCAACTCGACCGAGGACGACAGACGCGTCGGCAGCGGACACTCGTGCGCGTCCGTCACCTCGAACGTGCCGAGCCACACCATCGGCCGCGTCTCGTGCAGCTGCTGCGGCACCTCGTCGGCGCCCCGGTCGGACTCGAAGCACGCGCACAGCGTGTCGAAGACGATCCGTGCGTCCTCCTTGCTGCATCCGCTGATCTCGAGGGAGACCGGCTCCTCGTGCAGTCGCTCACGGTCCATCGTGATCGCTCCTCTCATGGGCGGTGACGCGGTCCGGCGGGTTCCCGGCGAACCGCGTCACATCCCCAGAAAAGCACCACTGTCCGGGCCGTACCAGCGAGCGGCTCAGCTCTTGTGGAAGCGGTAGGTCTTGCTGTCCGTCAGCACACAGAAGCCCGGCGAGACGACGATCACGCGCAGGGTGCCGTCCCGGCGGTCGTAGTCGATGCCCTCCGCCTCGAAGGTGCCCGAGCAGCCGCTGCGCAGGGGCAGCTGACGCAGGGCGGTGACATGGCCGGAGACGTCCGAGGTGCCGTTCGGCGCGGCGGACAGGTCGACCTGGAGCAGCGGCTTGGTGATGCCGAACAGCGTGCCCGCGGGGTCGTCGGAGGAGCACAGCACCGTCGTGGGTCCGGAGAAGTCGCAGCCCTGCACGTCACGGACGGCGTGGTCGAGGTTGACAGTGGCGACCTGCGGGAGATTCGCCGAGGGCGCGGTGCTCGCGTTGACGCCGGGCGTCGGGAAGACCAGGAAGCGGGTCATGGTGCCGTACTCCCCCGACAGCATCCACTGGCCGTCGGGCGAGATCGCGTCCCAGGAGTTGTTCAGCGCCTCCCCGGGGCTCAGCGTGTGGACGTACTCGGACCAGCCGCCGCCGGGTGCCTGGACGCGGTACATCTTCGCGGTGCCGGAGTCGGCCTGGTAGGGCTCGACGTAGTAGCCGTTGTAGGAGGCGTCGGGGTCGCCGACGTGGTTCCAGCCGCGGCTCGAGACGCTGACCGGGATGGTGCCGATGCCGGTGTAGCGGTTGGGGCTGCCCGCCGGGACCTCGACGGAGGTGAGGCCCTGGCTCTCGGTCAGCGGGTCGGCACGGTCGGAGCCGACCTCGGTCCAGGTGTCGGCGGCGGAGGCGGGCGGGGCGGCGGACAGCAGGGCGGCGGTGGCGAGGGCGAGGGCCGCGGTCAGGGCCGCGTGACGACGTCGCCGGGCGCGCAGAGGCATGCGAGGGCTCCTCGGTGAGGGTGGGGGCGGGCCTGCTCGGCGGACAGTCTGGCCGCGCCAGATGGTCATGTACAGACCAGATTGGTAACGGGGGCCGTCGCTTCGGCGACGGTCCGTGGCCGGTACTGTCGTCACCACTTCGAGGACGCCGCCGCCTGTGTTGAGGGATGGTGGAGGTGGGCGACACAGGCGTCACAGCGACGGTTGAGCGCGGTAGAACAGGGGAGTCGGCACGGGGGAAACGGCGTGCCGCGTCAAGGAACGAAGGCGGTGCGTGGGATGAGTGCACCTGGGTTTCCGGTGACCGACGGCGACGAGTCGGTGCGCCCGAGCGGTCTGCTCGACGTCCTGGGCGTGGCCTCGGTGGTCCTGGACGCCCAGGGACGGGTCGTGCTGTGGAGCCCGCAGGCCGAGGAGCTGTTCGGCTACCCGGCGAAGGAGGCCCTCGGCCAGTACGCGGCCCGGATCATGGTGCACGAGCAGCACCTCGACCTGGTCGTGAAGCTGTTCGCCGACGTGATGGTGACCGGCCAGAGCTGGGCCGGCGCCTTCCCCGTCCGGCGCAAGGACGGCAGCACCCGCCTGGTGGAGTTCCGCAACATGCGGCTGCTGGACGACCGGGGCGACGTCTACGCGCTGGGCCTGTGCGCAGACCGGTCGACGGTACGGCAGCTGGAGCGGGACGTGGCACTGTCCACGCGGATGATCGCGCAGTCCCCCATCGGACTGGCCGTCCTGGACACCGAGCTGCGGTACGTCTCCGTCAACCCGGCCCTGGAGCGACTGAACGGGGTGCCCGCGGAGGATCACATCGGCCGCCGTATCGCCGAGGTCGTGCCCAATCTGGAGGTAGAGGCGCTGGAGGCGGCGGCGCGCCGGGTGCTGAAGACCGGGCGGCCGCTCGTCGACCAGCGGACCGTCGGGCGCACGCCGGCCGATCCGGACGAGGAGCGCGCCTGGTCGATCTCGCTGTACCGGCTGGAGGACGCGTTCGGGCATGTACTGGGAGTGGCCGGGTCGATCCTCGACACCACCGAGGAGCACCGGGCGCGGGTGGAGGCGGAGGCCGCTCGGCGGCGGCTGACACTCATCGCGGACGCCTCCACCCGGATCGGCACCACGCTGGAACTGGACCGTACCGCCTGCGAGTTGGCGGAGGTCGCGGTGCCGGAGCTGGCCGACTGGGCGGCGGTGGACCTGCTCGAGGCGGTGGTCCAGGGCAGACGCAGCACGCTGGGTCCCACGGAGCCGGCCGACATACGGGCCCTGGCCGTGCGGGCCGACGACGCCCCTCGGGTGCCGGCGGCCGCCGATCGGCCGGAAAAGGTGGCCCGGTACGGCCCCCACCTCCTGGTCACCGAGTGCGTGCGCACGGCCCGGCCAGTCATGGTCACCGAGGTCGAGGCCGCCGACCTGCCCCGCATCGCCCGCTCCGAAGAGGCGGCCGGGCAGTTGGCCGAGATGGGCGTGCACTCCTATCTGGCGGTACCGCTGATCGCGCGCGGCGAGGTGCTGGGCGCCCTGGAGCTGGAGCGCACCCGCAATCCCGTGCCGTTCAGCGAGGACGACCTGCTGCTCGCCCGCGAACTCGCGGCGCGGGCGGCGGTGCAGATCGACAACGCCCGCTGGTACCAGAACGCCCGTGACACCGCCCTCACCCTGCAGCGCAGCCTGCTGCCCAGCCATCCGCCGGTCATCGGTGGCCTGGAGGTCGCCTCCCGCTACCAGCCCGCGGGCGCCACCAGCGAGGTCGGCGGCGACTGGTTCGACGTGATCCCGCTGGAGGACGGCAAGACCGCGCTCGTCGTCGGCGACGTGATGGGCAGCGGCATCAACGCGGCGGCCACCATGGGCCGGCTGCGCACCGCGACCAACACCCTCGCCTCCCTCGACCTCGACCCGGCCCGGCTCCTGGAGCACCTCGACCGGATCACCGAGGGCTTGGACCACTCCATCGCCACCTGCGTGTACGCCGTCCACGACCGCGAGCTGCGGCAGTGCCGCATCGCCAACGCCGGGCACCTGCCTCCGGCCCGGCTGCGTGCGGGGCACCCCCCGGAGCTGCTGGAACTGCCCACCGGGGCGCCGCTGGGCGTCGGCGGGGTCGCGTTCTCCACCACCACGGTCGACCTGGAGCCCGGCGACCGGCTGGTGTTCTACACCGACGGCCTCGTCGAGACCCGCCAGCACCCCCTCGACGAACGCCTGAACGCGCTCCTGGCCCTGCTCGACGGCCCCGACCGCCCGCTGGAGGAGGTCTGCGACCTGCTGCTGAGCACCCTGCACCAGCCGGACAACTCCGACGACGTGGCCCTGCTCATCGCCCGGGTCCAGCAGCCGCACTGACCCGTACACCCGTTCTCACAGGTACTGATTACCTGACCCTTATCGTGCCCATCGCACAATCAAAGGTAGGTGTGGCATACGGATGCCCGGTGCCTTGGCCGATGGGAGCGAGCCGTGACGGATCAGGAACCCACTGCCGGAGGATCGCCGGACCGGCATGGCGAGACGACACCGGACTGGGAAGTGATGACGGGCCCGGGCGGGGCCGAGCCCGCGTCGGGCGAGGCCTGGGACAGGGTCTGGCGGCGGCGCTCCGCCCGGTCCCGCGCGGTGATCGCGGCGGCCACGGTCGCCGTCCTGGCCCTCGGCGGCACCGTCGCCTACGCGACGGCCTCCGGTGGCTCGAGCGGCGGCGCCACGCCGTCCGCGTCCGGCTCCGCGTCGCCGTCCCCGAACGGGCCCGAGGGCCGGCACGGCGGCCGGTGGTTCGGCTTCGGCGGCATGGGCGTGCACGGCGAGGCCACGGTGAAGGACCAGGACACCGGCAAGTGGGTGGTACGGGTCTGGCAGCGCGGCACCGTCGAGAAGATCTCCGGCGACAAGGTCACCGTCAAGAGCGAGGACGGCGCCTCCTGGACATGGACCTTGAACTCGGACACCACGGTCCTGCACGACGGCACCAAGGGTTCCGGAACCGACGGCATCAAAAAGGGCGAGACCGCCGTCCTGGTCGGCACCCGCGCTGACAACGGCACCCGCACCGCCACCCGCGTCCTGTCCGGGACCTTCGTCGACAAGGGACCCGGCGACAACGGACCCGGCGACGAGGGCCCCGGCGACAGGAACCCGGGCGGCTGGCGCGGCGGCTTCGGCGGCCACGGCCCCCGCGACTGGCGGATGCCGACCCCGTCGTCCAGCCCGCCGGGCAACGGGGCGACGACCTGAGGAACGAACCGCCGCGACCCCGCTGCGGCGCGCCCGTGCCGACGTGACGTCGGCCCGTCCAAGCGGTCCTGGTGAAGTCCGCTGCGGTTCCGTAGCGCCCTGACGACGCCGCGGACGACCGACGGCACATCGCGGCGATCCCGGCGGAGCGCTCAGCGCCTGGTGCCGATCACCACATGGGCGTACCACTCCTCCGAGACCGCCAGACGGGTCGTCAGTCCGGCCCGGGTGAACGCCTCGACGGCCGTGGGTGCCTGTGCCTCGCTCGTCTCGATCAGCAGGCAACCGCCCGGTGCCAGCCAGTGCGGCGCCTGGGCCGCGACCCGGCGCAGGACGTCGAGTCCGTCCGTGCCGCCGTCGAGGGCGACCAGCGGTTCGTGATCGCGGGCCTCGGCGGGCAGCAGACCCACCTCGTCGGTGGGGACGTACGGCACATTGGCCGCGAGGATGTCGACGCGGCCCCGCAGACCGGGCGGCAGCGCGGCGAACAGATCGCCCGCGTGCACGCGTCCGCCCACGCCGGCGACATTGCGGCGGGCGCAGCGCACCGCGGCCGGGTCGATGTCGGCGGCGTGCAGTTCGGCGTCGCCGAGCGCGGTGGCCAGAGCGGTGCCGACGGCGCCCGTGCCGCAGCACAGGTCCACCACGACGGACGCCTCGGGGGCCTGGGCAAGAGCCTGCTCGACGAGGAACTCGGTACGGCGGCGGGGTACGAAGACGCCGGGTTCGACGAGGATGCGCAGGCCGCGGAACTCCGCCCAGCCCAGGACGAGTTCGAGGGGCAGACCGGCCACGCGGCGGTCGACCAGGACGGTGAGTTCCCGCGGTGTGCGGGCCTGGGACAGGATCAACCGGGCCTCGTCCTCGGCGAAGACGCAGCCCGCCGAGCGCAGGACGGCGGCGACGGATTCGACCGACGAGGACGACGAGGGCGACGAGGGCGACGAGGGAGATGAGGGCATGGAAGCCGAGAGCCTTTCGGTGGGGCGAAGGGCGCTCTCGCGGTCGCCTACCGGCGGCGATCCGCTTCGACCAGAGGAGAGAGCACCCGGGCTGATACAGCGGTAATGGGTCTCACCTCCTCGTTCTCCGGCGGCCGGGACGTTCCGCGGCCGAACGGAAACACTACCCCAACCGTCAGACGCCGACGGTCTCCTCGGTCTCCTCGACCTCCTGCTGGTTGACTCATACAACCCTCCATCAAGTTGTATTATACAACTAGATGAGGGGCGTAGTGAGGAGGAGCCGTGAACGCTGATGAGGCCGTGGAGACGATTCAGCGGGAGATGACGGCCTTCGCCCGCCGCGCCCGGGCGTCGGCGGGACGGATGCACCCCGAGCTGTCCCTGGTGTCGTACACGCTGCTGGGGCATCTGGAGGAGAGCGGCGGTTGCCGGGCCACCGATCTGGCCGCCCACTACGCCCTGGACAAGTCGACGGTCAGCCGCCAGGTGGCCGCGCTGGAGCGGGCGCGGCTGATCGAGCGGCGGCCGGACGCCGACGACCATCGCGTCCAGGTCCTGCAGCTGACCGACGCCGGCCGCGAGATCCTCGCCCAGGTCACCGACAGCCGCCGGGCGGCCTTCCGCGAGCGGCTGAAGGGCTGGCCGGAGGAGGACCTGGAGCGGTTCGCCTCCTATCTGGTGCGCTACAACACCTGGGGACGGGCGGACGGCGTCAACTCCCGGCCCTGATCCCGGCGTACCCTAAGCGACCGTCACCGCCTGTTCGTCCGCGAGGTGTTCCGGTATGCGGGCCGCGCCGAACGTGGTGGTGCGCCGCAGTCGGAAGCCGAGGGACTCGTAGAGGCGGATGGCGTTCGTGTTGCCTGCGCCGGTGTGCAGGAACGGGGTCTCGCCGCGTTCCCGTATGCCGTGGGCGACGGCGCGGATCAGCCGGGTCGCGAGGCCCTCGCCGCGGAAGGCGGGGTCGGTGCAGACCGCGCTGATCTCGGTCCAGCCCGGCGGGTGCAGCCGCTCCCCCGCCATCGCTATCAGCGCGCCGTCCCGCCGTATGCCCAGGTAGGTGCCCATCTCGATGGTGCGGGGCAGGAAGGGGCCGGGCCGGGTGCGTTCGACCAGGTCGAGCATCTGGGGGACGTCGGCGGGACCGAGCCGGACGGCCTCCGGCTCGGGCGCGGCCTCGAGACCGTCGTCGACCAGTTGCACGCCCTCGATGTGGAAGGTGACCTCCCAGCCGGCCGGCACCGCGCCGCTGAAACCGAGCAGCGGCACCTCGGCGCCGGGGCCCGCGAGGGCCGCGAGGTCGGCCCAGTCACCGGCGTCGGGCTGGTCGGGCAGCGCCAGCCAGGGGGTCACGTCGACCGGGTAGCGCACCACCCGCCCGTGCCACTCGGCGAAGTGGGCGTGCGGGCCGGTCAGGGAGGCGAGGGCGGGGTTGTCCAGGACGTGGCTCACGCGGCGACCTCGATCACGATCTTGCCGCGCGCGTGGCCGTCCTCGACCTCGCGCAGTGCCTCGCCGGCCCGCTCCAGCGGGTAGGTGCCGGTCACGTGCGGGTCCAGGTCGCCGTCGATCACCAGCTGGGCGACCGCGGCCAGGACCGCCGCGTCGCGGGCTCGGGCGACCCGGGCCCCGCCGAGTTCCTCGACGGTTGCGGGTGGGGCGGCGGCGGTGATCAGCTTTCCACGGTCGTCGAGCAGTGTCGCCGCCTCGGTGAGCACCTCTTCGCCGACCAGGTCGTAGACACCGTGCACGCCGTCGGGCGCCGCCGCGCGCACCCGCGCCGCCAGGTCCGGTCCCGAGGGGACGTACACCGCGCCCAGCGCCTCCACGAAGTCCTTCTTCGCCTCGCTCGCGACGCCCACCACCCGCAGGCCGAGGGCCCGGGCGATCTGCACGGCCGCGCTGCCGACCCCTCCGCCCGCGCCGGTGATCAGGACGGTCGCGCCGGCGGGCAGGCCCAGCTGGTGGACGCCGTCGTACGCGGTCGCGGCCGCGACGGGGAGGGTGGCCGCGTCCCGGAAGGAGAGGCCGGCCGGCTTGTGCGCCGTGATGGCGGCGGGCAGCAGCGTGTACTCGGCATAGCCGCCGGTCGCGGTGTTGCCGAAGACCTCGTCCCCGGCGGTGAACCCGGTCACGTCGGCACCGGTCTCGACGACGACACCGGAGGCCTCGTTGCCCAGCACCACCGGAAACACCGGCTCACCGCTCTCCCCGAGGCGCCGGTAGCCGGTGCGCAGCTTCCAGTCGACGGGGTTCACACCCGCGGCACGCACCGCGACCAGCACCTGCCCAGGCCCCGGGCTGGGCCGGTCCAGGTCGACGAGGGCCTCGGTCTCCGGTCCGCCGAAGCGCGTGTAGACGTACGCCTTGGGCATGTTCCACTCTCCTTCGCTGCCGCGTGGTCACCGGGTGTGCGGGACACCGGTTCCGGCATCAGGCGGCAAGGCGCGGGCGGAGGGCGCTATTCCCGAGGCCGGGGAGTGTTCATACGTCTTTAATGATCGACGGGCGGCCCGGGGCCGGGGCGGATCCGGGTGGCACGTACGGTTGACCCGGTAGGTCATCACTTCCGTCCCGCTGGATCCGTATGAACGTCACCCGAGGTTTCACCGGGCGCCCCCGCGCCCACCGTCCGGGCCTCCCGCCCGGCCAGTACGACACGGGCGACGACTGGCCCGTCCTGTCCGCGGAGGTCACCCCCGAGCTGGCGCCGGCCGACTGGACCTTCCGCGTCGACGGGCTGGTCGAGCGGCCGTGCACCTGGGACTGGGACGCGGCGCAGGCGCTGCCGGCGTCGGCCTACGAGGGCGACATCCACTGTGTGACGAGCTGGTCGAAGTTCGGGGTCCGGTTCGGGGGCGTGTCACTGGACGCCTTCCTCGACGTGGTGCGGCCCCAGGCGTCCGCCACCCATGCCGTCGCCTACTCGCACACCGGGTACACCGCGAACCTGCCGCTCGCGGACCTGACCGGCGGACGGGCCTGGATCGCGTTCACGTACGAGGGCGAGCCGCTCGCCCCCGAGCACGGCGGGCCGGCGCGGCTGCTGGTGCCGCATCTGTACTTCTGGAAGAGCGCCAAGTGGATCGCGGGCATCCGGCTTCTCGACCACGACGAGCCCGGTTTCTGGGAGCGGAACGGCTACCACGAGCGCGGCAACCCGTGGGAGGAGCAGCGGTACTCCGGTGACTGAGCAGAGGACCGCAGCGACCCCTTCCCCGGCAACGGTGACTGAGCAGATGACCGCAGCGACCCCTTCCACGACAACGGCCCCTTCTCCCGCCTTCACTCCCCCGACGCGCTTCGCCGTGCCCGGCCGTATCGCCGTGAGTGGCCAGGCCGCCGTGGTCTGGCAGACGGCCACCCTGACCGAGGTCCGCCGTGAGACGCCATACGTCTCCACGTTCCGGTTCGCGGTGCCCGCCTGGCCTGGGCACCTTCCGGGCCAGCACCTGATGCTGCGGCTGACCGCCGAGGACGGTTATGTGGCCCAGCGCCACTACTCGATCGCCTCCGCGCCGGACGACGCCGGGCACATCGAGCTGACCCTGGATCACGTGGAGGGCGGCGAGGTCTCCGGCTGGTTCCACACGGTGGCCGAGCCGGGCGACGAGGTGGAGGTGCGCGGTCCGGTGAGCGGGTTCTTCGCCTGGCCGGGCGACCGGCCCGCCCTGCTCATCGGCGCGGGCTCCGGGGTCGTACCGCTGATGTCGATGGTCCGGCACCACCGGGCGCGTGGCCTCGACGTGCCGCTGCGCCTGCTGGTGTCCGCGCGCAGCCCCGAGGAGCTCATCTACGCACGGGAGTTGGGCGCCGAGACGACGCCCGTGTTCACGCGCCGCGCACCCCGGGGCGTGGCGGTGGGACGTATGGCCGCCGCACATGTGGCGCCGCTCCTGGCCGAGCCGCCCGATGGTGGGTGGGAGGCCTATGTGTGCGGATCGAACGCCTTCGCCGAGCACGCCTCGCGGCTGCTGGTCGAGGCCGGCCAGCCCGTGGACCGGATCCGCATCGAACGCTTCGGCTGACGGCCGGGCACCGGGGCCGTCACCGGCCGTTCACGGTGAGCGATCTTCGAGGCGCTGGGTACCCGATGTTCATGGGCACTCGCGCGCGTACACGGTCCGGGGGGACAATACGGACCAAGCAGGTGCGGCTGAACACATGGCCCCTCCGGTTTCGGTGACGGCGAGGAGGTCGACATGCGGACCCGGGTGCGCGGCTGGCGCTGGCGGCGCAATCCGCTGCGGCGCCGGTCGGACGTGGTGGAGGCGTGGACGACGCTGGTCGTCGCGCTCCTGCTGTTCGTCGGCGCGCCGCTCGCGGGGGCCGTCACGGGCTGGTGGGCGCACGACCAGGCCGGGGCCGCCGCCGCGGCGGAGCGCGCGGACCGGCATCGGACGCGTGTGGTGGTCGTCGGCGCGACGCCCGAGCGGGCGCCCGCGGTGCAGGGCGGTCGGGAGCACTCGTTCCGGGTGAACGTGCGCTGGACGGACCCCGTCACCGGGCCGCACACCACCGAGGCGCGCGTTCCCGCGGGGACGCGGCACGGAGAGACGGTGGACGTATGGTTCGACGCCCGCAACCGGCCGGTGGGTCCGCCGCCGGGCCGGACGCAGATCTGGCAGCACACCGTCACCATGGGCGTCTGTGGCGCGGGCGGCGCGGTCGCGGTGATCCTCCTCGGCAATGCAGTCGTCCGGCGCGTGGCCATCGGCCGCCGGCTGACCGAGTGGGAGAGGGAATGGGCCCGCACGGAGCCGCAGTGGACCCGCCGCCAGGCGGGCGGCCCCTGACGGCCGCCGTGCGGAGGTGATCGCGCGGGCGCGGTCCGGGAAAGATCTGGCCAGTCGTCCGATCGCACACGTACGGTGTTGATCATCCGCACGGTCCCTATGCGAAGGCGGTCCTACATGGCCCTGTTCGACCTCCCCCTCGACGAACTCCGTGAGTACCGCAGCGCGTCCGTCGAGCCCGAGGACTTCGACGCGTTCTGGTCCAAGACCCTGCAGGAGGCCCGCGAGCACGACCTGGACGCCCGCTTCGAGCCGGTCGACACCGGGCTGACGACGGTCGAGGTGTACGACGTGACGTTCGCCGGATTCGGCGGGCACCCGGTGAAGGGCTGGCTGACGCTGCCCGCCGGGGCGTCCGAACCCCTGCCGCTGGTGGTGGAGTTCGTCGGGTACGGCGGCGGACGCGGCCTGCCGCACGAGCATCTGCTGTGGGCGTCCACCGGCCGGGCGCACTTCGTGATGGACACCCGCGGACAGGGCAGCGCCTGGGGCGGTGGGGGTGGCACCGCGGACCCGGTGGGCGGCGCGCCCGCCTACCCGGGCTTCATGACCCGCGGTATCGACGCGCCGGAGAACTACTACTACCGCCGGGTGTTCACCGACGCCGTCCGTGCCGTCGAGGCGGCCCGCTCCCACCCGCTGACCGACGCCTCCCGCACGGTCGCGGTCGGCGCGAGCCAGGGAGGCGGCATCACCATCGCCGTCGCCGGTCTGGTCCCCGACCTGGTGGCGGCGGCGCCGGACGTGCCGTTCCTGTGCGACTACCCGCGTGCCGCGACTCTGACGGACCGTCACCCCTACCGGGAGATCGGCCTGTTCCTCAAGACGCACCGCGGCCGCTCCGAGGACGCCCTGCGCACCCTGTCCTACTTCGACGGAGTCCACTTCGCCGCCCGCGGCCGCGCGCCGGCGCTGTTCTCGGCGGCCCTGGAGGACCAGACCTGCCCGCCCTCGACCGTCTTCGCGGCCTTCAACGCCTGGGCCCATGAGGACAGGACGATCGAGGTGTACGACTTCAACGACCACGAGGGCGGCGGGCCTTACCAAGAGGCGACGAAGCTGCGCTGGCTGCGGTCGTATGCCTGAGGGAGTCGGCCGTGGACACGCGTGAGGCCGCCGAGCGGTTCGTACGGGTCTGGGAGCGCGGCTGGGCCGCGCACGACGTGGACGCGCTCCTCGACCTGTACGCCGGGGACTGCGTCCACCGCTCGATGCCCTTCCGTGAGCCGCACCGGGGGCGGGCCGAGCTCGCCGCCTATCTGAGCTGGTCGTTCGAGCGGGAGCGGGTGACGGACGTACGGTTCTCGCCGCCCGTGGTCGGCCAGGACGGGATCGCGGTCGCCGAGTTCCGGGTGCTGAGCGAGGAGGACGGGGTGCCGTCCACCCTCGCGGGCTGCGTGTTCGTACGGTTCGACGCCGACGGCCTCGCGGTCGAGACCCGGGACTACTGGCACGACACGGACGGTCACCGGGAACCGGAGGACAAGCTGTTCCTTCTCTGACCTTCCCTCCAGTCCGACCAGTCGGTACGTTCAGGAACCCCGGGTCGCGACGGTGCGGCCCGGGGTTCCGGCGGACGACGGAGGGCCCCATGGCGGAGCATGAGCCAGGTGTGGTCGGTTACTGCGACGAGCGGTTCGCGGCGGTGCGGACGGCGTTCGAGGAGAACTTCCGGGAACGGGGCGAACTGGGCGCCGCGGTCGCGGTGAGCGTCGGCGGCGAGGTCGTGGTCGACCTGTGGGGCGGCTGGGCGGACGCGGACCGCACCCGGCCCTGGGAGCGGGACACCCTGGTCAACGTGTGGTCGACCACCAAGGGCCCGACGGCACTGTGCGCGCACGTCCTCGCCGACCGGGGCCTGCTCGACCTCGACGCGCCCGTGGCCAAATACTGGCCCGAGTTCGCCGCGGCCGGCAAGGAGGAGGTGCTCGTACGGCATCTGCTCTCCCACCGGGCCGGACTGTCGGGGCTGCGTGAGCCGCACTCGGTCGAGCAGCTCTACGACTGGGAGTTCACGACCGGGCGGCTCGCGGCGACGGAACCCTGGTGGCAACCGGGGACCGCGTCCGGCTACCACGCGTTCACGTACGGCTTCCTGGTCGGCGAGGTGGTCCGGCGGGTCTCGGGGCAGCTGCCCAGCGCCTTCCTCGCCCGCGAGGTGACCGGCCCGCTCGGGATCGACTTCACCATCGGGCTGCCGGAGCAGGAGGCGGGCAGGGCGGCCGAGCTGGTGCATCCGCCGGTCGCGTCGAGCAGCGAACAGGCCGCGATCTTCAGCCAGTTGACGCCCGCGGCACTGGCGGCGCTGGCCAATCCGGTGGTGGGTGCGGACGAGGCCAACTCGCCCGCATGGCGGGCCGCCGAGATCCCGGCCGCGAACGGGCACGGCACGGCGCGGGCGGTCGCCGCGCTGTACGGGATCTTCGCGGGCAGGGGGACGTACGGCGGCCGTCGCGTCCTGTCCCCGGAGGCGGCCGAGCGGGTGCGTGAGGGGCAGGGCGGCTGCCGCGACCTGGTGCTGGGGGCCGGCCTCGATGCCGAGACGGAGATCGGGCTCGGCCTGTGGCTGAGCGGTGACAACGGCTCCTACGGCCCCAACCCGCGTGCTTTCGGACACGACGGGTTCGGCGGCTCGTGCGGACTCGCGGACCCGGAGGCGGGGGTGTCGCTCGGCTATGTGATGAACCGGATGGGGCCTCAGATCGCCAACGACCCACGGAAGATGGCGCTGATCGAGGCCCTGTACAGCGCTCTGTGAACGCCGGTGCGGGCGGGCCGGTTTCGGCCGAACCGGCCGCCCACCCTTCCCTGCTGGTTTAGACCAATGCTAGATCTGGTGGCGCAATGAGCCCGCACGGCTACGGCATGTCACCAACAGGAGGCGCGGCATGGCCCGCACCGACCATCCGGTCACCGATCAGCAGCCGCTGTACTGGCGTGTAGCGACGCGACTGCTCGGCGAGTTGCGCGACGGCACGATTCCGCCCGGCGAACGGCTGCCGAGCGAACGGCGGTTGGCCGCACATTTCGAGGTCAGCAGGGAGACGGTCCGGCAGGCACTGGAGGTGCTGCGCCGCGACGGACTGGTCTGCACCGACCGGCGCGGCAGCCACGCCACACTGCCGGGCCTGCCGGTGGAGACACCCTCCACGCCCGCCTTCCCGGTCGGCGCCCGGGCCGCGGACCCGCGCGCCGTGGACCGGGCCACGGTCACCTGGGAGGCGCCCCCGCCCGAGCACGCCGAGGCCCTCGGCCTCGCCCCGCACCACCCGACCCTGATGCACCGCTACGAGTCCACGGGCGCCGACGGCCGCGGACGGCGTACGGCGGTGACGTCGTTCTCCGCGGTCGCCCTGGCGGAGGTCGAGGAACTGGCCCGCTACCGTGACCGCGCCGACGGCGCATCCTCGGCGCAGCTGCACCGCGCCTATGAGTGGATGCGCAAGGCCGGCCTGACCCTGCACCACCGGGACGCCATCACCCCGCTCCCGGACACGCCCTCGGTCCGGGTGACACGGCGCGTGCACGACCAGTACGCGCGGCCACTGGAGATCACGGACCTGCTGGTGGACGCCCAACAGGACGCCTTGGTCTACGAGTTCATGCTTCCGGCCGCGGGCTGAGCGAGGACAGCGGACGCCGGGCCACGACCATCCGCACCCGCGGACTGCCGTCGCTCCGCCGCCCGAACTCCTCCAGCGCCTGCAACTCGACGACGAATCCGGCTCGCTCCAACTCCCGCCGTACATCCGACAGTCGGAAGGCCCGGTAGTACATGACGAACGGCGGACGCCACACGGCGTTGCGCACCCGCATCACCGCGTCGAAACCCAGCAGCATCCAGTACGCGGGCGACGAGGGCCGGGGTGGGGCCAGGACGGGGAACGCGAAACACCCGCCCGGCCGCAGCACCGAGTGGACCTCGGCGAACAGCCCCGGCACCTCCTGCGGCAGGAAGTGCCCGAACGCCCCGAAGCTGACCACGAGGTCGAAGGCGGACCGGAACGGCAGCGCGCGGGCGTCCGCACGCACCCAGGCCACCCGCGAACCGGCCGGCCGGACCCGCTCCCGCGCCACCGCCAGCATCCCCGCGCTGAAGTCGACCCCGGTGACACTGCGCCGACACACCCGCGCCAGCACGTCGATGCCCGCGCCCGTGCCGCAGCACAGGTCGAGTCCGTCGTCGAAGGGACCCGTCCGCGCCAGCGCCGAGGCGACGGCCTCCAGGACGGAGTCGGGCGTCCGGAAGGGGGTGTGGTCGAACTTCGGAGCGAGCAGGTCGTATCCCCGCTCCACGGAGGACAGGGCCTGGACGGCGAGTTCTCGCAGGCTGGGGCCTTCAGGGCTGAACACCCACGTCAGCCTAGTGGACAGGGTCGCGGCAGCTGATTACCCTCATCCTCACCTACTCAACTAATTGACTATGAGGTGATCCGATGCGCGCGTTCCGCGAGGCGGTCGAGGCCGGCGATCTCGATGCCGTCGAGGCGCTGCTGGCGGAGGACGTCGTGTTCACCAGCCCGGTGGTGTTCAAGCCGTACCCGGGCAAGGCGATCACCGCGGCGATCCTGCGCGCGGTCTCCCAGGTCTTCGAGGACTTCCGCTACGAGCGCGAGCTCAGCGGCGGAAGCGACGGCCGCGACCACGCTCTGGTCTTCGGCGCGCGCGTGGGCGACCGGGAGCTGACGGGCTGCGACTTCATCCACCTGGACGACAACGGCCTGATCGACGAACTCACCGTGATGGTGCGGCCGTTGTCGGGCGCCCAGGCGCTGGCGGCGGCGATGGGCGCCCGGTTCGAGGAGATCGCGAAGGAGGCGGAGACGCGGTCCGCCACCGCCTCCTGACCTGACGCCACGGTGAGGACGAGACACCGGTGCAGGACGTGCCGGGGGTGAGCGTCTTCTGCGGCGCTGGAACCGGCGCCGCGCGGCATCCGGACCAACGTCGTCCACCCCGGCTGCATCAAGACCCCCCTGATGACGTCAGCGAACCCGGTGTTCGTCCGTGCCCGTGTCGCGACGACCCCCAGGGGCGCGGCGGCACGGTCGACGAGTTGACCCCGCTGGCCGTCTACCCGCTGTCCGACGAGGCGTCGTACGTCAACGGCGCCGAGATCACGGTCGACGGCGGAGTCGAGGCGATCACGAACGCACTCGACGGCGTGTGACGGCCACGGCCCGGACGGACCCCCGGCGACGGGATGCGCCGAGAAGGGCGGCGGCGCAGGCCAGGCCCGTCGTCGCCAGCAGCGCACAGGCCGTGAACCCGGCGCGGTAGCCCGCCGTCAGGCCTGCGGGTCCGGGTCCGCTCGTGTGGGACAGGGCGACGGAGGTGACCACCGCGACACCGAAGGCCCCACCGATCTGGAACGCCGCGGTGTTGATGCCGGAGGCCACCCCCGACTCCCGCTCCCCGACACCGGTGAGGGCGGCGATCGAACCGGCCACCGCGCAGGCGCCGAGCCCCGGACCGAACAGCAGCAGCCCCGGCAGCAGATCGCGGACGAAGCCGCCGTCGACCGGGATCCGGGACAGCAGCAGGCTTCCCGTGCCGACCAGCGCCAGCCCTCCGACCGCGACCGGGCGGGCACCGACGCGGGTGACCAGGGCCTGCCCGGCGTAGGAGCCGGCCACCGCACCGAGGGGCATCACGACGTTGCACAGACCGAACAGCAGCGGCGAGTAGCCGAGGATGCCCTGGCCGTACTGGGACAGCGTGTACGACATCCCGAAGGCGCTCGCGCCGAGCAGGAACACCACCAGGTTGCCGCCGCTGACGGTGCGGGCGCGCAGCAGGGACAGCGGCACGAGCGGCGCCCGGGACCCGGCCTCCGCGCGGACGAAGAGGGCGGCGAGGACGACGGCGGCGGCCAGCAGTCCGCTCGTGCGCATCGAGAGCCAACCCGCCGTCGGCGCCTGGACGACGGCGTACACGCAGGCGACGAGCGCCGCGGTGGCGGTGAGGGCGCCGGCCGGGTCGTAGGAGCGGGCGCGTTCCGCCGAGCGGCTCTCGCTCAGCAGGACCGGGGTCAGGGCGAGCAGCGCCAGGGCGACGGGCACGTTGAGGAAGAACACCCACTGCCAGCCGAGGGCGTCGGTGAGGGGGCCGCCGATCAGGAGGGCGGCGGTGGCGCCGAAGCCTCCGCTGCCGGACCAGACGGCGAGCGCCCTGTTGCGTTCGGGCCCCTCCGCGAAGGTGCTCACCAGCAGGGACAGCGCGCTCGGCGCCATGACGGCGGCCGAAACGCCCTGTACGGCGCGGGCTGCGACCAGCACTCCGCCCGTCCAGGCCAGTCCGCACAGCAGGGAGGACAGTCCGAACAGCAGGGTGCCGGTCATGAAGACCCGGCGGCGGCCCAGCAGGTCGGCGGTGCGGCCGCCGAGGAGCAGCAGCCCGCCGAAGGTCAGCAGATAGGCGCTCATCACCCACTGGGCACCGTCCGCGGACAGACCGAGGCCGGCCGTCACGGACGGCAGGGCGAGCAGAACGATCTGCGCGTCCAGGATCACCATGAACCCGGCGACGCAGAGCAGGGCGAGGGCGTACCGGCGGCGGCCCACGGTCAGCCTCCCAGCCGCGGGCCGGCCAGCCAGACGTCGGGGGTGCCGGGGCTGCCGACTGCGCGGAGGAACGCTGTCAGAATCTTGTGGAGTGTGCGGCGAGTGTTCATCGGGGCCTCCCGGGCCGTGGGGCGGTTTTCACCCCACCGACGAACGGCCGCTACGCCGATCGACACTCCGCGAGCCGCCTTCGCAGAAATCTCCGCTCGGCCTCGTTCTCCGCCAGCTCCAGTGCTTGGGCGTACGCCTCGGCCGCCTCGGTGCGGCGGCCGCTGCGCCGCAGCAGGTCCGCGCGGGTCGCGGGCAGGAGGTGGTAGCCGGCCAGATCGCCCTCGCGTTCCAGTTCGGCGACGAGGGCGAGTCCGGCGTCGGGGCCCTCGGACATGCCGACGGCCACTGCGCGGTTGAGGCGGACGACGGCGGAGGGCACGAAGCGGACCAGTTCGCCGTAGAGTCCGGCGATGTCCGCCCAGTCGGTGTCCTCGGCCGTGGCGGCGGTGGTGTGGCAGGCTGCGATGGCGGCCTGGATCTGGTAGGCGCCGGGACGGCCGCGGCGCAGGGCCGTCTCCAGCAGGGCGGTGCCCTCGTCGATCTCGGCTCGGTCCCAGGCGGTGCGGTCCTGGTCCTCGAGGGTGATCAGTTCGCCGGAGGCGTCCACGCGCGTGTGCCGGCGGGCGTCGTGCAGCAGCAGGAGGGCGAGCAGGCCGAGCGCCTCGGGCTCGTCGGGCATGAGCCGGGCCAGCAGACGGGCGAGGCGGACGGCCTCGGCGCACAGGTCCCTGCGGACCAGATCGGCGCCGGACGAGGCGGCGTACCCCTCGTTGAACAGCAGGTACAGCACGCCGAGCACGCCCGTCGTGCGCTCCGGCAGCAGGTGCGCGGGCGGTACCCGGTAGGGGATCCCGGCGTTGCGGATCTTGCGTTTGGCGCGCACCAGTCGCTGCGCCATCGTCGCCTCGGGGACGAGGAAGGCGCGGGCGATCTCCGGTGTGGTCAGCCCGGCGAGGGTGCGCAGGGTGAGCGCGACCCGGGCCTCGATGGGCAGGGCGGGATGGCAGCAGGTGAAGATCAGCCGCAGCCGGTCGTCCTGCACACCGCTGTCGTCCCCGTCGTCGTACGACGTCTCGTCGCGCGCCAGCACGGCCGCCTCCCTCAGTTTCGCGGCCCCCACCGCCTCCCGGCGCAGCACGTCGAGAGCGCGGTTGCGGGCGGTCGTCGTCAGCCAGGCGCCGGGGCGGCGCGGGACACCGTCGCGCCGCCACCGGTCGAGGGCCTGGGCGAAGGCGTCCTGCGCGCACTCCTCGGCGAGGTCCCAGTCGCCGGTCACCCGGATCAGGGTGGCGACGACCTGGCCCCAGTCCTCCCGGAAGGCGGCGGCGACGGCCTCCTCGATCTCGTCCGTGGAGCTCACTCCCAGACCGGCCGAACCTCGACCGAGCCGCCGTCGGCGGCCGCAGGATGCTTCGCGGCGAGGGCGACGGCCTCGTCCAGGTCCGCCACGTCGATGAACGCGATGCCCGCGAGGTACTCCTTGGTCTCCGCGAAGGGGCCGTCGCTGAGCAGGATCTCGTCGCCCCGCACGCGCACGGTGGTGGCGTCGGCGGGCGGCCGCAGCCGCGCCCCGCCGGTGATCCGGCCCGCCCGCACCTCGGCGAAGTAGGCGGCGAACCGCGGGTCGTCGGCGTGCTCGGCCGGGCTCTGTTCCTCCTCCCGGACGGGCGAGGAGAACAATAGGGCGTACTTCATCACGCCTCCCTCAGGGACACGGCCTGCTCGTGGGTGATCAGCCGGCGCAGTCCGAGGTCACGGTAGCCGGTGATCACGCGCAGGGTGTCGGAGAAGGGGGTGCCGTCTGCGCGGGTGCCCGTCAGCCGTACGAGGGAGTGGGCGAAGCCGATGCTCTCGTCCACGTGGACGCGGAACTCCAGCACCTCGCGGGTCACGGGCCCGGACGTGAACACCTCTTGCAGGGCCTTGCGGTGGGCGTCGAGGCCCAGCCGCTCATGCCCGCCGGTGAGGTGGAAGACATCGGCGTCCGGGGCGTAACAGGCCAGCACCCCGTCGATGTCCCGGTCACGGTGGGCCTCGGTGAGGCGGGTGTCGAGGGCGCGGATCGCGGTCTCGGGGTCCTCCTCGTCCCACATGGGCCAGAAGGGCCGTACCTCCATGGCCCCGATGGTGGCCACCGGGTGCCGGGCCGCCGCCTCGACGGCCTCCTCCAGGCTGTCGCACTCGAGGATGTCGTAGCCGGCGACGTACTCCTTGGTCTCCGCGAACGGGCCGTCCGTGCGCAGCACCTCGCCGCCGCGCACCCGGACGGTGACCGCCTCGGCCGGCAGGGCGAGCCGGTGGCCGTGCAGCCGGGCACCGCGGTCGCCGAGTTCCTCCACCCAGGGTTCGACGGGTGCCATGCCCGAGGCGTCGGCGGTGTCGTCGCCGCAGACGAGCAGCATGTACTTCATGATTCCTCCCGGTCGTCAGAGCTACCTGCACCCCACCGACGAACGGGGGCGGAGCGAATCGACACCCTGCCGGACGGATTCCTCGGCCCGCTCACGACGCGCCGTCGACCTCCTGTACCAGCTCGATCGCCCGCCCCAGCGTCGCCAGCCGCTCGTGCAGAGTCGTCCCGGCCGGATACAACCGTACGGTGGTCACGCCCGCGTCCCGCCACACGCGCAGCCGTCGGCGCACCATCGGCTCGGTGCCGATGAGGGTCGTGGCGAGCACCATCTCGTCGGTGACGAGGCCGGCCGCGCCGTCCCGGTCGCCCGCCTGCCAGCGCTCCCGCACCTCGGCGGCCACCTCCGCCCAGCCCTGGCGGCTGTAGGCGGCGTTGTAGAAGTTGGTCGAGGCGGAGCCCATGCCGCCGAGGCTGAAGGCGAGTTCCTTCTTCCGGCCGGCGGTCAGCGCGCCGAGGGCGTCCTCGTCGGGTGCGAAGGCGACCTCGGCGCCCTGGCAGACGTCGAGGTCGGCGCGGGTGCGCCCGGCACGGGCCAGTCCTTCGTCGAGGTGGGCGAAGTACGCCCCGGCCGCGCCCTCGGGCACGAAGCTGGTGCCGAGCCAGCCGTCGGCGATCTCACCCGTCAGCCGCAGCATGGCGGGCGACAGGGCGGCGAGATAGACGGGGACGGGGTGTTCGGGCCGGGTCGACAGGCGCATGGGGACGGCCTCGCCGCCGGGCAGCGGGATGCTGAACTGGCTTCCCTGGTACGACAGTTTGCCGCCGTCGAAGACCCGGCGCACGATCTCGACGGTCTCCCGCATACGGGCCGTCGGACGGGCGAAGGGCACCCCGTGCAGTCCCTCGATCACCTGCGGGCCGGAGACGCCGAGCCCGAGCAGGAAGCGTCCGCCGGAGAGGTTGGCCAGGGTGATCGCGGTCTGGGCGACGGCCACCGGGGTGCGGGTGCCGACCTGCAGGACACCGGAGCCCAGCAGCATCCGGTCGGTCAGGGCGGCGTAGTAGCCGAGCGCGGAGGGTGCGTCGGAGCCCCAGGCCTCGGCCACCCAGCAGACGTCCAGGCCGAGTTTCTCCACCTCCACGACGAAGTCGGCCTGCTCCGACCAGTGTTGACCGCCGGAGGCCTCGATCGTGGTCGCGGTGCGCATCAGCCGTTCTCCGCACGGTACTTGAGGTGACCCAGGGTGGTGGTCATGGCACGCTCCAGCTCCCGCAGCCGTACGAACACGATCTTCTGTTCCTTCTCCGGCATGCGGTCGATCGCCGCGGACAATCCGGAGCGGCCTGGGCCCATCTGCATCCACTGCGACAGCTCGGTGCCGCCGTCGCCGGGGTGCAGACGGAAGCGCCAGACCGCCGACGGACGGTCGGGGTTCTGCACCGCCCAGGCGAGGACGCGGCACGGTTCGCACTCGATGACGTACGAGGTGGTGGTCCACTCGCCGAACGCCTCGTGCCGGTTGCGGCCGAGGAACCGGGCGCCGACCGCGGGCTCCTCGGCGCCGTCGAGCCACTCCACCGACTGGAGTTCGTCGCTCATGCCCGGCATCAGCCCGATGTCACGCACCAGCTGCCACACCCGCTCGGGCGGGGCGGCGATCCAGGTCCGCACCTCGACCGTCGGCTTGTCCGTGTAGCGCGCGCCCGTCCACCTCATGCCAGGCCGACCTCCCGCAGTCGAAGTTCAACTTTACGACTTTCCTCAAGCCTTGACGCGCACACGCCAGACTGCCATGGTCTGGACCTGTGTCCCCCACCAAGGTCCTCCTCAGCGCCCTCGGCGCCCTGACACTGCTCCTCGCGATCCCGACCAGCGCCCAGGCCGACGTCCTGCAGTTGCTGCCGCAGAACGCCGACGGCCTGGAACAGAGCTTCTCCCCGGCCTACGACTACGACAAGGACGGCTGCTACGCCACCGCCGCCATCAGCGCCGACGGCACCATCAACCCGGGCCTCAAGCTCGGCGGCGACGTCAACGGCCACTGCCACGACTACGCCCAACTGGCCAACGCGAACACCTACTCACGCGAGAAGTGCGACAACGGCTGGTGCGCGGTGGTGTACGCCAGCTACTTCGAGAAGGACCAGGCGACGCTCGGTCCCGCGGCCATCGGTCACCGGCACGACTGGGAGCACGTCGTGGTGTGGATCAGCGACAACCAGGTGCAGTACGTGTCGGTGTCGCAGCACAGCGGCTATCAGGTGGCGGCCCGCTCGGCGGTGCGCTTCGACGGCACCCACCCGAAGGTCGTCTACCACAAGGACGGCGTCTCCACGCACTGCTTCCGCTTCGCCAACGCCAACGACGAACCGCCGGAGAACGCCACCGGCGGCTGGTTCTATCCCCGCCTTGTCGGCTGGAACGGCTATCCGGCCGGCTTCCGCGACAAGCTGCTGAGCGCCGACTTCGGCGCCGCCACGATCAAGATCAAGGACGGCGACTTCCAGTACGCCCTGGCCCACTCCATGCCCGCCGGCATCCCCTTCGACCCCAACGCCTGACCCGTCCGCGCACGAAGAGGCCGGGGCACCGGGTCCCGGCCTCCCGCTCTGCCGTTTCCCACGCCGACCCGCCGAAGTGCGGTGGTGGTCAATCGGGCGTTCCTATGGCTGGTATGCGGGCGTCGGCCGCCACCCGGGACCGGGCTGCGGTTGGATGTCGGTGTGACCACCGACGAGCACGCGCGGTTCATGCGGGTCAACCAGGCCAACTGGGACGCCCGCACCCCCGTCCACCTCGCCAGCCGGTTCTACGGCCTCGACCAGGACCTCGACCCGGCGCGCTGGTTCGCCTCCTTCGAGTGGGACGATCTCGGCGAACTGTCCGGCCGCGACGTACTGCACCTCCAGTGCCATCTCGGCACCGAGACGATCGCCTTCGCCCAGCGCGGCGCCCGCGCCGTCGGCCTCGACTTCTCCGCGGCGTCGGTGGCCGCCGCACGGGACGTCGCGGCGCGGGCGGGCGTGCCCGTGGACTACGTGCAGGCCAATGTGTACGACGCCCGACAGGCGCTGGACGGACGGCAGTTCGACGTCGTATACACCGGCAAGGGCGCCCTGTGCTACCTCCCGGACCTGCAGCGGTGGGCCGAGGTCGTCGCCCGACTCCTGCGCCCCGGCGGCCATGTGTACATCGTGGAGTTCCACCCACTGCTCAACTCGCTGGGCCCCAAGCCCGCCCCCGGCGAGGGCCCCGAGCTGCTGCTGCGCCACGACTACCTGGGCGGCAGGGGCGCGGTGCACCGGGACGCGACACACACCTACACCGACGGTCCGGCGGTCGAGGGCGCCACGGACAGTTACGAGTGGATGCACGGAATAAGCGAAGTCATGAACGCGTTGGTGGAGGCAGGACTGACCATCCGGCGCCTCAGGGAGAGCGAGGAACTTCCCTGGCCACGCTGGCCGCAGATGGTCCGTACGGCGTCCGGCTGGTGGCGCCTGCCGGAGCCGCGGATTCCGCTCCTGTACGGTCTGCTCGCCTCCCGCTGACCTGTGACCGGTTTACGGCCGCACCCCCTGTGGTACTTTCCTGCTAGCACCTGAGTTCGCCCCATGTCGTGGGCGCCGGTGCCGGTTCCCTCTCAGTTCGCCGCTCCGCCCGCCGTCTCCCGGCCGGCGCACCGGCTCTCCAGCACCACCTCGTGACCGGTACAGCCGTGCCGTACCCGAGGCGCTGTTCCCGCCGCCGAAGGCGCTGTCCGCCTTCCCGTCGCGGCTTCCCCCCTTCCTTCCGCATGTCTCATGCCATCCGTCCTCGAAAGGACTCCCACCATGACCACCACTCTCGAACACCCCCCAGTCCAGCAGGAGCCCCAGGCCCAGATCGTCACCGGTGTCCTCGACATCGACGCGGGCGGCAAGGGGCACCTGCGCGCCGAGACCCTCCTCGCCTCGCCCTCCGACCTGCCCGTCTCCCCCGCGCTGATCCGCCGTCACGGCCTGCGCAAGGGCGACCTCGTCGAAGGCGTACGGGACGGCCGGCGCGCCCTGACCGAGGTCGTACGGGTCAACGGGCGCACACCCGACGACCTGCGCGGCCGCCGTCACTTCCGTGACCTCACCCCGCTCCACCCCAACCAGCGCCTGCGCCTGGAACACCCGGCGTCCGGGCTCACGGGCCGGATCACCGACCTGCTCGCACCCGTCGGCAAGGGCCAGCGCGGGCTGATCGTGGCACCGCCCAAGACCGGCAAGACCGTGCTGCTCCAGCAGCTCGCGGCCGCCGTCGCCGGCAACCACCCTGAATGCCGCCTGATGGTGGTACTCCTCGACGAACGCCCCGAGGAGGTCACCGAGATGCGCCGCTCGGTGCGCGGCGAGGTGTACGCCTCCACCTTCGACCGGGCGGCCAAGCAGCACATCGCCCTCGCCGAGCTCGTCATCGAGCGGGCCAAGCGGCTGGTGGAGGCGGGCGAGGACGTCGTCATCCTGCTCGACTCCCTGACCCGGCTGTGCCGGGCGCACAACAACGCGGCCTCCTCGGGCGGCCGCACCCTCAGCGGCGGTGTGGACGCGGGCGCGCTGCTCGGACCGAAGCGGTTCTTCGGCGCCGCACGGCTGGCCGAGGAGGGCGGCTCGCTCACGATCCTGGCCACCGCCCTGGTGGAGACCGGCTCGCGGGCCGACGACTACTTCTTCGAGGAGCTCAAGAGCACCGGCAACATGGAGCTCCGCCTCAGCCGCGAACTCGCCTCGCGCCGTGTCTTCCCGGCCGTCGACATCACCCCCTCGGGCACCCGCCGCGAGGAACTCCTGCTCTCCCCGGCCGAGTTGACCACCGTCCGTGGCCTGCGGCGCGCCCTGCAGACCCGCGACGGCCAGGGCGGCCTGGAGACCCTCCTGGAGCACCTGCGGGCCACCCCCGACAACGCCACCTTCCTGCGGCGCGTCCAGCCGACACTGCCTGCCGAGTGACCCGTGACGGCCGCGAGGCCGAGCCGCCGACGGATACACGCTGCGGCATACGGGTGCTGGCGCCCCCCGTCCGGCCCGGTCATCGGCGCGTCCGGACGATCGATTCCTACGTTGATAAGTATGACCATCGGATTCTCTTCCCGGGCCGGCGTCACGGCCTGCGCGCTCTGCGCGGCGAGTGTCCTGGCGTTCGGCCCCGTCGCGGTGGCCGTCGGCGCGCAGCCCACGCCGAACGGCGGGACCCGGGCGGCGATGCCGCAGCCGTCGCTCCTCTACCGGTCCGGCACACTGGTCCGGGCCCCGCGCGGGGTACCCCGCCTTCCGGACGTGTCCGCGCTGTCGTGGCTGGTGGCCGACGCGGGCAGCGGCGAGGTGCTGGCCGCCCACGACGCGCATCGCGGACTGCCCCCCGCCAGCACGCTGAAGACCCTGTTCGCCCTCACCGTGCTGCCGACTCTGCCGGCGGGCGTCCGGCACACGGTGAGCGAGGAGGAACTGGCGGGCATCGGGCCGGGCAGCAGCATGGTCGGTGTCGCCCCGGGGCGCACCTACGAGGTCGCCGACCTGTGGCGCGGGGTCTTCCTGAACTCCGGCAACGACGCCGTGCACGTCCTGGCCGCGCTCAACGGCGGCTGGCAGGTGACCGCCCAGCGGATGCAGGCCAAGGCGCGCGCCCTGGGTGCGCTGGACACCCAGGTGCGCTCGCCGGACGGCTACGACACACCGGGGCAGGTGTCGTCGGCGTACGACCTGGCGGTGTTCGGCCGGGCCGGACTGCGCAACGCGGACTTCGCGCGGTACTGCGGCACGGCCCAGGCACTCTTCCCCGCCGGGGACGGATCGTCGTACGGGATCCGGAACACCAATCGGCTGCTGAGCGGCGCCGACGGCGTGGCGCGCTATCCGGGACTGATCGGCATCAAGAACGGATACACGACGCATGCCGGCAACACTCTGGTCGCCGCGGCCCGCCGGGGCTGGCGCACGCTGGTCGTGACGGTGATGAACCCGCAGACGGGCGGCGGGTTCACCGTCTACGACGAGGCGCGGGCGCTGCTCGACTGGGGGTTCGGGGCGGCCGGGCGGGTGGCGCCGGTCGGGTCGCTGGACGGGCTGCGGGTCAAGCCGCGCCCGGCGCCCGTCCCGGTTCCCGTCGCCTCTCCCGTGGAACGCGGGCGGGGGTGGGCGGAGACCGGGGCCATCTCCGGTGCTGCGGCGCTCGGCGCGGGAGCGGTGGCCTTGGTGCTGCGGGTCAAAGGTGAGCCCGTGGACGGGAGTTGACCGACCGGCAGCCACAACAGCAGGCCGAGGGTGATCCAGGCGTAGGTGTTGCTGCCGAGGAACCCGTCGATGCCGGACGCGTCGTGGAACCACAGCCACACCACGCTGGTGCACAGCACCGCGTACAGGGCGCCCGCGACCCGCGGGTGCCCGGCGCGGACCAGGACGGCGAAGGACGGCAGCAGCCACACCAGGTGGTGCACCCAGGTGATCGGGCTGACCAGACACGCGGTCAGGCCGGTGAGGGCGAACGCCGTCGGCCAGTCGTCTGAGGTGAGGGCGCGGCGGGTGCGGAGCGCCCAGACGCCGAGGACCAGCAGCACCGCCGCCGCCCAGACGGGGCGGTCGGTCACCCCGAGGCGGGCGAGGATGCCCTGCAGGGACTGGTTGGAGACGTAGTCGAGACGGCCCACCCGGTTGGTGTCCCACAGGGCGTCGGTCCAGTAGTAGCGCGAGGCGTTCGGGGCCACCAGGGCGGCGAGGCCGGTGGCCGCGCAGGTCACGGCGGTGGCGAGGGCGGCGGCACGCCAGCGGCGGGCCAGCAGGAGCAGACCGATGAAGACGGCCGGGGTCAGTTTGATCGCGGCCGCCAGCCCGATCCCGACGCCCGCCCAGCGGTCCCGCCCGGTGCGCAGCAGCCAGGCGTCGACGAGGACGAGGGCCAACAGCAGCAGGTTGACCTGCCCGAAGCTGAAGGTGTCGCGCAGGGGCTCGAACAGCGCGAGCACACAGGCGCCCAGGGCGCAGCCGTACCAGCCGTAGCGCCGCCACGCCCCCTCGGTCAGCAGGTGCACGATCAGCGCGAGCGCCGCCAGGTTGAGCAGCAGGGCGAGGGCGATCGCCGTGTGCAGGCCGATGAGGGACATCGGCAGCATGGCGACGGCGGCGAACGGTGGATAGGTGAAGCCGTAGGTCGTCCCGGGGACCTGGTAGTCGTAGAGCCGTCCACCGTCGTGGATCCAGGTGTTGACGGCGCCGTAGTAGACGCGCAGGTCGAACCAGTCGCGCAACAGGGGCACGGTCGCAGTGAAGGCCGTGACGGCTGCGGCGACGGCGAGGACCAGCACCAGCCGGCCGCGGTCGGTGCGGGGCGGGGTCATGCGGTGTGTCCCAACACGGGTGCCTGGGCCACCTGATGGGCCTGCCAGAGGACCACCACGGCCAGCACGCCCCCGGAGACCGCCAGCACCAGTTGCCCGGTGTCCGCCGGACCGCCGCTGGGCAGCGTGGCCAGCGCCAGCACGCCCGTGACGGCCGCCACCCGGTGCCGCACCGAGGTGGTGGGCGCCGCGGCGGCTATCAGGAACAGGCCCCACAGGGCGTACCACGGTCGGATGGCCGGGCCGAAGGCGGCGACCGTGGCGAGACTCAGGCCCAGCGCGTAGACCGGGCGGGGACGCAGCCGCCACCATATGGCCGCTATCACCAGCACGGTGACGGCGAGACCGAGGACGTGCCAGGCGGGCAGGGCGAGCGGCGCGAGGTCACTGCCGAGGTGTTCCAGCAGGGCACCGGTGGCGCGGCCGAGAAGGCTGGTCAGCGCCCAGTTGTGCGCGGAGACCGGGGTGTCGAGGGCACCTATCCAGCCGTACCCCGTTCCGGCGACGGCCGTGGCCGCGACCGTGGTGCCCGCGGCGGCGACACCGGTCGTCAGCACGGCCTTCGCCGGGCGTCGCCCCGCGCGCACCTGCAGGACCACCACCGCGGCGAGCCCGAGCGCCGCGGGCGCCTTCACCAGCGCGGCGAGCGTCACGAGTACGGCCCCCAGGATCGGCCACCGTCCCAGCGCCGCCACCAGGCCGACGCCGAGCAGCCCGAGCATGATCGCGTCGTTGTGGGCGCCGGCGACCAGATGGAGCAGGACCAGCGGGTTGAGGGCGCCGAGCCAGAGTGCGGCGGCCGGATCCGCGCCGCTGTGCCGCGCGAGCCGGGGCAGCGCCGCCGCCATGAGCGCGACCCCGAGCAGCGCCACCAGCCGCATCCCGACGAGACCGGCGGGGAGCTGGCCCCGGGTCAGGTCGGACAGGTGGGAGGCGACGGCGAGGAACACCGGGCCGTACGGCGCTCCGGTGTGCTGCCACAGCGGCGCGACCTCGTCCGCGAGCGGGCCGCCGAGCTGGGCGGGCCCGTTGGAATACACGTCGATGTGGGCGTCGACCATGGCGCCCTGGGCGAGATAGCTGTAGACGTCCCTGCTGAACAGGGGTGGCGCGATCAGCAGCGGTGCCGACCAGGTGGCGAGCACCAGCAGCAGTGAGCGCGGGCTGGGCGGCTCGTGGCTGCGCACCAGCCGGCCGAGCAGCACCCAGGCCGCTATGAGGATGACGACACCGAAGTAGACACCGACCAGCCCCAGCGCCGCGCGGACGTTGGCGGGGGCCAGCAGTTCCTGGACGGGAAGGGCACCGGCCGTCTCACCGCCCAGCGCGAGGAAGGCGGTGCCGGCCAGGCCCAGGACCTGACAGCGGCGAAGATCGACGGGGAAAGCCATGGCCAACACTCGTTCAGCGTGTCAACGCAGTGTGGCCGGAACTTGACGTGCCGCCTGCGGTCCGGGGACCTGCGTGTGACCGGCGTGTGATTGCGCCCTCAGACCGATGAGTTCGCCGCGTACGGCAGGTCTTCCTGGTACCCGACACCCACCGGACGGACGTGATCACGATGCCCGCCAGCTCCGCCTACGCCAAGGTCGACGGCCTGGAGATGTACTACGAGACCCACGGCGCCGACGACGGACGGCCGCTGGTGCTGCTGCACGGCGGAGCGCTCACCGTGGACCTGTCCTTCGCGGCCGTGCTACCGGCCCTGGCCGACGGCCGTCGTGTCGTGGCACCCGAACTCCAGGGACACGGCCACACGGCCGACACCGAGCGCGCGATGACGGTGGCGAACCTCGCCGCGGACGTGGTGGACCTGCTGGACGAACTCGGCATTGAGCAGGCCGACTTCCTCGGCTTCAGCCTCGGCGGCATGACCGCGCTCGAGGTCGCGGTGCGCCATCCCGAGCGGGTGGGCCGGCTGGTGCTGGCCGCCACGCCGTACCGCCAGGACGGCTACCACGACGACGTCCGCACCCCCGACTACACCTCTCCCCGTCTGCCCGGTCAGGCGGACTTCCAGAAGATGGCCGACGCGTACGCGGCCGTGGCACCGCATCCCGAGCACTTCCAGGACTTCCTCGCCAAGGTCACGAAGGCGGCGCACGCCCCGCTGCCCTGGACCGCCGTCGACCTGCGAGCCCTGGACGCGCCCACGCTTCTGGTCGTCGGTGACACGGACTTCGTACGGGTCGAGCACGCGGCTGAGATGCAGCGCCTCATTCCCCGGGCGCGCCTGGCCGTCCTCCCGGACACCACACATGCGCGGCTGATGGGGCGCGCGTCCGTGCTGGCGCCGTTGCTGACCGAGTTCCTGGGGTGACCGGGGACTTCAGGGGCGCGGTCAGAACACCGACAGGCCGGTCAGGGTGGTGAAGCGGTCGAGGGCGGCGACGCCGGCCACGGAGTTGCCGCGCGAATCGAGGCCCGGGCTCCACACGCACAGCGTGCACCGGCCTGGCACGACCGCGATGATGCCGCCGCCGACACCGCTCTTGCCGGGCAGACCGACGCGGTAGGCGAAGTCGCCGGCCGCGTCGTACGTCCCGCAGGTCAGCATTACGGCGTTGACCTGCTTGGCCTGGCTGCGGGTGAGCAGCCGGGTGCCGTCGGCGCGGACGCCGTGGCGGGCCAGGAAGGTGGTGGCCAGCGCGAGGTCGGCGCAGGAGGCGGTGATCGAGCACTGCCGGAAGTACTGGTCGAGCAGGACCGGTACCGGGTTGTCGATGTTGCCGTAGGACGCCATGAAGTGGGCGAGCGCGGCGTTGCGGTCGCCGTGCGCGGCCTCGGAAGCGGCTACGTCCTTGTCGAAGTCGAGGGCCGGGTTGCCGCTCTCGGAACGCAGGAAACCGAGCAGTTCGCCGGCCGCGTCCCCAGTACGGCTCTGCAGGCGGTCGGTGACGACGAGCGCGCCCGCGTTGATGAAGGGATTGCGCGGGATGCCGTTCTCGTACTCCAGCTGGACCAGGGAGTTGAAAGGGTTGCCGGAGGGCTCGCGACCCACGTGCTCCCACAGTTCGTCGCCCTCGCGGGCCAGGTCGAGAGCGAGGGTGTAGACCTTGGTGATGGACTGTGTGGAGAACGGCTCGCGCCAGTCCCCCACGCCGTACACCGTCCCGTCCAGCTCCGCGACGGCCATGCCGAAGCGGCGCGGGTCGCAGGCGGCGAGCGCCGGGATGTAGTCGGCGGGCCGGCCGCGGCCCGGCGTGCGTTCGATCTCCTCGGCGATGCGCTCCAGGACCGGCTGGAAGGCGAAGGACGACGTCGTTGTCATGATCACTATTGTGCCTCCGCACGGTCCCGGCGCGTCGCCGCAGGTCAGGAGCTGCTGGTCAGACCAGGAGTGAGCCGCTGCCGGCGACGACCTCGGGCCGCAGCAGGTCGGCGAGCGTCTCGGCGGGCAACAGACCCTTCTCCAGGACGAGTTCGGCCACTCCCCGCCCGGTGACGAGGGCTTCCTTGGCGATGTCGGTGGCGGCCGTGTACCCGATGTGCGGGTTCAGGGCGGTCACCAGGCCGATGGAGTTCTCCACGGTCGCCCGCAGCGCCTCGGTGTTGGCGGTGATGCCGTCCACGCACCGCTCGGCGAGGGTGAGGCAGGCGCTCTGCAGATGCGTGACGGACTCCGACAGGGAGTGCAGGATGACCGGCTCGAAGGCGTTCAGCTGGAGCTGACCGGCCTCGGCGGCCATGGTGATGGTGACGTCGTTGCCGATCACCTCGAAGGCGACCTGGTTGACGACCTCGGGGATCACCGGGTTGACCTTGCCCGGCATGATGCTCGACCCCGCCTGCACCGGCGGCAGGTTGATCTCGCCGAGCCCGGCGCGCGGCCCGGACGACAGCAGGCGCAGGTCGTTGCAGCTCTTCGACAGCTTGACGGCGATCCGCTTGAGCACGCCGGACATCTGGACGAACGCCCCGCAGTCCTGGGTCGCCTCGACCAGGTTGGCGGCGGTGACCAGTTGCAGCCCCGTGATCGCCGCGAGATGACGGCGGGCCGCCTCCGCGTACCCGGCGGAAGCATTGAGCCCGGTACCGATGGCGGTGGCCCCGAGGTTGATCTCATGGATCAACTGGACCGCCTCGTCAAGACGGTGGCGGTCCTCGTCAATCATGACGGCATACGCGGAGAACTCTTGACCGAGCGTCATCGGCACCGCGTCCTGCAACTGTGTACGGCCCATCTTGAGCACATCGCGGAACTCGACGGCCTTACGGGCGAACGAGTCCTGCAGTACGGCCATCGCCTTGAGCAGTCCACGTACCGCGAACACCGTCGCTATCTTGACGGCGGTCGGGTAGACGTCATTGGTCGACTGGCCCAGGTTGACGTCCTCGTTGGGGTGCAGGAACCGGTACTGCCCCTTTTCGTGCCCCAGCAGCTCCAACGCCCGGTTGGCGACGACCTCGTTGGCGTTCATGTTGGTCGAGGTCCCCGCACCCCCCTGGATCACGTCGACGACGAACTGATCGTGCAGCCTGCCGTCCCGAATCTCCCGGCACGCCGCCACGATGGCGGCGGCCTTCTCCGGCGCCAGCAACCCGAGTTCCTCGTTGGCGAGTGCCGCGGCTTCCTTGACGGCGGCCAGCGCGTCGATCAGATGCGGATAGGCGGAGATCGGAGTCCCGGTGATGGGAAAGTTCTCGGTGGCCCGGAGGGTGTGAACACCCCAGTAGGCATCGGCGGGAACATCACGGTCGCCGAGCAGATCGTGTTCGCTGCGGGTGACGGCGGTGGTCATGAGGGTCAGGGTCCTCTTTCTGAGGTACGGAAGTGAAGCGCCCCCGTAGGGGCGCGGGACGTCATTGATATGCGGCTACCGCCGCGTGGGCGCGACCAGCCCCATCCGGCCCGCAGTCGCGCACCTGCGTATCCGGCAGAGCCCTAGGCGCAAGCGGACACGACAACCGGCTCCAGCGAACGAACGGGCCGCACACACCCCACCGCCCGCCCGCCTCCAAGAAGCTCCTCCCCCTGGAATTCGACAAGCAGGTCGGGATCGACGCCGGCCCACGCCAACGCCGCCGCGGCCACAGGAACCCGCGCCCGGTTCGCCCCGTCCGCGATCTTCACGGCGACGGCCCGCCCGTCCGGCAGCGCGGCGACCTGAACTCCCTCGAACCCGTCCTTGGCGAGCAGCCCCGGCACGGCCGCCATCAACGCGGCGACGTCCCGCCCGGCACCCGAAGCCATCTCGGGATGAGAACGCATCGCGTCGGCCACCTGAGCCTCCGGCGTGCCGGCGGCGGCCGTGGTGATCCGCGCGGCGGCCCGCGCGAGCCCGTGCAGCGAGACGGAGAAGAGAGGCGCCCCGCAGCCGTCGACCGTCACCCGCGCGATCCGCTGCCCGGTGAGGTCCTCGACGATCTCGGCGATCGCCTGCTGCAAGGGGTGCGACGGGTCGAGGTACCCCTCGAGGGGCCAGTCGTTGAGCACGCACGTGTAGAGCATCGCCGCGTGCTTGCCGGAGCAGTTCTGGGCGAGCCGGGAGGGCGCACGCCCCTCCCGGACCCATGCGTCCCGTACGGCCGGGCCGAACGGCATGTCCGGGACGTTGCGCAGATCGTCCTCGGTCAGCCCGGCGAGTTCGAGGATCCGCCGGGTCCCGGCGAGGTGGCGTTCCTCGCCGGAGTGGCTGGCCGCCGTGAGGGAGAGCAGTTCACCGTCGAGCGGCAGTCCGGCCCGGACCATGGCGACGGCCTGCACGGGCTTGAGGGCCGAGCGGGGGTAGAAGGCGGCCTCGATGTCGCCGAGTTGGAAGGCGACCTTCCCGTCGGTGTCGAGGACGACGACGGAACCGTAGTGGATGCCCTCGACGACCCCGCCGCGGATCAGGTGGGCGACGGGGGCGTGGAGGGGCTCGCGGATCTGGGGTGCGTCCGCGACGGAACTGCTGAACATCACTGCCTCTTGTCAGGGAGCGGCGCGTGGGTCACGCGCCGGCTCCGGTCGATGTGTTCTGGGTGGTGGTGCGTCCGACGCGGCGGCGGATGGCGAACCATCCGCCGACCAGGGCTCCGACGATCAGCGGTAGGCACAGCACGGTGGTGCGGCCGGCGCCTCCGTCGGCGTACATGAGGACCAGGACGGAGGCGAGGAAGGCCAGCGTCACGAGTTCGGTCCAGGGGGAGCCCGGCAGCCGGTAGCCGGGGCGGGTCAGTTCGCCGCTCTGGGTCTTCCGCCAGAAGAGCAGGTGACAGACCATGATCATGCCCCAGGTGGAGAGGATGCCGATCGCCGCGAAGTTCAGGACGATCTCGAAGGCGTCCGCCGGGACGACGAAGTTGAGGCCGACACCCAGGACACAGATACCGCTGGTGAGCAGGATGCCGCCGTACGGGACCTGGCTGCGGCTCATCACGCGGGTGAACTTCGGCGCGGAGCCGGACATGGCCATGGAGCGCAGGATGCGGCCGGTGGAGTACAGGCCGGAGTTGAGCGAGGACATCGCCGCCGTGAGGACGACGAGGTTCATCACGCCGCCGGCCGCGGGGATGCCGATGTTGGAGAGCACGGTCACGAAGGGGCTCTCGGCGGCGCTGTACTTGTTCCAGGGCAGCAGCATCGACAGCAGGACGACCGAGCCGACGTAGAACAGGCCGACGCGCCACATGATCGAGTTGATCGCCTTGGGCATGATCTTCTCGGGGTTCTCGGTCTCACCGGCGGCGACGCCGACCAGCTCGACGGAGGCGTAGGCGAAGACGACGCCCTGGATGATCAGCAGCATGGGCAGCAGGCCGTTGGGGAAGACACCGCCGTTGTCGGTGATCAGGGCCGGGCCGGGGTGCGCGCCGTCGACCGGGTGCTGGGTGACCAGCAGGTAGATGCCGATACACATGAAGACCACGAGGGCGCTGACCTTGACGATCGCGAACCAGAACTCCAGCTCACCGAAGATCTTGACCGAGATCAGGTTGACGGTCAGCACGACGGCGAGGGCGATCAATGCGATCAACCATTGGGGGATGTCGGAGAACATGCCCCAGTAGTGGGTGTAGGTGGCCACGGCGGTGATGTCGGCGATGCCGGTGGTCGCCCAGTTGAGGAAGTACATCCAGCCCGCGGTGTAGGCGCCCTTCTCGCCGAGGAACTCTCGGGCGTAGGAGACGAAGGCGCCAGAGGAGGGCCGGTACAGGACGAGTTCGCCGAGGGCGCGGACGACGAGGAAGGCGAAGACGCCGCAGACCGCGTAGGCGATGAACAGGGAGGGTCCGGCGTCGGCCAGCCGGCCGCCCGCGCCGAGAAAGAGGCCGGTGCCGATGGCGCCGCCGATGGCGATCATGTTGACGTGCCGGGACTTCAGGGACTTGCTGTAGCCCGCGTCTCCGGCGTCGACATGGCCAGAACGTTTCTGCACGCCCTCGTGCAGGGACTGCTCGCTCACGCCTCGGGTCCGCCTTCCGTGGATGGGTCCGTGCGCGCGGGGCGCACGATGTCGGTGAGGGTCGTCTCGACGCGGTCGAGGTGGTGCGCCATGGCGTCCACCGCGTCGAGTTCGGAACCGTCCATCAGCGCCTCGACGATCGCCCGGTGCTCGCGGTTGGACTGCTCGCGGCGTCCGCCCAGTTCGTTGAGGAAGGCCGACTGACGCGCCAGTGCGTCGCGGATCTCCTCGATGACCCGGCGGAAGACCGGGTTCTGGGCGGCCTGGGCGACGGCGAGGTGGAACAGCGTGTCGAGGGCGACCCACGAGGTGGTGTCGGTCTCCCGCTCCATGCGCTCCAGCAGGTGCGCCAGGTGGTCCAGGTCCTCGGGCGTGCGGCGCTGGGCCGCGTAGCCCGCCACCGGGATCTCCACGTGGCGGCGCACCTCCAGCAGGTCGCTGGCCGCGTAGTCGCCGAAGGTGGGGTCCTCGACGGTGCTGGCGACGACGAAGGTGCCCTTGCCGGTCTTGGAGACGGTCAGGCCCATCGTCTGCAGCGCCCTGAGGGCCTCGCGCAGCACGGGCCGGCTGACCTCGAGGGTGCGGCACAGCTCGGCCTCGGAGGGCAGCTTGTCCCCCACCGCGTAGTCGCCGTTCTCGATGGCGGCACGCAGATGCCCGAGGACCGCTTCCATGGCGCTGACGCGCCGCGGACCCTGACTGGCTGTCTTGCTGTCTGACAGGTTCACGGGTGCGATCCTCCGGGCGACGTACGGGCGATGTCAAGGGCTGCGAAAAGAGAGATTCACGGGGCGCGGGGTCTGAATACGGCCCCGCGCCCCGCCGCGGTCAGCTGCTCAGCCCGCCGGTGGCCAGCAGTCCGAGCAGCAGCACGCCGACGATGATCCGGTAGATGACGAAGGCGTTGAAGGAGTGCTTGGCGACATACTTCAGCAGCCAGGCGATGGAGGCGTAGGCGACGACGAAGGAGACGCCCGTGCCGACGGCGAGGGGGGCCGCGCCCACGCCCGTGCCGAGGGCGTCCTTGAGCTCGTACAGGCCGGCGCCGGTCAGGGCGGGGATGCCGAGGAAGAAGGAGAGCCGGGTGGCGGCCACCCGGTCCAGGTCCAGGATCAGGGCCGTGGACATGGTGGCGCCGGAGCGGGAGAAGCCGGGGAAGAGCAGGGCGAGGATCTGCGAGCCGCCGACCAGCATCGCGTCCTTGAAGGTGGTGTCGTCCTCACCGCGCTTGTGCCGGCCCATCTGGTCCGCCGCCCACATCACACCACTGCCGACGATCAGCGAGGCGGCGACCACCCACAGAGAGGCGAGCGGACCCTCGATGAGCGGCTTGGCGGCCAGGCCCACGATCACGATCGGGATGGTCGCGTAGATGACCCACCAGGCGAACTTGTAGTCGTGGTGGTAACGCTCCTCCTTGTGGACCAGCCCGCGGCCCCAGGCGGCGCAGATCCGCACGATGTCCTTGAAGAAGTACAGGAGCACGGCCGCGATCGCGCCGACCTGGATGACGGCCGAGAAGCCGACGACGGCGTCATCGTCGACGGGGATGCTCATGAGCCCCTCGGCGATCTTCAGATGTCCGGTGGAGGAGACGGGAAGGAACTCGGTCAGCCCTTCGACGACTCCGAGGACGGCGGCCTGACCGACGTTGATGACGCTCATGGAATCCAGTTCTGAGAAGGTTGGTCGACAGTGCTGTAGACAGTCTTACTACGCGCGCGGGGTCACGTCACCCGGCCCACAGGGCCCGGGCGAGCGCCACCCCGACAAATGCCGCGCCGAGGCCCGCCGCCACACTCCCGACGACGTTGGCGGCAGCGTAGAGCCCCGCACCGGTCTCGGACAGGCGCAGGGTCTCGTACGAGAAGGTCGAGTACGTCGTCAGGGCCCCGCACAGGCCCGTTCCGAGCAGCAGCTGCAGATGACTTCCGGTGACCCCCTCGGCCACCGCACCGGTCAGCAGGCCCAGGATCAAGCAGCCGGAGACGTTCACCAGGAAGGTGCCCCAGGGGAAGACGGAGTCGTGCCGCGACTGGACCGCCCGGTCGGTCAGATACCGCAGCGGAGCGCCGATCACGGCGCCCGCGACGACCAACAGCCAGTTCACAACGACTTCTTACCCTTCGTGACTGTTTTGCCTGGTTCGTCCGTGCGGCCGACGTACCGGATGACCTCGCAGTCGTCGAGGATCACCAGACCCTCGTCGACGAGTTCGTCGAGCTGCGGAAGGAAGGCCCGGACCCGCTCCTCGGTGTCCACGACGACGATCGCGACCGGCAGGTCCTCGCTCATCGACAGCAGCCGCGAGGTGTGGATCAGCGAGGAGGCGCCGAAGCCCTCGATGCCGCGGAAGACGCTGGCGCCGGCGAGGCCGGCCGCGTGGGCGCGGTGCACGATCTCGGAGTAGAGGGGCTTGTGGTGCCAGGTGTCGTTCTCGCCGATGAAGACGGTCACGCGCAGGGCGCTGCCGGTCAGCCTCGTCATGGCTGCCTCCACTTCAGGACGCGGCGGGCCGCGGCCACCGCGAGCCACACCGCCGAAAGGGCCGCGAGCAGGGTCGCGGCGAGGTAGGCCAGCCCGCTGCGGGGATGGCCGGCGTCGACCAGTTTCTGGATGTCGACGGCATAGGTCGAGAAGGTGGTGAAGCCGCCGAGCACGCCGGTGCCGAAGAAGGGGCGCACCAGGCGGTGGGCGGCCCACACGTCGGTGATGACGACCATGAACACGCCGATCACGGCGCAGCCGACGACGTTGGTCCAGAAGGTCGCCCAGGGGAAGCCGCCGGGCCCGGTCGGCCACCACAGGGAGAGCGCGTACCGTCCGGTGGCGCCGATCGCGCCGCCGAGCGCGACCACCGCGACGACGGGCGCCTGGGTACGCCAGGCGGGCGGTCGCGGGGTACGGGGGCGGGCGCGCAGGCTCTCGGCTTCCGGGGCAGTCATGTCGTACGTCTCCTACTCGCCGGGGCCCGGGCGTGCGGGCGCCGCTCCTTCGCAAGTAGGGACCGTTGGCGGCACCACAGCCGCGGTTGGGGTACGGCGGGCCCCACCGCCGCGCCGCGAGGGGTCGCGGCCGGGCTACAGGGTAGCGCCCGGGCCGCGCCGAGGTCATTTCGGGGCCGGTCGCTCGCAGACCGCGAGGCCCCGCTCCCACAGGCTGCCCAGGATCAGGTGACCGGCGGCCTCGCAGACGCTGGTGACGAAGCGGTAGCCGGAGCGGCGGCGGGCGAGGTGATGGACGATCCCGCCCCGGTCGTCGACCGCGAGGACGCCGACGGTGCCGGTGGGGCGGTAGGGGGCGTGGACGGCGACGCGGGCAGCGGCGCCGCGCACGGCCGGGGCGGCGCGGTGCAGCAGGTCGAGCGGGGGGACCCGCGGGCCGGCCAGGGAGACCCAGATGGGTCCGTCGGGGGCGGCGCGCCAGATGTTGTCGGGCATGCCGGGCAGGTTCTCAGTGAAGGGCTCACCGTGTCCGGCCCGCGGCCCGGTGAGCCAGTAGCGGGTGAGGCGGCGGGCGCCGGTCTCGGCCACGACCAGGAAGGACTCGTCGGCGCTCAGCGCCAGACCGTTGGCGAACTGCAGCCCCTCCATCAGCACTTCGGGGCGCTCACTGCCGGGCGCCAGGCGCAGCAGCCGGCCGGTGCCGGTGTGTTCGACGATGTCGCCGATCCACTGGTCCAGGGGATAGCGGCGGCTGGAGACGGTGAAGCAGACGCTGCCGTCGGACAGGGCCACCACGTTGCTGCAGAACCGCAGCCGCTCCCCCGCCACCGAGTCGGCGAGGATCCGGACGATGCCCTCGCGCAGATCGACCCGCAGCAGCCCCAGCTCGGCGTCGCACACCAACAGGACGTCGTCGGGAAGGAGTTCGAGGCCGAGGGGGCGGCCCCCGGTCTCGGCGAGCACCTCCACACGGGCCGGCCCCGGCCCGGTGAGACCGTCGACGCGCAGGATGCGGCCGTCCTCCACTCCGGTCAGCACCCGGCCGCGGGCGTCGGCGACGACGTCCTCGGGGCCCCGGCCGCCGATGGCGACGTACCGCAGCGGGACGAGTTCGGTGGCACGCTCCATGGAAAGCTCCTCGACGAGGTCGGACGGTTCACGCTGCCATGCGGACGACGGCACACCGGGTACCGCGTCACCCGATCAGGTTTACCTTCGGGGTTTCGGGGCCACTCTGGACATCGCCCCCAGTGTCCCCACCGGACCATGCGCGTGAAGGCGTACCGGAATCCAGAAGGGGTGGTCCCCATGTCACGGTCGGCCGCCTGGTGGCATCGGCTGGGGCTTGCCGAACTGCACAGGCGGGGCAAGGAGCTGGAGTTGCTGCACCGGGCCATGGGGTTCGCGACCCTGGCCCTGGTCACGCTCGCGCCGCTGCTGATCGTGGTCGCGGCGGCGGACCCGCTGGGACACGGCGGGTTCGCGCTGTGGCTGGTGGACGGCATGGACCTGTCCGGCCGCTCCGCCCACGCGCTGACCAGCGTCTTCGGCCCGCCCAAGCGGGTGATCAGCACCACCAGCGCCTGGAGCATCGCGCTGCTGGCCCTGTTCGGCCTGTCCTTCGCCTCCAGCGTGCAGAGCGGCTACGAACGGATCTGGAAGCCGTACGCCGGCCCCTGGCACCGGCTCTGGCAGCAGGTGGTGTGGCTGGTCGTCCTGATGATGTACGTGTACGCGCAGGTGCAGACCCGGAACGTCCTGCAGGGACCGCCGCGCATCGTGCTCAGCCTGGCCATCGGCGTGCTGTTCTTCTGGTGGGGGCCGCACTTCCTGCTCCACCGCCAGGTGCAGTGGCGCCATCTGCTGCCCGGCGCCCTCGCCACCATGGCGGGCCTGGTGGGTCTGCGCTGGTTCTCCTACCTCGTGTTCACTCCCCTGCTGGTCACCAACGCGGTCAGCTACGGCCCCATGGGCACCATCCTGGTCGTGGAGTCCTGGCTGGTCGGCGTCGGCTTCGTCGTGTACGGCGGTGCCCTGGTGGGGCGGCTGCTGTGTGAGCGCTTCGGGTACACGGACGAGCTCGACGAGGAGGACGAGGAGGAGCACGGTGAGTACCTCCCGCGCAGGTACCGGGCGTGAGGGGTGAGGGCCCGGCCGCTCCCCTGCGACCGGGCCCTCGGCTCGTCGGCTCAGCGGTGGCTGAACCAGCTCATGGCCGATGTGGCCCTGTCGTTGTAGTCGAACAGCGCCTGGTTCTCCCAGCCGTTGCCGGAGGTGGGGTCGGCCGGGTCCCAGCCGTTGCCGGTGACCGCGGTCCAGGTGGCCTCCCAGTAGAAGACGCCCAGCCCCTTGTGGTCGGGGACCGCCTCCACGATGGCTGCGACCGCGTTCATCCACGCCGGCTGGCCCGCCTGGGTGTGCCCACCGCTGGAGCGGACCCAGGCGGTCAGCGTGTAACTGCCGTTGGTCAGCCCCGACAGGTACTGGTAAGTCTCCACCTTGTAGGCGGAGGACGAGTAGTGGGACAGGCGGTAACCGCCGCTGTGGCCACCGGACTCGGTGTACGAGGCGCCGGTGTCGCCGTACTCGGACCAGCCGGCCGGTCGCTGATCACCGGGCGTTCGGACTCGGTCGGGTTTCTGCTGACGGAGCCCCAGGAGCGGTTCTTCGAGGATCCCAACTTCAATGTCCTGCTGAGTGGTTGCACGCAGGCGCTGGCCGCGCACGACATCCCGTTGCTGCTGATGCTGGCGGGCACCAAGGACGAACGGCGGCGTATCACGCGGTACATCACCGCCGGGCATGTGGACGGGGTGCTGCTGGTCTCCAGTCACTCCGGGGACCCGGTCGCGGAGGAGCTGCGCAAGGCGGGGGTGCCGCTGGTGCAGTGCGGCAAGCCCATGGGGCCGGGGTCGAAGGTGAGTTACGTGGCGGCGGACGACCGGGACGGGGCCCGGGACATGGTGCGCCATCTGCTGTCCCTGGGGCGTCGGCGCATCGGCATGGTCACCGGTCCGCTGGATCTGCCCGGTGGCGTGGACCGTCTCGCCGGTTACCGGGAGGTGTTGACGGAGGCGGGCATCGAGATCGACGAGCGGCTCGTCGTCTCCGGGGACTACAGCCGGGCCAGCGGTGACGCGGGCACCGAGCGGCTGCTGGCGCAGGCCCCGGACATGGACGCCGTGTTCGTGGCCTCGGACCTGATGGCGCAGGGCGCGCTCGCGGCGCTGCGCCGGGCGGGCCGCCGGGTGCCCGAGGACGTCGCCGTGGGCGGCTTCGACGACTCCAGCGCGGCGACAGAGGCCACCCCTGCCCTGACCACGATCCGTCAGCCCTACGACCGCATCAGCGCCGAGATGGTGCGGGTGCTGCTGGCGCAGATCGGGGGTGAGGACGCGGCGGCGGTGATCCTGCCGACGGAGCTGGTGAAGCGGGACTCGACGTAACGTCGCCAACGGGCCCTCGGTGTGCCGGTCGCTTCGCATACTGAGGGCCATGGCCCTCTACGACTCGCTCGGTACGACGTACGGCCTGACCCGGCGGCCGGATCCGCGGATCGCCGCGCGGATCCACGCCGCGCTCGGGGACGCCACGGACGTGGTCAACGTGGGGGCCGGTACCGGTTCCTACGAGCCGGCGTGCACGGTGCTCGCGGTGGAGCCGAGCCGGGTGATGGTCGGCCAGCGCCCGCCCGGTTCCGCCCCGGCGGTGCGCGCGGTCGCCGAGCGTCTGCCGTTGCGGGACGGTGCCGCCGACACGGTGATGGCGTTGCTGACCGTCCACCACTGGAGTGATCCGGCGGCCGGGGTCGCCGAGCTGTGTCGGGTCGCCCGGCGTCGGATCGTGGTGCTGACCTGGGACCAGGAGGTCTTCCGCGAGCGGTTCTGGCTGGTGCGCGAGTACCTTCCCGAGGTCGCCGTCTTCGACGACGCCCGGGCCCTTCCCGTCGACCGGCTGACCGCCTGGCTGGGCGGGGCGCGCCTGGAGCCCGTGCCGGTCCCGTACGACTGCACGGACGGTTTCGGCGCCGCCTTCTGGCGTCGTCCGCACGCCTACCTGGATCCGCGGGTACGGGCCGGTATCTCCCTGCTCGCCCAGACCGGGGAGGACGTGCTGGCGCCCGGGCTGGCGCGGCTAGCCGCCGATCTGTCCTCGGGCCGCTGGCACGCCCGGCATGCGGATCTGCTCGCGCGGGACAGTGTCGACGTCGGTTACCGGCTGCTGGTGGCGGAGCGCTGAGCACGCTCGGCGCAACCGGTCAGGATCCGAGAAGCCACATCCCGCTCCCCCGCCCTAGCGTGAAACCACCGACGGAAACCCGTCGGACCACCGGACAGGGAGGAGTCCGTCATGACTGCCGGCCTGAAGACCATCATCTACCCCGTCAAGGACATCAACCGGGCGAAGGCCCTCTTCAGCGCCCTGCTGGAGGTGGAGCCGTACGCGGACGAGCCGTACTACGTCGGTTTCAAGGACGCCGGGCAGGACGTCGGCCTGGACCCCAACGGTCACGCTCAGGGCCTGACCGGGCCGGTGCCGTACTGGCACGTGACCGACATCCGTGGCCGGCTGGCCGCGCTGGTGGAGGCCGGTGCGGAGATCGTGCAGGACGTCCGGGACGTCGGCAACGGCCGGCTGATCGCCTCGCTCAAGGACACGGACGGCAATCTGATCGGGCTGCTCGAGGACCCGGCCGCCTGACGAAGGCCGCGCTGCATGCACCCGCATTGGTTGCACACTCAACGAATGGCTCATTCGGTGTTACCGTGCGGGTATGGCAGTAAAGACGGCCGGGGCCGGGCTCGAGGAGAAGTGGCGGGACATCCTGTCCGTGCACGCGCGCACGATGTGCGAGATCGACCGGGTGCTGCACCCGCACGGCCTGGGCGCGAGCGATTTCGAGGTGCTCGACCTCCTCGCGTCCGAGGCACCCCGGGAGGGTGACCAGTGCCGGGTGCAGAACCTGGTCGGCCGGGTCCATCTCAGCCAGAGCGCGCTGTCCCGGCTCATCGCCCGGCTGGAGAAGGACGGCCTGCTGGAGCGCTCCGTGTGCGTCGAGGACCGGCGCGGCGTGTATGTCACCCTCACCCGCAAGGGCCGCGACCTGCACGCCGAGGTTCTGCCGCTGCAACGGGCGGCTCTTCAGCGCATGTTGGGCTGAGACCCGCCCCGCTCACGCCCCGTCCGGGGCGCAGCCGCGCAGGGTGAAGGCGATCACCTCGTCCAGGCCGTGCTCGTGGACCTCCGGGGGCAGATGTCCGGTGGCCGCGAGCTCGGCGTAGCCGTGCAGGGCCGCGAAGATCGGCACGCCCACGCGCTCCAGTTCCCCCTTGCGGACCTCACCGCGGCGCTGCCCTTCGTCGATCACCCGCTCGAGGAGTTCCGACCAGCGCCGGGTCGCCTCGACCAGCTCCGCGGAGGCCTCGGGGGCGTGCTTGAGTGCGTACATCAGCTCCAGGAGCGCGGGGTTGTCCAGGGCAAATCCGATGTACGCCCGGAACATCCCGTCGAGGCGCTCCGCGAACGCCTCCCCCACACCCTCCTGTGACGCCTCCAGCGTCTCGTGCAGCCGCTCGAAGCCGGTCTGGGCCAGGGCGTCCAGCAGTGCCTGCTTGTCCTTGAAGTGGCGGCTGGGCGCCGCGTGGCTGACGCCCAGGTCGCGGGCGAGTTCCCGGAGCGACAGGGCGGTGGGCCCCTTCTCCCTCAACGTCTCCTCGGCGCGGGTCAGCAGCGCGGCGCGCAGGTCTCCGTGGTGGTAGCTGCGTGTGCGGGTGTGCATGGGCGTCAGTGTACCGGTCATGTTTATTCCGCCTACATTGTTGTCATGGTCAGCTTTGTTGGCGGCGACAGCATTGTTGGCGGCGTCACTATTGTTGGCATTGACAGCATTGTTGGCAACGCCTACATTCGTTGACATGACTACTGCATCCAGCAAGTGGAACGTCACCGACATCCCCGACCAGACCGGCCGCACCGCCGTCGTCACCGGCGCCAACAGCGGGCTGGGCATCGCCACCGTCGAGGCGCTCGCCGGCGCGGGCGCGCACGTGGTGCTCGCAGTACGAGACCCCCAGCGCGGAGCGGCCGCGGCGGCCGGCGTACACGGCAGCGTGGAGGTCCGCCGGCTCGACCTCGCCGATCTCGCCTCCGTGCGCGAATTCGCCGCGGGCTGGCAGGGCGACCTGGACCTGCTCGTCAACAACGCCGGCGTCATGAACATCCCCGAATCCGCCACGAAGGACGGCTTCGAGACGCAGTTCGGCACCAACCATCTGGGCCACTTCGCCCTGACGAACCTGCTGCTGCCGCACATCACCGACCGGGTGGTGACCGTCTCCTCCGGCGCCCACCGGATGCCGGGCAGCCCCCGTATCCACTTCGACAACCTCAACCTCACCGGCGAGTACGCCCCGATGAAGGCCTACAGCCAGTCCAAGCTGGCCAACCTGCTGTTCACCCTGGAACTCCAGCGCCGCCTGACCGAGAGCGGTTCGGCCGTACGTGCCACGGCCGCGCACCCGGGCTGGGCCGCCACCAACCTCCAGAGCCACGACGGCAGCGCCCTGCGGCGGCTCTTCATGCGGGTCGGCAACCGCTTCGTCGCCCAGGACAACAAGGCCGGCGCCCTGCCCACGCTCTACGCCGCCGTCCAGGACCTGCCCGGTGCGAGCTACGTCGGACCGGACGGTCTCGGCGAGATGCGCGGTGCCCCCACCCTGGTGGGCCGCTCGGCGGCGGCCAGCGACCCGTCGACCGCCCGCCGGCTGTGGACCGTCTCCGAGGAACTGACAGGCGTCACCTTCCCGCTGTCGGCCGCCGCCACCGCCGGGGCACGACCGTGATCGGTCTGCTCGCCGCCGTGTTCGTTCTCGGCCTCCTCTGCCTCGCCACCGCGGTCGCCTTCTGACACCGTCACCCGGCTCAGCCGGCCGGAGGCAGCTCGGGCCGCCCCTCGCCGGGCCTGCGGTCCGCGGGACGGCGCGGCGGAACGGGCGTCGAGTCGAAGTCGCGCGGCCCGGTCCACAGCGCGGGTACGGCGTCGCAGCGGCGGCACAGCTCGTAGGCGATGGCCTCGTAGTTGACGCGCCAGCCGTGGAAGTGCGGCCAGGCCTCCTCGGTGGGGCGTTCGGCGCGGAAACCCGCCGCCTCCAGCATGGCCGCCGCGGCCTCGAACTCCACATAGGTCAGCCGGATGTGGGCGTCCGGGGCGGGGTCGGGGTCGAAGGGGAGGCGCTGGGCGCGGGCCATGTCGCGCAGGGCGGTGAAACCGGCGCGCAGCACCAGGCGGGCGGCCGGCGGGGCGGTGCGCGGGGTGAGCGCGAGCTGGACGGCCGCCGCGTCCATCACGGCGACCAGGCCGACCAGCCAGTGCCGGTACGGGCGGGGCGAGCGGAACGCCATCAGCACCGGGTACGCGGAGTGGCTCTCGCCGATGTCGGAGGCCAGCCGTTCCCACGCCCGGTACAGCTCCGGCAGCGCGGTCTCGGTGTCGACCAGCCACTGCCGGGCCAGGATCTCCGGACCCCAGGCGGGCTCGCCGGCCCGTGACTGCAGCAGGGTCACTTCCAGCTCGCGGCGGTTGTAGGCGGCGTACAGCGTGGGCAGGTAGGCGATCTGCAGGGCGATCAGGACGGGTCCGGTGGCCGCCGCGACGAAGTCGAGCGCGGACAGCCGCAGCCGGTCGCCGCTGGCGAAACCGAGGGTGAGCAGGCTGGAGCCGGCCTCACGGAAGGAACTGCCCCAGGACAGCCCGGACAGGGCGTGCAGCAGCAGGCCGAAGGCGAGCAGCGCGCCGCCCAGCCAGGTGGTGAGCATGCCGATCAGCATCAGGGGCGCGAGCCAGGTCTGGGCGCGGTCTATGGCGTCGTATCCCCCGCCGGGCGCGGCGAGCCGCAGCAGGCGGCGCAGCAGCCACCACAGCCGGTACACCAGCATCGAGTACAGGCCGCGCGGCACCACGAGGGTGCGCAGGACGCTGCCGACCAGGACCGCCAGCAGCAGCCCGCCGGCCACGCCGGAGATCCATCCCATGCGGACATTGTGGCCCGCGCGGCGACCGGCGATCAGTTTCGTCAGCGCACGAGGAGACCGACCGAAGCGGTCCCGGTCCGTCGGCACGCCGCCGTTACATGCCACGATCCGCCATCATCCGCGGCCCGTCGCCGTACGTCCTACGACACCGCACCAGCCGTATCGTCGGCCCCGGCTGCCGCACGCGTCCGGGGCTGAACGGGGTCGGTGCCGTTCACGCTCCGGCCGCGCGAGTGCTTGCGGCTCGGATCTCAGGGCCAGGCGAAAACTCCGGCCGCACGCAAGCACGCAAGCTTCCCCGGCACCGGCTCAGGGCCGGGCGAAAACTCCGGCCACATGCGAGCACGGGAGCGTTCGCGGCTCAGGGCTCAGGGTCGCGCGAGCAGGGTGCGCACGCCTTCCGAGGTGAGGGTCAGCGGGTGCTCGGAGCCCGCGTCGATCGTCAGGGACAGTTCGTCGGCCGGCCACTGGGAGGCGAGGGCGCCCAGCGGGACCAGGCGGTAGCGGGAGACGAAGGGCAGCAACTCGGCCATCTCCACCTCCGAGGTGAACACGGGTACCACCGGGTCGCCGTCCGGCTGCTCCAGGACGGGCAGCGCAACGGCCGAGGGGTCGGTGGCGTCGTCCTGGTTCGCGTCGTCCGGTACCGGGACGAGGACCTCGCTGCCGGCCAGCGTGTCCAGCGCCACCGTGTCGTCGGTGTTCACGGCCAGCGCGTCGAGCGCCTGCCGTGCCGGTGTGGGGTTGTTCTCGTGGGCAGGTGTCTCCATGGCAGATCCCCTGGTAGCGACGGTCGTACGGCACGCCCGGAACAAGATCGCCTCCGGGCACGGCTCCGGGTCGCGTACCCGATCCGGAGCAGCCCATTCCCCTGCCACCGGGAGAATCCACGGGCCGGCCACCAGCGCTCGACGGCCTCGGAAGTCGGCGGAATGTGATCGCCGAGCAGGCCCCGCCGGAATCGGGCCGAGCCCCTCACACCAGCGAACCCCCGCCGACGACCCGCTCATGAACGCCCCCGCGTCCGTCCTGCTCCACCCGGTACAGATGAGCACCGGGCGCCACCGACACCGTTTCCGCCGGCTCGCCGTCCAGGAACAGCGCCCGGCCCCGTCGTCCAGCGTCCATCCGCCCGGCAGCGAGCCGTCCGCCACGGCCGCCCGGAAGGAGGGGCGCCGGCCCGGTTCGCCGTCGTAGTGAGGGCAGACCGAGCCGGACAGCAGCCCCAGCCCGTCCCGGAGGTGGGTGAGGGGACCGAAGGAGTCGGTGTGGGAGGCCTCAGCCCAGCAGTTGGCGCCGGCGCTGGTGCCGCACAGCAGCGTGCCCTGCTCGTAGGCCTCCCGAAGTCGTCCAAGTCCCGCTGGGACAACGGCAGTACGGACGCGTCGCAGTCCCGGCGCGCGCCGAACGCCTCGAGGAACCACTCCACGTACGCCGGGGCGTGGTCACGGCATGCGGCTCACCCCGCCTCCGCGAGCAGTTCGGTGACCGTGGTCAGGCGGATCAACGGGCCGTAGGACTCCATGAGTTGCAGTGCCCGCGCGTGTGCCGCGTCGTCCGCTCCCGCGCACGCGTCCGTGACCACCACGACCTCGACCCCCGCGTCGGCGGCGGCGAGGGCGGTGGACAGGACGCAGCAGTCGGTGCTGACGCCGGTCAGAACGAGGCGGCCCGCCGAACCTAGGTGGCGGGCGAGGTCCGGGCCCCACTTGCCGAAGGTCGTGGCGTCCAGGGTGTGGCGGGAGTGGGGGGCGAAGTCCTCGGTCAGGGACCAGAGTTGGGCATCCGGCGGCTGGAGCGCGAACGGCCAGCGGTCGTAGTAGGACCGCCAGGCGCCCTCGGGTTTCGCGGGGGCCAGGAAGCGGGTGAAGGTGACCCGGTCGCCGAAGGCCGGCAGCAGGCGTCGTACGCCCGCCGCGGCCTCGGCGTAGCGCGGCGCGGCCCAGGGGCTGTCCGGTTCGGCGAAGACGCGTTGCATGTCGATGACGGCGAGCAGGCCGCCGCTCATACGGCGGCCCCCGCGTCCGTGGGGCTCGGCGCCAGTGCCTCCTGGGCGTGGACGCGGGCGCGGCCGAGGGCGAGTGTGCCGAGGAAGCCGAGGGCGAGCGCGGCGAGGACGCCGAGGTTGGCGTAGGCCCAGGCGCCGGACTTGCCGCCGAGGCCGAAGGGGTCGAGCAGATAGCCCTGCCAGGTGAGCCAGCTCGCAGCCGCGTTGGTGACCAGGCCCCAGCCGAGGGCCGTGGCGATGACGGTCAGCAGCAGCGGAACGGGTTGTACGTCGCCGTAGCGGCCCGAGGGCCGGTAGAGGTCGCCCTCGTCGTAGTCGCGCCGGCGCAGCAGCAGGTCGGCGAGCATGATGCCGCACCAGGCGGCGATGGGGACACCCAGCGTGGTGAGGAAGCCCATGAACTGGCCGAGGAAGTCGTCGGCGAAGAAGACGATGTAGACGGAGCCCGCGATCATCAGGACGCCGTCGACGAAGGCGGCCAGATAGCGGGGGATCCGGATGCCCGCCGAGAGCAGGGCGAGGCCGGAGGAGTAGATGTCGAGGACAGCGCCGCCGACCAGTCCGAGCACGGCGACCACGGCGAAGGGGACCAGGAACCAGGTGGGCAGGATGGTGGTGAGCGCGCCGATGGGGTCGGCGGCGACGGCCGTGTTCAGCTTGGTGGACGAGCCGGCCAGCAGCAGGCCGAAGACCAGCAGGAGCAGGGGTGCCAGGGAGGCCCCGAAGGTGGTCCAGCCGATCACGCCCCGGCTGGAGGAACGGCGTGGCAGATAGCGGGAGTAGTCGGCGGCCGCGTTGACCCAGCCCAGTCCGAAGCCGGTCATCATGAACACCAGCGCGCCGATGAACTCCTGGGCGGAACCCGCCGGGATCGCGCTGACGGTGTTCCAGTGGATGTGGTCGGCGACCAGCCCGATGTAGACGACGGTGAGCGCACCGGTGACGACGGTGATCAGGGTCTGCAGTCGCATGATCAGGTCGAAGCCCATCACTCCGCCGACCACGGTCAGTGCGCCGACGAGGACCAGGGCGACCACCTTGGTCCCGGTGCCGCCGCCCCAGCCGAGCCGCCCGAAGACGGTGGCGGTGGCCATGGTGGCGAGCGCGCACAGCACGGTCTCCCAGCCGACGGTGAGCACCCAGGAGATGACCGAGGGCAGCCGGTTGCCGCGCACCCCGTAGGCGGCCCGGCCGAGCACCATCGTCGGTGCGGAGCCGCGTTTTCCTGCGACGGCGATGAAGCCGCACAGCAGGAAGGAGAAGACGATGCCGATCACGCCGGCGATCAGCGCCTGCCAGAAGGAGATTCCGAAGCCGAGCGCGAAGGCGCCGTAACTCAGGCCCAGAATCGAGACGTTGGCGCCGAACCAGGGCCAGAACAGGGTGCGCGGGGTGCCCTTGCGTTCGGCGTCGCCGATGACGTCGAGGCCGTGCGTCTCCACCTGGAGGCGGCCGGCCGTGGATTTGTTGTCGGGGAAATCCGAGGGGTCTGCCATGGTCGACCTACCTGTCCAGACGTGTCCAGACGTGACCAGGGGAGGCTAGGTCGGGTGCGTGGGGGCGTCAAGGATCAAGTGACCGGCGTGTGATGACCTTGGGCGGGGTGGTTACCCGTAGGGCCGGACGAACCCCCACAGGAAGCAATCCGATGATCGACAACAGCGACCGTCACGAGCAGGTCTTCCAGGCCCTCGTCGCGGCCCAGCGGCGGCACGGCGGCATGCCCGTCCACCTGGAGGAGATCGCCCGCACCGCGCGGCTGCCCAAGGACGAGACACGCTATCTGCTGGACGATCTGACGCAGGTGCACCGCCGGGTGACGGAGCTGGCGGGCGGCGACGAGCCGGCTCTCGGCCCGCGGTTCGGGGTCGCGCCCCGGCTGTGAATCCCGACCCGTTCCACACGCGTCCGGTCGCCGGGTCGGTCCGGTCCTTCTTGGTCGTGCGGTGGCAGGCACCTTGTCGGTGGTGTGGGCGGCGGGGCGGTCAGGGCCGCCAGGGCGACGAGCGCCAGGCGGCCGTGCCGAGTCCGCGCTTGATGTGGATCAGGCCCTCGAGACCGACCGGTTCGGCCCGAGGGCCACGCCCGGTGTGGGTCAGGCGGGGGTCTCCGGGCGGTTCGGGGCGGCCCAGTGGGTGTGGAAGGCGCCGGGGCGGTCGGTGCGCCGGTAGGTGTGGGCGCCGAAGTAGTCGCGCTGGCCCTGCAGGAGGGCGGCGGGCAGGCGGTCGGCGCGCAGGGTGTCGTAGTGGGCGAGCGCGGCGGAGAACGCCGGGACGGGGATGCCGCGGCGGGCGGCGGAGGCGACGGTCTCCCGCCAGGGCACCTGCGCGTCGGTGATCTCCATGGCGAACTCCATCTCGCCCAGCAGGCTGACCAGTTCGCGGTCGGCGGCGTAGGCGGTGCGGATGCGGTCGAGGAAGGAGGCGCGGATGATGCAGCCGCCGCGCCAGATCCTTGCGACGGTGCCGAGGTCGATCTTCCAGCCGTACTCGGCGGCCGCGTCCTGGATCATCTTCAGGCCCTGGTCGTAGGCGATGACCTTGGACGCGTACAGGGCGTGCTCGACCTGGGAGGCGAAGCGTTCGGCCTCGGTGCGGCTGAGGTGGGGCCGGGTGCCGCCGGGCAGGCCCGCGTAGGCGGCGCGCAGTTCGCTCTGGCCGGAGGCGGCGCGGGCGAAGGTGGCCTGGGCGATGGCGGTGACCGGGGAGGCGAGGTCGAGGGCGGTCTGCACGGTCCAGCGGCCGGTGCCCTTCTGTCCGGCGGCGTCGGCCACGACGTCGACGAAGGGGGCGCCGGTCTCCGGGTCGGTGTGGGCGAGGACCTCGGCGGTGATCTCGACCAGGTAGGAGCCCAGCCGGCCGGCGTTCCAGCGGCGGAAGACGTCCGCGATCTCGGCCGGGGTGTATCCGGCGACCTGGCGCAGCAGGTCGTACGCCTCGGCGATGAGCTGCATGTCGGCGTACTCGATGCCGTTGTGGACCATCTTGACGAAGTGTCCGGCGCCGTCGCTGCCGATGTGGGCGGCGCACGGCTCGCCGTCGACCTTGGCGCTGATGGTCTCGAACATCGGGCCGAGCACGTCGTACGACTCCGCCGAGCCGCCGACCATGACGGACGGCCCCTCCAGGGCGCCCTCCTCGCCTCCGGAGACGCCGGCGCCGACGAAGTGCAGGCCGCGCTCGCGCAGGGCGGCCTCGCGGCGGCGGGTGTCGGCGAAGTGGGCGTTGCCGCCGTCGATGATCATGTCGCCGGGCTCCAGGAGCGGGGCGAACTCCGCGATGACCGCGTCGGTGGCGGCGCCCGCCTGCACCATGATCATCAGACGGCGGGGGCGTTCGAGGGCGGCGACGAACTCCTCGGCTGTCTCGGCGGGGACGAAGGAGCCCTCGTCGCCGTACACCTCCATCAGCGCGCGCGTGCGGCCGGCCGTGCGGTTGTGGACGGCGACGGTGTACCCGCGGCGGGCGAAGTTGCGCGCCAGGTTGCGGCCCATGACCCCCAGGCCGGTCACGCCGATGGCTGCGGTTGCGTTCATGGTGGTGGTGTCCCTCGATCGGTTCCGGTGGCGGTCGGCGGGGCGGGCAGGCCCCATGACCGTGAGGTACGGACGGGGAGCCGAATCGTCTCGATTCACTCCTCGTTCACCGCCTGGCACCCCCGTTCGAAGTATCGAAACATGAGGGGTTTAACATATGAGCGCTGCCTAGCTCGAAAGATGAATCTGTGACTGTCAACGACGACTCGTTCACCAACTGGAAGACCCGCGAGGAGATCGCGGAGTCGATGATCCCGATCATCGGGAAGCTGCACCGCGAGCGGGACGTCACCGTCCTGCTGCACAGCCGCTCCCTGGTGAACAAGTCGGTGGTGAGCATCCTCAAGACCCACCGCTTCGCCCGGCAGATTGCCGGCGAGGAGCTCTCGGTCACCGAGACCCTGCCCTTCCTGCAGGCGCTGACGACGCTCGACCTCGGCCCCTCGCAGATCGACATCGGCATGCTGGCCGCGACCTACAAGGACGACGACCGGGGCCTGACGGTGGAGGCGTTCACCGCCGAGGCCGTCGCCGGGGCCACCGGCGCCGACAAGATCGAGGGCGGCGTCGGACGCGACGTCGTCCTCTACGGCTTCGGCCGCATCGGCCGGCTCGTGGCCCGCCTGCTGATCGAGAAGGCCGGCTCCGGCAACGGCCTGAGGCTGCGCGCGATCGTCGTGCGCGGCGGCGGCGAGCGGGCCCCCGAGGATCTCGTCAAGCGGGCCTCGCTGCTGCGCCGGGACTCCATCCACGGCCAGTTCCAGGGCACGATCACCGTGGACGAGGCGTCGAGCACGATCTTCGCCAACGGCAACGCGATCAAGGTGATCTACGCAGGCGACCCCTCCGAGATCGACTACACGGCGTACGGCATCAACAACGCGATCCTGATCGACAACACCGGCAAGTGGCGCGACCGCGAGGGCCTGTCCCAGCACCTTCGTCCCGGCATCGACAAGGTCGTGCTGACCGCGCCGGGCAAGGGCGACGTCCCGAACATCGTGCACGGCGTCAACCACGACACGATCAAGCCCGACGAGCAGATCCTGTCCTGCGCCTCCTGCACCACCAACGCGATCGTGCCGCCGCTGAAGGCGATGGACGACGAGTACGGCGTGCTGCGCGGCCACGTGGAGACCGTGCACTCGTTCACCAACGACCAGAACCTGCTGGACAACTACCACAAGGCCGACCGCCGTGGCCGCTCGGCGCCGCTGAACATGGTCATCACCGAGACCGGTGCCGCCTCAGCCGTCGCCAAGGCGCTGCCGGATCTGAAGGCGCGGATCACGGGCAGCTCGATCCGGGTTCCGGTGCCGGACGTCTCGATCGCGATCCTCAACCTCCAACTCGCCCGCGAGACCGACCGCGAGGAGGTCCTCGACCACCTGCGCAAGGTGTCGCTGACCTCGCCGCTCAGGCGCCAGATCGACTTCACCACCGCCCCCGACGCGGTCTCCAGCGACTTCATCGGCTCGCGGCACGCCTCGATCATCGACGCGGGTGCCACCAAGGTGGAGGGTGACAACGCCATCCTCTACCTCTGGTACGACAACGAGTTCGGCTACTCCTGCCAGGTCATCCGGGTCGTCCAGCACGTCTCCGGGGTGGAGTACCCCACCTTCCCGAGCCCGGCGGTCTGACCAGGAGGGATTGTCTGGTCAAGGGTCGGCAATGCCACCTTTGACCAGACGATTCCAGGGAAAGAATCCGGCCACAGGGGTGGATGGAACACTCTGGAGGTGCCGTGACCACAACATCGGAACCGCGGGTGTCGGGGCTGGAGATCCGCTCCATCGACTACGTTCCGCTCGACGAGCGCCACGGCAAGCTGTGGCACCTGGGCCCGCTGTGGTTCATGTCGAACGCCCAGATCGCCACCCTCGCCGTGGGCCTGATCAGCATCACCGAGGGCGGCAACCTCATCTGGTCGCTGATCGCGATCGTGACCGGCACCGTCCTGGGCACCTTCTTCATGGCCTTCCACTCGGCCCAGGGCCCCCAGCTGGGTCTGCCGCAGATGATCCAGTCGCGGCCCCAGTTCGGCTACATCGGCGCCCTGCTGGTGTGGCTGTTCGCCTACATCCAGTACGCGGGCTTCAACGTCTTCAACACCATCCTCGCCGGCGAGGCCATGCACACCACCGTGCACGGCGGGGTCAAGCTGTGGGTGGTCGTGGTCACCGTGGTCGCCCTGGTGATCGCGCTGGTGGGCTACGACGTCATCCACAAGGCCGAGCAGTTCCTGACCTACACCTTCCTGGTCGTCTTCGGGATCTTCACCGTCGGCGTCCTGGTCACCCTGCACTACCCTGCCGGCTCCTTCGACCTCGGCGCCTTCAAGTGGACGCCGTTCCTGGCCCAGTTCGGCGTGGTCGCCGGCTACCAGATCAGCTGGGCGATCTACGTCTCGGACTACTCCCGCTATCTCCCGCCGGACGTCACCGTCCGCAAGACCTTCTACTGGACGTACTTCGGTTCCGCTCTCGGCGGCATCTGGCTGATGGTGCTCGGCGCGCTGCTCGCCGCCTGGGCCGGCAAGGACTTCGACACGATCAAGTCGATCAACGCGGCGGGCGACAAGGTCTTCACCGGCTTCGGCGCGATCGTGCTGCTCTTCGCCGTGCTGGGGCTGGTCTCCGTCACCGCGCTGAACATGTACGGCGGCTCACTCACCTTGATCAGCGCCGTCGACTCGATCAAACGGGTGCGCCCGACGCTGAGCGTACGGCTGGTGACCATCGGACTGACCGCGGCACTCTCCCTGGTCGGCGCGCTGGCCGCGACCTCCAACTTCCTGGAGAACTTCAACAACTTCCTGCTGCTGGTGCTCTATCTGTTCATCCCGTGGACCGCGGTCAACCTGATGGACTACTACGTCGTCCGCCGCGGGCACTACGCCATCGCCGAGATCTTCAACCCGCGTGGAATCTATGGCCGTTGGGGCTGGCAGGGCATCATCTCCTATCTGGTGGGCTTCGGCGTCATGGTGCCGTTCTTCGCCGTGGGGACCCTCTACACCGGCCCGGTGGCGGACGCGCTCGGCGGTGCGGACATCTCGCTGTTCATCGGGTTGCCGGTGGCGGGCGCCCTTTACTGGTGGCTGACCCGGTCCATCGACGTGGAGGCGGAGGCACGGCTGGCGGAGGCGGAGGCGGAGGAATTGGAGCGTGCGGCGCACGAACACCGCGAGCCCTGACGGATATCGGCGAATCCGGCATTATCGCCTATCGTCGTATCCGGCATTATCACCGCGAACCGATTCCGTGGTGAACGTGTGTGGGTTGTGTTCGGGCCACCACGGGACGTGAAGCAGGCTTGCGGCGATATCTTTCATGAAGTAACTACGTGAATCATGAACTTGTTCACCCGCGCTGCGTCCCTGCGCCGCCCGGCTCCCCCCGCAGCTTCACCGTCCCCCACCACCCGGCCGCCGGCGTTCTCCCCCACCGCCGGTGCCGCCGCCCCCACACTGGCCTCCCTGACCGGCGAATGGATGATCGATCCGGCGCACAGCCGGATCGGTTTCTCCGTCCGGCACGCCATGGTCACCACCGTGCGCGGAGCCTTCACCGAGTACCGCAGCAGGCTCTTCTTCGACGGCCACGACCCCGCCCGCTCGCAGGCGGAGATCGTGCTGTCCACCGCCAGCGTCGACACCGGCGTGGAGCAACGCGACGCGCACCTGGTCGGCCGCGACTTCCTGGACGCCCGCAACTACCCCCGGATGAGCTTTCGGAGCACCGCCGTCGAGGTCGACGGCAACGATGTCTACCGCATGACCGGCGACCTCACCATCAAGAAGGTGACGCGTCCCGTGGTGCTGGAACTCACCTACATAGGCCATGTGACCGACCCGTTCGGCTATGAACGGGTCGGATTCGACGGCACCACCACCATCAATCGCTCCGAATGGGGTCTGACCTACGACGCCAAACTCGCCGAGGGCGGTGCCATGGTGAGCGAGAAAGTGCGTCTGCAATTCGACATCGCCGCCATCCGGACCGCTCCTACCGAATGACGAACCGCTGCTGAGGCGCACTCCGTGACCGCGGTCGCGGAGTGCGCCTTGGTAGGGTGCGAGAGTTGCGGCACTCACGGGAGAGAGGCAAGGCGACGATGCAGCCGTCCGTGCTCCCGCGCGCCGTGGCGGCGGCCACGGCGACCGCCTCGTCCCTGGGCCTGAGCGTCGACGACGCGATCGTGCTGCACGACTCCAACAAGCTCACCCTGCGACTGCTGCCCTGCGACGTCCTGGCCCGGGTGGCACCGGCGGCGGATCAGGTCGCGCACTTCGAGGTCGACCTCGCCCAGCGACTCGCCGAGGCCGGATGCCCCGTAGCCGTACTCGATCCTCGCGTGAAGCCGCGCGTCCACCAACAGGACGGCTTCGTCATCACGCTGTGGACCTACTACGAACCCGCGGGACCACGACGGATCGCACCGGCCGACTACGCCCACGCGCTCCGGCGCCTGCACGCCGGCATGCGCCAACTCGACGTCCCCGTAGCCCACTTCACGGACCGGGTCGCACAGGCCCAACACCTGGTGGCGAGCCGCGACCGCACTCCGGCGCTCACCGACGCGGACCGGGCACTGCTCGGCGACACCTTGCGGAACCTGAGAGAAGTGATCGGCGAGCGCGGCGGCCCCGATCAGCTGCTGCACGGCGAGCCGCACCCGGGCAACCTGCTCACCACGGCGAGCGGCCCCCGGTTCATCGACCTCGAGACCTGCTGCCGTGGCCCCGTCGAATTCGACCTCGCCCATGCGCCCGAGGACGTCGGAGACCACTACCCGGGGGTCGATCACGAGCTGCTGCGCGCCTGCCGGCTCCTCGTCCTGGCGATGATCACGACATGGCGCTGGGAGCGGGACGACCAGCTCCCCGACGGGCGCCGGCTGGGCACGGAGTGGCTCGGCGAGATCCGGGCGCGAACCATCCCTCGCGGCGATGTCGAGAACGCCCGACCGGCTCCGTCCCAGGGGTGAACGCGGCCACGAGGGGTCGCACCAGCACCGAGGAGAACACCATGGCCAAGTACCTGCTGCTGAAGCACTACCGCGGCGCCCCGGCTCCGGTGAACGACGTGCCGATGGACCAGTGGACGCCGGAGGAGATCTCGGCGCACGTGCGGTACATGAACGACTTCGCGGCCCGGCTGGAGAAGTCCGGCGAGTTCGTCGACAGCCAGGCGCTCACCCCCGAGGGGAGCTGGGTCCGGTACGGCGGTGAGGGGCGCCCGCCGGTCACCGACGGCCCGTTCGCCGAGACCAAGGACCTCATCGCCGGCTGGATGATCATCGACGTGGACAGCCATGAGCGCGCCGTCGAGCTGGCCGCGGAGCTGTCGGCCGCTCCCGGGGCGGGCGGCAGGCCGATCCACGAGTGGCTGGAGGTGCGCCCGTTCATGAACCCGCACGCCAACGTCACGGACTTCGCCGAGCACTGCACCAGCACGGCCCCCGCGCAGGAGTGAGCTCGCCCATGGACGAGGCCCTGCTGCGGAGCCTCACGCCGAAGGTCCTCACGATCCTCGTCCGCCGCGGAGCCGACTTCGCGGCGGCCGAGGACGCCGTGCAGGAGGCGCTGCTCGAAGCGGTCCGTGTGTGGCCGGACGACCCGCCGCGGGACGCGAAGGGCTGGCTGGTCACCGTGGCCTGGCGGAAGTTCCTCGACCAGGCCCGGGCGGACAGCGCGCGCCGACGGCGTGAGGACCGTCTGGAGGAACAGCCGCCGCCGGGGCCCGCGGCCGCGGTCGACGACACGCTCCAGCTCTACTTCCTGTGCGCCCACCCGTCCCTCACGCCCTCGACCGCCGTCGCGCTCACCCTGCGCGCCGTAGGCGGGCTCACCACCCGGCAGATCGCCCAGGCCTATCTGGTGCCCGAGGCGACCATGGCGCAGCGCATCAGCCGGGCCAAGCGCACCGTCTCCGGGGTGCGCTTCGAGCAGCCCGGCGATGTCGCCACCGTGCTGCGCGTCCTCTACCTGGTCTTCAACGAGGGCTACTCCGGAGACGTCGACCTCGCCGCCGAGGCGATCCGGCTCACCCGGCAGCTCGCGGCCGCCATCGACCATCCCGAGGTGGCGGGGCTGCTCGCCCTGATGCTGCTGCACCACGCCCGCCGCGCCGCCCGCACGGCGCCCGACGGCAGCCTGGTACCGCTCGCCGAGCAGGACCGCGGCCGGTGGGACACCGGGATGATCGCGGAGGGCGTCGAGATCCTGCAGGCCGCCCTCGCCCGCGACCGGCTCGGCGAGTTCCAGGCGCAGGCCGCCGTGGCGGCCCTGCACGCGGACGCGGCCCGCGCCGAGGAGACCGACTGGGTGCAGATCGTCGAGTGGTACGACGAGCTCGTACGCCTGACCGACAGCCCCGTCGCCCGTCTCAACCGCGCGGTCGCCGTCGGTGAGGCGGACGGACCGCGCGCGGGTCTGGCCGCGCTCGCGGAGCTGGACTCCTCGCTGCCCCGCCACACGGCGGTGGCGGCCCACCTCCACGAACGCGACGGCGACCTGGCGACCGCGGCCCGGCTGTACGCCGAGGCGGCGCGGAAGGCACCCAACCTCGCCGAACGCGACCACCTGACCCGTCAGGCCGCCCGGCTCAACACCCTCCTGCGCCCATGACACCGGCCCGACCGCGCTGATCCGGACGGACGTCAGGACCGCCGGGGCTACCCGTGCGGCCTGCCCGGCCGGTTCAGGAGCTGGTCGGCGAGGTCGTCCAGGTCGAGGCGGCCTGTCTCCGTGCCCGCGGGCACCGCTTGCAGGGTCCGGTGCAGGAACGCCTCCACGGCCCGCGCCGACGCGACGAGGACGACCCGCTCCGCTTCCCCGCCCGGCCGCAGTTGGACGCAGACCTCATCCACCGCGCCGCGCGTCGAGGGCCACACACGGATGTCCCCCTCCCCCGTGAAGCGGGACCGGCCGCCGATCAGCAGGTCCCGGGCGAACACCCAGCACACCAGCGAGTCACCGGCCACGTGGAAGGCCATGCAGACGGCGTAGGGGTCCATGCTGTCGTAGATCAGATCGGCCGAGACCGGCTGGATCCATTCGTCGTCGAGCAGCAGGCTGACGAGCATCCGGCAAGCGACCACGGCCGGTTGGCGAGGGTTTCTCATCGAAAGACCGGGCCACGGCTGAACACGACGCCCACCTTCTGCTGCAAAAGCACCCTCGCCATCGCAGGTCTCCTTCTGGTTGGTCCCGGCACGCCGGGCCGCCCGTCGGCGCCGTGTGCCCGGGACCATGCTCCGGCCGCCCGTTCCCGCCTCGCGCCCCGTGAAATCCCGGGCCGTCACCCTGGCCCGGGCCCTGGTCTTCGCAGGCGCACCGGAAACGGCCACACGGTGTACCACGACAAGTCCCTCGCACCGGCAGACATAGCGGCTGCGCGGATAGGTGGGCCCCAAACTATGTAGCCCCACCACATGTGCGCCTGACCTGCGTCTTCCTAGCGTGTGCCGACACGTACCCGTCCCCACCGCACACGAGGAAGTGGCGCACATGGCCTCCGCAGCATCCGCTCCACCGACCCCCGCCAACCTCAAGCGCATCGTCGCCGCCAGCCTCATCGGCACCACCATCGAGTGGTACGACTTCTTCCTGTACGGTTCCGCCGCCGCGCTCGTCTTCAACAAGCTGTTCTTCCCGGACTCCGACCCCCTGGTCGGCACGCTGCTGTCGTTCCTGACGTACGCCGTCGGGTTCGCCGCCCGTCCCCTCGGTGCTCTGGTCTTCGGGCACTACGGCGACCGGATCGGCCGCAAGAAGCTCCTGGTGCTCAGCCTGCTGATGATGGGCGGGGCGACCTTCGCGATCGGGCTGCTGCCCACGCACGCGACGGTCGGAGCCGCGGCGCCCGTGCTGCTGACCACCCTGCGGCTCGTGCAGGGCTTCGCGCTCGGCGGTGAGTGGGGCGGGGCGGTGCTGCTGGTGTCGGAGCACGGGGACGCACGGCGGCGCGGGTTCTGGGCCTCGTGGCCGCAGACCGGGGCGCCCGCCGGGCAGTTGCTCGCGACCGGCGTGCTCTCCCTGCTGACGGCGCTGCTGTCCGACGCCGCCTTCGGCTCCTGGGGCTGGCGGATCCCGTTCCTGCTCTCCGGCGTACTGGTGATCGTCGGTTTGTGGATTCGGCTGTCTGTCGACGAATCACCGGTCTTCCAACAGGCGTTGGCGCAGGCCGAGGCCCGCAAGGCGGTCGGCGACGGCGCCACCGAGAAGCTGCCGCTGGTGTCCGTGCTGCGCCACCACTGGCGCGACGTGCTGGTGGCGATGGGCGCGCGCATGGCGGAGAACATCAGCTACTACGTCATCACCGCCTTCATCCTCGTGTACGCCACCACCGCGGCAGGCGTCTCCAAGCAGACCGCCCTGAACGCCGTACTGATCGCCTCCGCCGTGCACTTCGCGGTCATCCCGGCCTGGGGCGCGCTGTCGGACCGGGTCGGACGGCGGCCCGTGTATCTGCTGGGCGCGGTCGGCGTCGGGCTGTGGATGTTCCCCTTCTTCTCCCTGATCGACACCGGCGGCTTCGGCAACCTGATCGTCGCCGTCACCGTGGGCCTGGTCCTGCACGGCGCGATGTACGCGCCCCAGGCCGCCTTCTTCTCCGAGATGTTCGCCACCCGCATGCGCTACTCCGGTGCCTCGATCGGCGCCCAGTTCGCCTCGGTCGCCGCCGGCGCCCCGGCCCCGCTGATCGCCACCGCGCTGCTGTCCGACTACGACAGCTCGACCCCGATCGCCCTGTACGTCATCGCCGCGGCCGTCCTCACGGTCGTCGCCGTGGGGCTCGCGAAGGAGACGCGCCGACGGGATCTCGCCGACGTCGACTCCTCGGCCGCCGACGAGTCGGCGAGGACCCCCGCGGCGGACGCCCGGACCGTGTGACCCTGCCGCGACCGGCCCCCGTACGCGCCCGCGTACGGGGGTTCAGCGCTGCTCCGCCGCCGACAACCGGTGCAGGCGCAGGGCGAGTTGGATCTCCAGGGCGCGGGCGGGGCTCTGCCAGTCGTCACCCAGGAGACGGCCGACGCGCTCCAGGCGCTGGGCGACGGTGTTGACGTGGACGTGGAGTTCGTCCTTGGTGCGGGCCGGGCTCATGCCGCAGGTGAAGTAGGCGTCGAGGGTGCGCACGAGATCGGTGCCGCGGCGTTCGTCGTAGGTGACGACCTGGCCGATGGTGCGGTCGACGAAGCCGGCGATGTCCCGGTCCCCGGCGAGCAGGAGGCCGAGGAACCCGAAGTCCTGGGCGGCGGCCCCGTCACCGGCGCGACCGAGCAGCCGCAGGGCCTCCAGGCAGCGTCGGCCCTCCTTGTAGGCGGCGGCCACCGCGTCGGGACGGGCGGCGAGGTCGCGGACGGGCGCGGAGGCGCCGACGGTGACCGCCTCATGGACGGCGGTGCCCAGGTGGCGGGCGATCCGGCGGGCCAGGGCGGTGGCGGTGTCGCCGGTCCGGAGCGGCAGCAGCAGGACGGTGCCGCCGTCGCGGGCGGCGGCCAGGCCGTGCCGGGTGGCGGCGAGGTGGGAGGCGGCGGACCACAGACGCCGGCGGGCGTCCGCCTCCTGCTCGGCGTCGGCGGCGGGGCCGTCGAGGCGGGCGGCGAGGACGACGTGGGTGGCGTCGAGGTCGGCGTGCAGGCGTGCGGCGCGCTCGCGCAGCAGCCGTGGGTCGCGGTCGCGGGCGTCGAGGAGATCGTCCAGCAGCTCGCCGCGGACACGTTGCTCGGCGTCGGCGGCGGAGCGTCTGGCCAGAAGAAGCAGCGAGGTGACCATCGCCGCGCGTTCCAGGGTGAGTTGGTCGACGGGGTCGAGCCCGGGGTGGCCGCGCAGGACGAGCGCTCCGAGGAGTTCGCCGCCGGCTGCCACGGCCGCGATCCAGTCGTCCTTGTGGCGTACGGCGTGGCCTTCGGCCCGGGAGGTCTCCAGGGGGCCCGGGGGTGTGTCGGCGGCCTCGGTGAACTCGACGGTGCCGTCGAGGACCTGGGAGACGGCCGCGGCCACGTCGTGCACCCCGCCGCCGCGCAGGACGAGTTCGGTGAGCCGGTCGTGGACGTCGGAGGCGCGCTCGATGACACCGCTGCGGTCCCGGATGATCTCGTTGGCCCGCTCCAGTCCGGCGAGGGCCGAGCGGGTCTCGGTGAGGAGGTTGGCGGTGTCGATGGCGGCCGCGGCGAGGGCGGCGAAGGAGCCGAGCAGGGCGATCTGCTCCCGCTCGAAGACCCGGGCCCGCCGGTCGGCGGCGAAGAGGACGCCGATGACGTGGTGGCCCAGCATCAGCGGGACACCGAGGATGGCGACCAGCCCCTCGTCACGTACGCCGGCGTCGATGGCGTGGGTGTGCTGGAAGCGGTCGTCCTTGAAGTAGTCGTCGGTGACATAGGGGCGGGCCGTCTGGGCGACCAGCCCGCCCAGCCCCTCCCCCATCCCGAGCCGCAGCTGCTGGAATCGGGCGGCGACCGAGCCCTCCGTGACCCGCATGTAGGTGTCGCCGCGCGTGGGGTCGTTCAGGCTGAGGTAGGCGACGTCCGTGCCGAGCAGTGAGCGGGCGCGCTGCACGATCGCCCGCAGGACGGAGTCCAGGTCGCGCAGGCCCGCGAGGTCGTGGGCGGTCTCGAACAGCGCCGACAGCTCCGCCTCGCGGCGGCGCCGTCCCTCCAGCTCCGCCCGCACCCGCAGCGCGAGCAGCTTGGCGTGCTCCAGCGCGACGACGGTCGCGTCGGGGCAGCCCTCCGCGCGCGCCAGCAGCACCGGCTGCTCATAGGCGTCGACGGGCGCGCCCCTGGCCAGCAACTCCAGGAACGGCGTCTCGGTGGGCGCGCCCGCCGGCGCCGCGCCGTCGGCGCGCTCGGCGGACCGCACGTGATCGCGGGCCATGGTCACAGGATTCCCCATCCGGTGCTCGCCCCGTCAGCCCTGTGGACAACTCGCCCGTGCACGGCTACGGCCTGCTCAGTGCGCGGTCCAGCCGCCGTCGAGGACGAGCGAGGTGCCGGTGACGAAGGACGCCTGCGGACCGCACAGATACGCCACGGCCTCGGCGACCTCCTCCGGTTCGACGAGCCGCTTGACCGCGCTGTCCTGCAGCAGCACCTCCGTGAGCACCCGCTCCTCGGGGATGCCGTGCGCCTCCGCCTGGTCGGCGAGCTGCCGTTCGACCAGGGGGGTGCGCACATAGCCGGGGTTCACACAGTTCGAGGTGACACCGTGGGCCGCGCCTTCCAGAGCGGCGGTCTTCGACAGGCCCTCCAGGCCGTGTTTGGCGGCCACATAGGCCGACTTGAAGGCGGAGGCGCGCAGCCCGTGCACCGAGGAGATGTTGACGATACGGCCCCATCCCTGCCCGTACATGTGCGGCAGGGCGCCGCGGATGAGCCGGAAGGGCGCTTCCAGCATCACGGTGAGCACGGTGTGGAAGACGTCGGGCGGGAACTCCTCGATGGGGCGGACCAACTGCAGTCCGGCGTTGTTGACGAGGACGTCGGTGCCCGCGGCGGCGAGTTCGGCGGCGTCGAGGTCGGTGAGGTCCAGGACGTGCGGTTCGACCGTGCCCGCCAGGCCCGCTGCCCGCTCGGCCAGCATCTCCAGGCCCGCCGCGTCCCGGTCGACCGCCCTCACCTTGGCCCCGGCGGCGGCGAGCCGCAGCACGCAGGCACCGCCGATGCCACCGGCGGCGCCGGTGACCAGGGCGGTGCGGCCGCCGAGATCCAGGGAGGGGGTGTGGGGGGCGGATGCGGCGTTGAGCGGGGTCATGGCACGACCCTAGGCAGCGGGGTCGCCCGACCACATATGGTCAGGCCCCATACTTCAGCCCGAAGTGGTGGGGTCGAACCATGTGGGTGCGTCCGCCAGGGCCTGCTTGATCCGGTGCAGGGCGAACTCGTTCAGCTGTGGGAGGGCGTCCACCTCGAACCAGCCGACCTCCAACGACTCGTCGTCGTTGACCCGGGCCTCGCCGCCGACGGCCCGGCAGCGCACCGCGATGTCCATGTACTGGCAGACGTCCCCGTTGTCGTACGTGGTGGCCTTCAGCGCCTGGACGACGAGCACCCGCTCGACGACGCAGTGCACCCCCGTCTCCTCGTGGACCTCGCGCACCGCGCAGGCCGCGGGCTGCTCCCCCGGCTCCGGGATGCCGCCGATCAGCGACCACTTGCCGTTGTCGGAGCGGCGGTTGAGCAGGACTCTGCCCTCGTCGTCGAGGACGACGGCGCTGACACCGGGCAGCCACAGCAGCCGATGGCCGATGGTGGACCGCAGATCTCGGATGAAGTCGGGGGTAGCCATGATCCCGACCCTAGCTGGCCGAGGACACTCCCCCGGCCCGCCGGCCGCGCAGCCCGGCGCCGATCGCCCAGCCGAGGCCGCCCGCGGCGACCAGCACCAGGGCGATCTCCGGCAGGATGCCCAGCTTGGTGGCCGGTGTCTCCGAGGAGCGCAGGGGCACCTTCTGGACCAGGTAGGCCGGGACGAACATGCCGGTCTTCTGGGTGATCTTCCCGTCCGGCATGATGACCGCGCTGACGCCGCTGGTGACCGGCACGGTGACGGTCCGGCTGTGTTCGACGGCGCGCACGCGGGACATGGCGAGCTGCTGGTAGGTCATCTCGCTGCGGTCGAAGGTGGCGTTGTTACTGGGCACGGAGATCAGCTGCGCGCCGTCGGTGACCTCGGAGCGCACGGCCCAGTCGAAGGCGGCCTCGTAGCAGGTGACCAGGCCGACCTTGGCCTGGTCCATGGTGAACACGCCCGGCTTGGTGCCCCGGCTGAAGTCCTGGCGGACCATCGAGGTCCAGTTGCTGTTGATGGCGCCGATGAGGCCGCGCAGCGGCAGGTACTCGCCGAAGGGCTGGATCTGCCGCTTGTCGTAGGTGTCGGTCGGACCCTTCTTCGGGTCCCACAGGATCTGCTCGTTCCACAGCTTGCCGCCGCGCTCGACGACACCGCCCACCGAGATGGGCACGCCGATCGCCTTGGCCGCGTTGTCGATCACGGTGTAGGCGTCGGCGTTGGCGAAGGGGTCGACGTCGGAGGAGTTCTCCGGCCACAGCACGAAGTCGGGCCTGGGGGTCTTACCGGCCTTGACGTCGGCGGCCAGTCGCAGCGTCTCACGCGCGTGGTAGTCGAGCACGGCCCGGCGCTGCTCGTTGAACTCCAGACCGGAGCGGGGGACGTTGCCCTGGATGAGCGCGACGGTGGCGTAACCGTTCTCGGCCTTGTCGCTGACCAGCCCTCGGGCGGCCACCGCGCCCACCACCGGGACGGCCACGCTCAGCAGGGCCACCGCCGCCGCCGATCGCCGTACCTCCCGCGTCCGTCGCCCCTCGACGACCAGACGCACGATGTCGTACAGCCCGAAGCCGCACAGGACGACCCCGAAGCCCAGCACGGGGGTGCCGCCCACCGCGGCCAGCGGCAGGAAGACGCCGTCGGCCTGGCCGAAGGCGATCTTGCCCCAGGGGAAGCCGTGGAAGGGCACACGCGCGCGTGCCGCCTCTCCCGCGATCCACACCGCGGCCGCCCACAGCGGCCACGCGGGCAGCCGCGACACAAGCGTGACGCCCGCGCCGACCAGCGCGACGAAGATCGCCTCGATCGCGGCGAGGGCGATCCACGGCACCGGGCCGACCTCCACGCCGGTCCACACCAGCAGCGGCAGCAGGAAGCCGAGGCCGAAGAGGTAGCCGAGGCCGAGGCCCGCCTTCCAGCCGCGGCCGCGCAGGACCCAGCCGAAGCCGGCGAAGGCGGGCAGGGCCAGCCACCACAGGGTGCGCGGCGGGAAGCTGACGTAGAGGAGCACTCCGCAGAGCGCGGCGACGAAGGCCGGGACGAGGCGTACGAGGCGCGCCGTGCGCGAGGCGGGCGCGGGCTGCGGCCGCAGCTGGTCCGACTCGTCCACGGAGGTTGCGGTGACTGTCACTCCGGGAGTGTACGGCGGGTGACCTTGGCCGGGACAGCGCGGTCCGGATGACGGCTCAGGGCGCTGAGCGGGGCAGCCGCTGCATCGTTCCTGCACAACCCGTCCCAACTCATCCACAAAACGTCCATCAGCCGTTACGGTGAGCCCAGCCACAGTCGTCCGGCCGGTCACGGCCTCGACGGCCTGGGTCGTACGAGGTCGGGGGGCTTCGGTCGGGTTCCGGGGGGCGGGGTGGGTTCAGCGGGGAGGACGTCTTTGGTCGGTCCTGGGGAGGACGGCGACAGACGAAACGTTTCGGACGCGACGGGGGTCGTGGTGCTCGGCGCCTGTGCCGTCTGGTCGCTGATCACGGCGACGGTGCACGAGGGGCGCCCCGAGGGCGTGCTGCTCGCGGTGCTGGCCGTGGCCGCCGGCTATTCCGCGGGCCGCATCTGCGGGGCGTTGCTGCCGGTCGCCGCGCCGTGCGCGGGAGCGCTGGCGGGGCTCGGGCTGGCCCTCGCCGTGCCGCGGCTCGCGCCGGGGCCGCAGATCGGCGGGCCGCTGGGGCACGCGGGAGCCACCGCCGCCCTGCTGACCCTCTGTGCCGGCGGTGCGTGCTGTGCCGCCTGGTCCGCCGAGCCGCCCGGGCTGCGGTACGCGCTCGGCGCGCTGGCGGCCGGGATCACGGTGACCGCCGCGGCGCTCGGCTCGACCAGTGGATTCGTGGCCTGTGTCGCCGTACTGCTGTGCTCGCTCGCGGCGGGCCGGATGACCCGCCGCGGTCCGGGGCTGGCGGGCCTCGCCGGGGCGGCGGTCGTGACGGGCGGGGCGACCTGGGCCATCGCCGCGAACCGGCTGCCCTCCGGGCTTACCGCGTCCCTGGCCGGCGGACTCAGCGAGCACCGCGTGCAGCTGTGGCGGGACGCCCTGCGTCTGGTGCGCCGCAACGCCGCTGTAGGCGTGGGTCCGGGCCGCTTCGGTGAGCTGAGCTCGACCGCCACCCGCACGCTGGTCCCGGACGGCAAGCCGCACTCGGCGCTGCTGCAGCAGGCGGCGGAACAGGGAGTGGTCGGGGTGGTGCTGCTGGCGGCGGCGTTCGGCTGGGTGCTGTACACGCTGTGGCGCTCTCCGCGCCCGACGCCCGTCGTGCTCACCGCCGCCGCGGCCCTGACGGCGCTCGCGGCCATCGCCGCCATCGGCAACGCACTGAGCTTCACCGCCGTGTCGGCGGGCGCGGGCCTGCTGGCGGGCCTGGCCACCGCCCGCCCGCTGGCCGACGCCTCACCGCGGCAGGAGACGGACGTACGACCACGGGACGACCGACTGACGCCGGGCGGTCCCTGAGGGCTGTCATCCTGACCACGCCGACGTCCCGGGACCGGCGGCCGCCGCTCGGCTCTCTCGCGGGGAACGGCAGCTCGCGGCCGGCCTGATCCGAGCGGCCGGCCCTTGGTTCAGAGGCTCGTGCCGGGTGTGCTCGGGCGGAGGCGGTCGCGGATGACGCGTACCGCCGTCTCGGCGTTGTCGACGGTGATGGTGAACGTGTGGCCGTCCCACAGGCGCAGCACCACACCCTCACCGCGCCGTACGACGACCGCGGTGCCCTTCTCCGGCCGCCAGCGGTAGCCCCAGCCGCCCCACTGGCGCGGGGTGACGTGCGGGGCGAACTCGGCGCCGGCCACATGGTCGAGGGGGATGCGGCGGCGCGGCAGGCCGATGTGACCGCAGCGCACCTCCAGGGAATCCTTGTCGAGCTTGAGGTCCACGTGCACGAAGGCGAGGGTGCCGAACATGACCAGCAGCCCGGCGGCGATGCAGCCCACCACGGACATCACCAGCGGGGCGATGCCGGAGTTCCAGGCGGAGTCGACGGCGAGCTCGACGCCGAGCGCCATGCAGGCCGCGCCGCCGAGCGCCAGCAGCCACTGGACCCGGTTGGTGGCGCGTCCGGTCCAGACGTCGGGGTGGGCGCTCTCGCTGTGGGGGTGGTCCCTCATACCCTTGAGGTTACTCAGGTTTCGCTGCGCTGGTAGCGCGTCGCGGAGAGTGACTCCGCCGACGGGGCCACAGTCCACCGAGGGCGTTCGCACGGTGACCGGAGGTCACCGTGCGGGGCTGACCGCCTGCAGGATGCGGCCTTCTTCATAGGAGAGGGCGGCGGTCGGCAGGGCGCCCTCCCGCCCGCTGAGCAGCACCGTCAGGGTGCCGGTGGCCGGGCCGTCGGGCAGGGGCTGGGCGCCGAGGCGGCGCAGCGCCTGGGCGGCCACGGCGCCCGCCGACCCGTGCAGGACGAGGGGCGGGTTTCCGGACCTCTGGACGGCGGCCCGGATCCGCTCGCCGACGAGTTCGTAGTGGGTGCAGCCGAGGACGACGGTCGTCACGTCCTCGGGGGTCAGGGCGGCGGCCGCGCCGACGGCGGCATCGATGGCCGCCTCATCGGCGTGCTCCACGGCCTCGGCGAGCCCGTGGCAGGGCACCTCGGTGACGGTCACCCCGTCGGCGAACTCGGCGATCAGGTTGCGCTGGTAGGGGCTGCCGGTGGTGGCCGGGGTCGCCCAGATCGCGAGCGGGCCGCCGCCGGCCGCGGCGGGCTTGATCGCCGGGACGGTGCCGATGACGGGCAGCTCCGGCTCCAGCCGGGCGCGCAGGGACGGCAGCGCGTGGACGGTGGCGGTGTTGCAGCCGACGATCAGCGCCTCGGGCCGGTGCGCCGCGGCGGCCTCGGCAACCGCCAGGGCACGCTCGGTCAGGTCCTCGGGCGTGCGGGGCCCCCAGGGCATGCCGTCGGGGTCGAGCGAGAGCACGAGATCGGCGTCGGGGCGCAGACGCCGTACCGCGGCGGTGGCCGCCAGCAGACCGATTCCGGAGTCCATGAGCGCGATCTTCACCCGGCCACGATAGACGATGGGCCCCTGGCGGCCGGTGGTGTGGGGCAGACTGCGCGGGTGAGCGCCATCGCGTGGACCGCCGCCGTCTCCCTCGCCGCCTGGCTGTGGCTGCTGCTCTGCCAGGGCTACTTCTGGCGCACGGACGTCAGACTGCCACGCCGGGACGACCCCGGCGACTGGCCGTCGGTGTGCGTCGTCGTCCCCGCGCGCGACGAGGCCGCCGTACTGCCCTCGAGTCTGCCCTCGCTGCTGGCGCAGGACTATCCGGGGCGGGCCGAGGTCTTCCTCGTCGACGACGGCAGCTCCGACGGCACCGGGGAGCTGGCCCGCGAACTCGCGCGCGAGCACGGCGGGTTGCCCCTCTCCGTCGACTCCCCCGGTGAACCACCGGCCGGCTGGACGGGCAAGCTCTGGGCGGTACGGCACGGGATCGGGCTGGCACGCGCGCGTGGGCCGGAGTATCTCCTGCTGACCGACGCGGACATCGCCCACGGGCCGGACAGTCTGCGGGAGTTGGTCGCGGCGGCCCGCGCCGGCGGCTTCGACATGGTCTCGCAGATGGCCCGGCTGCGGGTGGAGAGCCCGTGGGAGCGGCTCGTGGTGCCGGCGTTCGTCTACTTCTTCGCGCAGCTCTACCCGTTCCGCCGGATCGGCAGGAAGGGGGCGCGGACGGCGGCCGCGGCGGGCGGCTGCGTCCTGCTGCGCGCCGAGACCGCCGAGCGGGCGCGCGTCCCGGACGTCATCCGGCACGCCGTCATCGACGACGTGGCGCTGGCGCGTGCCGTCAAGGGCGGCGGCGGGCACATCTGGCTGGGGCTGGCCGAGAAGGTCGACAGCGTGCGCCCCTACCCACGCCTGCACGACCTGTGGCGCATGGTCTCCCGCAGCGCCTACGCGCAACTGCGGCACAACCCGCTGCTGCTGCTCGGCACGGTCCTCGGACTGCTCCTGGTGTATCTGGTGCCGCCGCTGTCCCTGATCGCGGGCCTGGTGACGGGGGACGCCACGGCGGCCGTCGTGGGGGGCCTGGCATGGCTGGTGATGACGGGCACGTACCTTCCGATGCTCCGCTACTACGACCAGCCGTCCTGGCTCGCCCCCCTCCTGCCGTTCACCGCGTTCCTCTACCTCCTGATGACGGTCGACTCGGCGGTGCAGCACTACCGGGGCCGCGGCGCGGCCTGGAAGGGCCGCACCTACACCCGCCCGGACGCGCTGCCCGACAAGGGGTCAACCTGACCTGGCCCTGAAGGGCCGGGCTTGGAGGTAGTGCCCAACTGGCTGCTGGGGTGGACTCCTCCGTCCAGACACCCCTATGGGGTGGCGCGGGCGCGTGACTCACGCCCCGCATTCCACACGCTCTCGCCACGGGTGGCGATGTTGTGGGAAGCATTCCGGTCGGCGTGGGCAACGACCCCGCACTCCCGGCAGATGAAAAGCCCCTGGTCGACACGGTTTCGTTTGTCGACGTGGCCGCACTCGGCGCACATCTGCGACGTGTACGCGGGATCGACGAAGACCACGGGCACCCCGGCCCGCCACGCGCACGGGCGTTGAGCCGCCGCCTGGCGCTCTTGGTGCGCTTCTTCTGGAGCTTGGCCCGCAGGGCGAGCTGTCGCCTGCGGTACCGGTTGAGCCCCTCGACCGGCGGCGAGGTAGCCGGTGGAGGCGGTGGCGATGTTCTCGATCCCGAGGTCCACGCCGATGAAGCCATCGGGCTCGTACTGCTCGGCCTCGGGCACCTCACAGGTGGCGACGAGGTAGAACACGCCGTCGCGCTCGATCAGATCGGATTCGCCCTGCCGGTGCACCTGCAGCATCTTCAGCGCGCTGTGGCACGAAGGAGACGTTCTTGACCCGGCCGCCCACGGTCCAGATGGACACTTCCACTGGTCGTACTGCCAGCTCAAACACCGGTCGTCATACGGCTGCGCGGCCTGGGGCCGGAAGGTGACCGGCTTGGACTTGGCCCTGTGGCGACGCTGGGATCCGTCCTTTCCGAGGTTCCCGGCACGGAGGTTGGCCTGGAGTGTGGTGTACGCGTCGCGCACCTTCTTGATGACGTGTTGCGCGGCCTGCGCTCCCGGCCCACGGGCTTTGAGTTCGGCGTAGGTGTGCCTGCGCAGCTCGTACTCACGCGGCACGCCGTGCTCGAACGCCCCCTTGGACACCCGGTTGGCGGCGTCACGATCTTCACAGGCGTGGTCGTAGCAATGCTCTTTGTCACCACGCCGGGAGCCACATCCCGATATCCGCAGGGGCCGCAGCGTCGTCCACACCCTCCACGCACACTTTGAGGTCATGCGCGACGTGCACCGACTTCGGCGCACAGCTGCGGGAGTTCAACGGCGAACGCAATCACGTGCACCTGCTCGTGCACTACCCGCCCAAGGTCGCCGTCTCCCGACTCGTAGGCTCCCTCAAGGGTGTCTCCGCCCGGCGCCTGCGGCAGGAGTTCCCAGCCCATATCCGTAAGTACCTGTGGGGTGAGCACTTCTGGTCGCCGTCCTACCTCGCCGCCTCGTGCGGGGACGCCCCGCTCGCCGTCATCAAGGAGTACATCGACAACCAGAAACGTCCCAGCTGAGGTCAACAGCGCAGACCCGAGCACCCACGCGGGTCAGAGCAGCGTCAACAAGCGCTTCCTCCCGGACGTGAACGCCCGCGGTTCCGCGCTAGATCATGCTGAACCGCTACTTGCGGCCCGGGGTCCAGTTCATGCCCCAGCCGTACGCATGGTCGATGGTCCGCTGCGGGCTGACACCGCGCTCGGGCACCAGGTAGCGGGCCTCACGCTGGACGACCAGGTCGCTTCCGGTGTTGGTGATCAGGGCGAGGGCGCAGACGGTGGAGGGGACCGTGCACTCGTCCAGCGAGAAGTCGATCGGTGCGCCGAACTGCGGCTGGAGGGTGACCGTGGCGTGCAGGTCGGCGAAGGAGCGCGCGCCCTCGTAGATGGTCACGAAGACGAGGATCCGCCGGAAGTCCTGCCTGTGGTCGAGGTTGACGGTGAGGTTCTCACCGCTCTCGACGGCACCGGTGCGGTCGTCGCCGTCGAGGTGGATGTACGGCGGACGGTGCAGCGAGCCGAAGGCGTTGCCCAGCGCCTGGACGACTCCCTTGCTGCCGTCGGTGAGTTCGTAGAGGGCGCACAGGTCCAGGTCGAGGTCGGCGTGCATGGCGACCGCGCGGCCCCGCTTGCTGCCCCAGCCGGAGAACTGCTTGCGCACCTCCCAGTTGAGGTTCACCCGCATCGCGCCTGAGGTGCCGCCCTGCTTGGCGAGGGAGACGGCGGGCGCCGCCTTGGTCAGCGTGACCTTGGACAGCCGGACCGGTGCGGTGGGCGGGGGCGGAGGCTGTACGACAGCCGGGGGCCCGACCGGGGGCGCCAGGGGGACGGGCGGACCGGACGGGGGCGGCATCGTCTCGGGCGGGGCGACGGGCGGCTGCACGGTCACCAGGGGTGCGGGCGCGGGGGCCGCGTGCTGGGGTTCGTCCACCGTGATACCGAAGTCCGTCGCGAGTCCTTCGAGGCCGCTGCTGTAGCCCTGGCCGACCGCGCGGAACTTCCACGCGCCGTTGCGGCGATAGAACTCGCCGAGCACGAAAGCGGTTTCGACGGTGGCGCCGTCGCTGTCGAAGCGGGCGGCCACCGTGTCCCGCGCCGCGTCGCGGACCTCGATGTACAGGCCCGGGACCTGCCCGAAGGTGCCACCGTCCGCGGAGGCGGCGAGCACGATGGTCTCGATCGCGGGCTCCACGCGCGCGAGGTCCACGAGAAGGGTGTCGGTGATGCGGCCGCCGGCGTCCCGCTTGCCCTCGTGCCGGACCGCGCCGGAGGAGTGCACGGGCTGGTTGTAGAAGACGAAGTCGCCGTCGGAGCGGACCTTGCCTCCCACGAGCAGCAGCGCCGAGGAGTCCGCGTCGGGCACGCCCGGGCCGGAGCGCCAGCCCAGTTCCACCCGCAGCGCCGTCTGCGGCACCGGTGTGTTCGAGCCTTTCGACATCGACATGTCCGCCCCCATCACGTGTCACCGCGCCAGTACGGTTCCGACGGCCGTTCGATCCGCCTTTCGCACAACCTATTCCCCAGGACGGCGAAGTCCCATGAGGAGCACCGCGCGACATCGGACCGACCCGCCGGTAACCCTCCCGGAACATGGGCTTTACCGGATCAGAACCCTGTTCGCCGTCCCATTTTGCCGCGTTCGCTCACATTGGGGCTCCCGCGTCACTGCGGACACGGAAAACAACCTTCTTATCGGTCTCCCCAACCAGCACATCGTGGGCTTAACTTATGTGCCATGACCTCCCCCCGCTCCACTTACGGCGGTGGCTACTACTCCGCCTTCCCGGACACCCCGATCTACGACAAGCTCGTCGCCGAGCGGGGCACCCCGCAGATCGCGCCGATCCGGGTCCCCGCCGCCTACGACATGCCCGGCAGCAGCCTGCCCGCGCTGCCGTCGGCCCTGCCCGCCCTTCCGGCGGGCCCCTCCCAGCCCTCCTACGGCTACCCGCAGGCGCAGCAGCCGTCTCCGCTGCAGCAGGCGCCCGCCGCGTACATCCCGCAGCAGGCCACGGCTCCGAGGGGCTATCCCGGCCCTCAGCAGCAGCCGCAGCCGATGCGTCCGATGACGGGCGGCGCCGGATACGAGGCGATGCGTCCTGCCGCTCCGCGGCCCGCCGCGGCCCCGTACCAGGACCCGTACAACAACCAGCAGCAGTACCGGGGCTACTGAGCCTTCCTGCCGGGCCGCCCGCGCGGCCTGGCACGATGGGCGCATGGGGAACACGCTGCTGCAGTCGATCCACGTCCATCCGGTCAAGGCGTTCCGGGCCGTCGCGGTCCGGGAGGCCGTCGTGGAGCCCTGGGGGCTGGCCGGGGACCGACGCTGGACCCTGGTCGACGACGGGGGAAAGGTCGTCACACAGCGTCAGCAGCCGCGCCTCGCACTGGCCGCCGCCGAGCTCCTGCCCGGCGGCGGCATCCGTGTCTCCGCACCCGGGACGGATCCACTGACCGTGCCGGTCCCCCGCCCGGCCGGCACGATCCCGGTGGAGATCTTCGGCGAGAAGGTCGAGGGCGTCCCGGCCGAGGATCCGGCCGCGCACGCGTGGTGCACGGCGTACCTCGGCGCCGGTACGCGTCTGGTGCACATGGACGATCCGGCCAGGCGTCGGCCTGTGGATCCTGAGTACGCGCTGCCGGGTGAGACCGTCACCTTCGCCGACGGTTTTCCGCTGCTGCTCACCTCGGAGGCCTCTCTCGACGCCCTCAACTCCCTCATCGCGCAAGGCACCCACCCGGCCGAGGGACCGTTGCCCATGAACCGTTTCCGGCCGAACGTGGTCGTGTCGGGCAGCCCCGCCTGGGCCGAGGACGGCTGGCGGCGCATCGCCGTCGGTGACCTCGCCTTCCGGGTCGCCAAGCTGTGCGGGCGCTGCGTGGTGACCACCACCGACCAGGACACCGCTGTACGCGGCAGGGAGCCTCTGCGTTCGCTCGGGCGCCACCGCCACATCGACGGCAAGCTCGCCTTCGGGCAGAACCTCGTGCCCCTCTCCCGCGGCACGATCCGGGTCGGCGACCCGGTCACGGTCCTGGAGTGAGGGCCGGGCTCTTCCGCTCACGGAGAAAGATCCGGACAACGGGGTGGCGCGGGAACCCCTGCCGGGGGGCCGGGCGTTGGGTTCTTCGTGAGAAGTTCCTGAGAGGCCCCGGTCGCAGGTGATTTCCCTCTCTCTTTGACCGGGACTCAAGGTGAACGCCTCCGCCGGGAGTTATCACGGACGGGAAGGGGGTGCGGGACGGTGCGAGCAATCCGGGGACTCTGGCGTTGGCGGCACAATCCGCTGCGCCGCACGAGCGATCTGGTCGAGGCGTGGGTGGCTCTGGTCGCCCTGCTGCTGATCCTGGTCGCCGCGCCCGTGATCGGCTCGCTCGTCGGCGGTGTCGCCCAGGACGCCCTGCAGCGGGTCGCGAAGGACCAGCAGGCGGCCCGGCATCCGGTGACGGCCACCGTGGTGCGCAAGCTGGACCGCTCCCCGCTGGACACCGACCCCGAGACCACCTCGGGCCGGGACCTGCGCAGCCGCGTGCTCGCCGACTGGACGGCCCCGGACGGCACCGCCCGGCAGGGCGCCGCCCTCGCGGCCCTCACATCGCCGCACCACGGCGACCACTTCCGGATATGGACCGACGCGCACGGCCGCATAGTGGCCCGCCCACTGGACTCCGCGACGGCCACGACCCATGCGGTACTGGCCGGGTTCGGCGCCGCCCTGCTGACCGCAGGAGCCGTCGAGGGCGGGCGCCGGATGATCGTCTGGCGCATGGTCCGCCGCCGTTACGCCCGTTGGGACCAGGCCTGGGACAAGGCGGGTCCCGACTGGGGCCGGACCGGCACCGGCAGCTGACGGCCTGACGGCTCTGGTCAACCCACCACCCGTGCGCACGCTACGGTGGACCGGCCGAGCTTCTTCGGCAGCACAAACCCGCGTACGACGAGGTGGGGGCACGGCAACGCCATGGCACAGGGCACGGTCCAGGTGACGCACACCGGCACATCGCGGTGGCGGCGCCGCACGGGTGAGTACGCGTCGCTCGCCGCCGCCCTGGAGGCCGCGGCGGACGGTGACGTCCTCACCGTCGCTCCCGGCACCTACCGGGAGAACCTCGTGGTGCAGCGGGCGGTGACCCTGCGCGGCCCCGAGGGCTCCCCCGGATCGGTGCGGATCGCGCCCATGGACGGGGTGCCGCTGACCGTGCGCGCGTCCGCGGTGGTCCAGGACCTGCACGTGGAGGGCCAGGACGCCGCCGCGCCCGCCCTGTTGGTCGAGGAGGGCACCCCGGAGCTGCTGGACGTGCGGATCGTCACCCGCTCCGCGGCCGGCATCGAGGTGCGCGGCGGCGCGCGTCCGACCGTGCGCCGCTGCACGGTCGACAACCCCGCCGGTGTCGGCATCGCCGTACTCGACGGCGGGAGCGGGGTGTTCGAGGAGTGCGAGGTGGTGGCCGCCGGCCAGTCCGGTGTCGCGGTCCGCGGCGGGGCGCACCCGCGTCTGGAACGCTGCCGCATCCATCACGCCTCGGGCTCGGGCCTGTCGGCGACCGGGGAGAACTCGGCCCTGGAGGCAGTGGGTTGCGAGGTGTACGAGGTGCGCGGCAGCGGCGTCCAGGTCACCGCCCGCGCCACCGCGCATCTGACGGACTGCGATGTGCACCGCACCACGACGGACGGTGTCACGCTCGACACCGACGCGGTGCTCACGCTGGAGGACTGCCGGATCCACGACATCCCGGAGAACGCGGTCGACCTGCGCTCCCGGTCGGTGCTCACCCTGACCCGTACGACGGTGCGTCAGTTCGGGCGCAACGGACTGTCCGTGTGGGACCCGGGCACGCGCGTGGACGCCAACCAGTGCGAGATCTTCGACAGCACGGGCGACTATCCGGCGGTATGGGTCAGTGACGGCGCCACCGCGGTGCTGGACTCCTGCCGGGTGCACGACGTTCCGGACGCGCTGTTCGTGCTGGACCGCGGCTCGCGCGCGGACGTCGTCGACAGCGACCTCTCCCAGGTGCGCAACACGGCCGTGTCCGTGAGCGACGGGGCGACGGCCCAGCTGGACGACTGCCGGATCCGGGACGCGGCGACCGGCGCCTGGTTCCGTGACCACGGCAGCGGCGGCACGCTCAACAACTGCACCGTGGACTCCACCCAGACCGGGGTGATCGTCACCAAGGGCGCGGATCCCACGATCGAGCGCTGCACGGTCGACTCCCCCGCCGAGGCCGGCTTCTACGTCTCGGCAGGGGGCCGGGGCAGCTTCCTCAACTGCCGGGTGACGGGCAGCGGCGGCTACGGCTTCCATGTGATCGACGGCTGCCGTACGACGCTCAGGAAGTGCCGCACGGAGCGGTGCGCGCGCGGCGGCTACGAGTTCGCGGAAGCCGGCCCCGACGCGGCACCCGGCAGCGGGCCCGTCGTCGAGGACTGCACCAGCGACGAGAGCGGCGGCGGGCTGCGACCGCCCGTGGCGCATGAGACCGCCGTGGAGACCGTGAGCCAGTCCCCCGGTCTGCTGGGCTCGATCCCCGGGCAGCGCATCACCGAGCAGGAGCCCCTGGTGGCCGCCGCCGAGCCGGAGCAGCCGGTGCGCACGTCGAAGGCCGTGCTCGGGGAGCTCGACGCGCTGGTCGGACTGGACAGCGTCAAGCGCGAGGTGCGCGCCCTCACCGACATGATCGAGGTGGGGCGGCGGCGCCAGCAGGCGGGCCTGAAGGCGGCCTCGGTCAAGCGGCACCTGGTCTTCACCGGCTCCCCCGGCACCGGCAAGACCACCGTGGCCCGGCTGTACGGCGAGATCCTCGCCTCCCTCGGTGTCCTGGAGAAGGGCCATCTCGTCGAGGTCTCCCGCGTCGACCTGGTCGGCGAGCACATCGGCTCCACCGCGATCCGCACCCAGGAGGCCTTCGACCGGGCCCGCGGCGGTGTGCTGTTCATCGACGAGGCCTATGCGCTGTCCCCCGAGGACTCCGGCCGTGACTTCGGCAAGGAGGCCATCGACACCCTGGTGAAACTGATGGAGGACCACCGGGACGCGGTCGTGGTGATCGTCGCGGGCTACACGGCCGAGATGGAGCGCTTCCTGTCGGTCAACCCGGGTGTGGCCTCCCGTTTCTCGCGGACCATCACCTTCAGCGACTACAACCCCGAGGAACTGCTGCGGATCGTGGAGCAGCAGGCCGAGGAGCACGAGTACCGGCTGGCGGACGGTACCGCCGAGGCGCTGCTGCGGTACTTCACCGAGATCCCCAAGGGCGCGGCGTTCGGCAACGGCCGCACCGCCCGGCAGACCTTCGAGGCCATGGTCGAACGGCACGCGGGCCGGGTCGCCCAGGTCGCGGAGCCGTCGACGGACGACCTGACGCTGCTCTTCCCGGAGGACCTCCCGGACCGGTCCTAGACGATCCCGCCGGTGTCCGCCACGGCGTCGAGATCCGCTGCGGACGGTTCCTCGGCGCCGGGGGCACGGGGCGCCGCGGGGCGGGCGCGGGCGGGCTCTGGCCGTGCGCGGGCGGGCTCTGGCCGTGCGCGGGTGAGCAGGGCGATCGCCTTGAGCACGGAGGCGATCGCCGAGCCGATGCCCAGGCCCGTGGCGCCGACGGCGGCGACGACCTGAGCGGTGTCGGACGGCACCAGCGCGCCGTGCCGCTCGAACCCCGCGACGGCCCCGCGGGTGCAGGCCCACGCCACGAGGAAGGCCACCGCCGACACCAGCGCCAGGGCCGCCGCCTGTCGCAGTCCGGGGGCGCTGGCCCGTGCGGTGCGTGGGGGTACGGCCGCGATGTAGACGTGCGGGGCCGGTGCGGGTGCGGTCGCAGCTGTGGTCTCCGCGCGGGCGGGAGGTTCCGCGGCGGTGTCGTTTCGCCGCTCTTCCCGTTCCCTCGGGGCGGGGAGCCGTGGGCCGAGCCGGGCCAGGAGACGTGCGCGTTCCTCGGCGAAGGCGGGGTCGGCCTGATAGTCGGAGTGGCCGAGGATCGGGGCGGGCAGCGGGCGCCGGGCGGTACGGCCGTAGGCGAGGGGGTCCTTCAGCGGGGGACGGTCCACTTCGGGGCCGCTGTCGCCGGCCAGCCGGACCGGGCCGCCGATGGGGTCGGTCAGCCGGTAGAGATTGCGCCAGCAGTCGACCTCGCGGTGCAGCGAGCTGAGTGCGGCCGGGCCGAAGTGGGCCGGGAACCAGCGGCCGTAGAGGCGTTCCAGCGGTGAGCCGTAGGTGAGCAGGGCGACCCGTTTGCGGACGGACGGCCTCAGCTGCCAGGCCGCCGCGGCGGCCAGCACGCTGCCCTGGGAGTGGCCGGAGATGACGAGGCGGCCGCCGGTGGCGCGGGTCCAGCCGGCCATCCGCCAGCTGAGGTCGGGCACCGCGCGCTCGGCGTAGCAGGGCGGGGCGAAGGGGTGGGCGGCGCGCGGCCAGAAGGTGCCGACGTCCCACAGAATGCCGATGGTGCGGCGGGCAGAGGCGTCCTTGTAGGCGCGCCTGCCCCAGGTGACGAACAGGACGAAGCCGAGCCCTATCAGCCAGGAGCCCAGTCCCTGCGCGGTCTGGGCGGCGCCGTGCACGAAGGCGTGGGCGTGCCGGGCGGCCGGTCCGGGGGCCCGGTCGGTGAGGCGCGCGCCGACGAGGGCGCCGGCGCCCAGGAGCAGGGTCGCTGTGGAGGCGACGGCGACGACGAGGGGGGCGCGGTCGGTGAGCGTGGCCATCGCGCGCGTGGTGGCGATGGCGCGGGTGCGGGCGGGGTCGACGGATTCCCCCGGGTGGTCGAGCTCCACCTCTGTCAGCTCGGTGCGGCGCAGCAGCCAGGCCCGCCGTCCGAGGCCGGCGCACAGCACCAGCAGGACGAGAAGGAGGACGGGGATCACGGATGCCTGCCAGGTCAGCAGGACCGGGGGGTCGGTCAGGAAGGTGCCGGTGCCGTCCAGCCAGTCGGACACCCGCTGGGAGACACCGCCGGACATCACTCCGCCGAGGGCGCAGGCCAGCATCGCGACGGCGGGTCCACCCAGGCCGCGCAGGACCGCACGCCGGTCGGGGGCGGTTCGGTACAGCGCGCGGGCGATCACGGCGAGGGCGACGACCAGGGCGCCCTGGATCAGGGCGAGCCCGCCGAAGGTGGTGCCGCCACCGGGCAGCCGGCCGGCCGACTCCCACCTTGGGCGCTCCCAGCCCGCGTATCCGGCGGCGAGGAGCAGCAGAAGGAGGGCGGCGAGCGGCAGGCGTCGTACCAGACGCGTGTCGAGTGCCCGGTCGAGGCGGTTCTCGGTGCGCCCCCGGCGGCAGACCACCCACAGCACGACGAGAGCGGTGGCGGCGAGCGCCGTGTACAGCAGGACGCCCAGGGTCTCGAGTACGGCGGGACCTTCTGGTCCGCGGTCGAAGCGCGCGGCGGACGAGGCGACGGCCGCGGCGACCGTCAGCAGTCCGGCGGCGGTGTGGGCGGCGCGCAGCCGGGCGACCAGGCGGCGGCCGTACCAGAATCCGGGGCGGCCCAGGGAGGTGTGGTCGCCGTCCTCGTCGGGCTCGTCGAGGTGGGGGACCGGCCGCACCGACTCGTACGCGCTCCAGGTGCGGCGGGAGAGGTACCACAGGAGTCCGGTGAGCGCGGCGGGCACGACGGCGGCCAGCGCGAGGCGGCGCCCGGGGCTGCTCCACCAGCCGTCGTGCGAGAGGTCGGGCGACAGGAAGCCCAGCCAGGAGTGCCGCTCGGCGCAGGCGCGTGTGCCCGCGCACTGCCAGGCGGCGAGGTCGAGGGCCACCTCGCAGGCGGCCGCGACCAGCAGCACCGTCAGTGTCAGACCGACCAGCCGGACCAGCAGTCCGTAGAAGCGCACCGTGCGCGACCGGCCCCGTGCGGTGGGTCGCATCCAGTGGGCGAGGTTGGCCACCATGAAGGGCAGCAGCAACAGCCACAGGGCGCGGGCGCTGTTCCCGGAGGTGAGATTGCACCAGACGTACGCCTCCGGGACCGGTCCGCCCCGGTGGTCGTCGGGTCTGAGTTCCGCGTCGACGTCCTCGGCCCGCCGGAAGAGGGCCGCCGTGTCGTCCCCGGTGATCCGCACCGTGCGCGGATCGTCGAGCATCTCCTGCGGTGTCGTCCCGCCCACGCCGTGGACCAGCAGTTCCAGGGCGATCCCGGATCCCCCGGAGCCCTCGGCGGGGTCGGCGTTCGAGACACGTTCCTGCGCACGTTCCACTGTTCGCACTTCCCCCGTGACGCGCCGTCGGCTTGTGTCCGTGCGGGCACAAGGGTTGCCGCTGGGGCCGCGGCGTACACCTCTTCTCACGGAATTTCCCCGATACGTGTGCCGTAGGAGGAAGGCGTGTGCCGCGGGTGGCGTGGGATCGGCGTGCCGGTCGGTGGCGTCATCGGCGGGGGCACGTGCGAGGATGGGACCTCCCGTGCACCGCATGCGGGAAAGAATGCCCTCGTCGGAGGGGGCGTGGCGGGCTGATTGAGGCGAAAGGACCGGAGCGTACGTGAGTGAGAATCAGAACCTCCTCGCGGAGCAGCGGCGCTCCCTGATCCTGGACGAGGTACGGCGCCGGGGCGGGGTTCGTGTGAACGAGCTGACGCGCAAGCTCGGCGTGTCGGACATGACTGTGCGCCGTGATCTGGACGCACTGGCCCGGCAGGGCGTGCTGGAGAAGGTGCATGGCGGCGCGGTGCCGGTGGTCGAGGCGAGCACGCACGAGCCGGGCTTCGAGGCGAAGTCGGGTCTGGAGCTGACGGCCAAGGAGGACATCGCGCGCTCGGCGGCCGAGCTGGTCACGCCGGGTACGGCGATCGCGCTGTCGGGCGGTACGACGACGTACGCGCTGGCGCATCAGCTGGTCGACGTGCCCGATCTGACGGTGGTGACCAACTCGGTGCGGGTGGCTGACGTCTTCCACGCGGCGCAGCGCACCACGGGCCCCCGGCAGGGCGCGGCCACGGTGGTGCTGACCGGCGGGGTGCGCACGCCGTCCGACTCGCTGGTGGGGCCGGTGGCCGACCAGGCGATCGCGGCGCTCCACTTCGACGTGCTCTTCCTCGGTGTGCACGGGATATCGGTCGAGGCCGGCCTGTCCACGCCGAACCTCGCGGAGGCGGAGACCAACCGTCGTCTGGTGCAGTCGGCGCGGCGGGTCGTGGTGGTCGCCGACCACACCAAGTGGGGTGTGGTGGGCCTGAGTTCGTTCGCCGCGCTGGAGCAGGTCGACACGCTGGTGACGGACGCCGGGCTGGCGGGCGAGGCGCGCGAGGAGATCGCCGAGCATCTGCGGCGGCTGGTGGTGGCGGGCGAGGACGAGGACTGATCCCGGTCAGGCGGTACTGACATCTGACGGACCGCCAGTTATCGTGACGTTGCCCCGGTCAACCACCCTTTCCGTCAAGGGGGTTCACGTCCATGGTCCATCGTCTGCGTCCCGTCGGACTCGACTTCGTCGACACGGCACCCGTACGGCTGGTGTTCGCGCGGGAGATCTCCGCGTCACCCAAGGCGGTCTTCCACGCCCTCAACGACGACGTGCCGGGGTGGGCGGAGTGGTTCGCGGCGGTGACGCACGCCCGCGCGATCGACGGCGGTGCCGGGCGTGACATCCGGCTCAGGGGCGGCGGACGCTTCCGCGAGACGGTGATCGCGGCGAAGGAGGCGGAGGTGTACGCCTACCGGGTGGACGTGACCAACGCGCCCGGGGCCCGCGCCCTCGCCGAGGAGTGGCGGCTGGTGCCGGCCGGGACCGGCACCCGGGTGCAGTGGACGTTCGGCGCGGACGGGACGGCCCTCTTCCGCTTCGCCCTGAGGACGGCCCGCGCGGGACTCGGCCGGGCCTTCCGCGACGCGGTCGTGTCACTGGACCGGCGCCTGCAGGGCTGAGCGCTCCGCTGGAAGTGCCGGATGCGCCGTCGTGGCCGGTCACGCAGCTCCCCGCGCCCCTTCGGGGACGCTGCCGAACCGCAGCGGACTTCACCAGGTCCGCTCAGCAGGGCCACACGCCCGTTTCCAGCAGGGAGTCGATCGCCGTGGTGTACGGCTGGATGTCCAGGCCCTGCGCGGTGAGCCACGTGTCCGAGTAGTACTTGTCGAGGTAGCGGTCGCCCGGGTCGCACAGCAGGGTCACCACGCTCCCCCGCCGGCCCTGGGCCACCATCTCGGCGACGATCTTCAGCGCGCACCACACCCCGGTGCCGGTCGAGCCGCCCGCCTTGCGGCCGATGGCCCGTTCCAGCGCCCGTACGGCGGCCACGCTGGCCGCGTCCGGCACCTTCATCATCCGGTCGATCGCGCCGGGCACGAAGCTCGGTTCCATCCGGGGCCGGCCGATGCCCTCGATGCGCGAGCCGCAGTCGCAGGTGACGTCCGGATCGCCGGTGGTCCAGCCCTCGAAGAAACAGGAGTTCTCGGGGTCGGCGACACAGATGCGGGTGTCGCGCTGGGTGTAGTGGACGTAGCGGGCGAGGGTCGCGGAGGTGCCTCCGGTGCCGGCCGTGGCGACGATCCACGCGGGCTCCGGGAAACGCTCCAACTCCAGCTGCCGGAAGATGGATTCGGCGATGTTGTTGTTGCCGCGCCAGTCCGTGGCCCGTTCCGCGTAGGTGAACTGGTCCATGTAGTGGCCGCCCGTCTCCACCGCCAGACGGGCCGACTCCTCGTACATCCGGCGCGAGTCGTCCACGAAGTGGCACCGCCCACCGTGGAACTCGATGAGGCGGATCTTCTCGGCGCTCGTCGTGGCGGGCATGACCGCGATGAACGGCACGCCGATCAGCTTCGCGAAGTACGCCTCGGAGACGGCCGTCGAGCCGCTGGACGCCTCGATCACCGGGCGGTCCGGACGGATCCAGCCATTGCACAGGCCGTAGAGGAAGAGCGAGCGGGCGAGGCGGTGCTTGAGACTGCCGGTGGGGTGGGTGGACTCGTCCTTCAGGTACAGGTCGATGCCCCACCTCTCGGGGAGCGGGAAGCGGAGAAGGTGCGTGTCCGCCGAGCGGTTCGCGTCGGCCTGCACTTTCCGGACGGCTTCTTTGAGCCAGTCGCGATAGTCGGCGTCGCTGTGGTCGACGTCGAGGGTCGCGCCGGTCCGGGTCTGCTGGGGGGTGGTCACGGCGGGGCTCCTTACGCTGCGCGCCGACGGCACATCGCGCTGCCGACGCACCGATCATATGCACCTTCCACACGCTTCTCACCTGCATAAACACCGCTTTGAGCAACCCAAAGCAGGGCCTGGGGCAGCGGCGCGGGGGGCGTGGGGGCGCATTCGCGCGAGTGCTCCGAGCGCCCCGGCCGGACGGGCCGTGCGCACTGGTGCTCGACGCCGGGTGCGGGCAGACTGCACCGAACGGGGACGCACACTGGATCACGAACGCGCTGAGCCAGGGCCCACGTGGGCGCACGGGCCGGCGCGACCGAACGCGTACGAGGGGGCGGGCGGCATGGCGGAGCCGGAGTTCACGGCGACGGGCGTGCGGATCGGGAAGCGGCTGCGTTCACTCACCCGGGCCGGGCAGGTCCGGATCAGCGACGGCAGGCTCGAGTTGCTCACCAGCTACGGCAGCGAGATCGACAGCGCGCCGGTGCAGGCCGTACGGGCCTCGAAGCCCTGGTTCGCGGCGGAGGACCGGGCGCTCGCGGACCTCAACGGCAAGCGGTACACGCTGACCCTGGGCGAGCACGATCCGGCGCCGGGCGAGCCGGGGCCGCCGGCGGCGCGCCGGTTCATCGAGGCCGTGCGGCGGGCCGCAGGGCGTGGCGGCTGACGGCGTGGTCCGACGACGGAGGGCGACTGCTTCTTCACGATGAGTTGCGCTCTGGCACCCCCTGCGTCACGCTTGTCTCACGTCACTCTGGGTTTACCGGCGATAACGCTGCGAACCAGCCGCCGGGCACGACAGCAGCCGTCCGTTTCTCACCGGCCCGTTGCTGGATCCGAATCCCGTGTTCTTCCGGACCTCAAGTCGGGGAGTCGCAGCCGTGATCAGTCACCCAAGCAGGCACTGCACGGTGGAGCTCCAAGCCCTGCCGTCGCGGATCGGCCAGGTCCGCAGAATCCTTTCAGCGCAGTTGCGCTACTGGCACATGGACGCCCTCATAGACCGTGCGGCGCTCGGTCTGACCGAGCTGCTGAGCAATGTGCACCGGCATGCCCAGCCGGACAAGGTGTGCACCGTGGAGATCGAGCTGCTGCTGGACCGGCTCACCGTCTCCGTGCGCGACCACGACCCCCGGCTGCCCGAGGTGCGGGACGTGGAGTCCTCCGCCACGAGCGGGCGCGGGCTGGCCATGGTGGCGGCCGTCAGCGAGAGCTGGGGGGTGCGCCCGGACGGCGAGTCGGGCAAGGTCGTCTGGTTCACCCTGCCCGCCGCGCCGGCCGCGCTCACGGCACCGGCCCGTCCACCGCGCCGCGTGGCCGAGAAACCGGTGCGCCGGTTCGTCGAGGTCGAGCCCGTGGCCGAGGGCCACCGGGCCGGAGTTGCTCCCGCCCGGTCAGCCGTTGGCGGTTGACCGGGCGGTGATCGTCTGAGCGGGTCGGCCCGTCGGCGCGCCTATTCGGCGGCTATCGCGTGCAGCACGTCCAGACGTGCCGCACGCCGGGCCGGGCGGAGGCCCGCGAGGGCGCCCGCGGCGAGGCCCACCAGGGCCACGACGAGCAGTTGGGCGGGCGGGATCGCGAAGGCGAAGCTGCTGTCGCTCGCGCCGTCCGACGCCTTGACCAGGACCCAGCCGAGGAAGGCGCCCAGGCCGAGCCCGCCGGCGGTGCCGAAGGCGGCGACCAGGACCGACTCCCAGCGGACCATGGCCCGAAGTTGCGCGCGGGTCTGGCCCACCGCACGCAACAGGCCCAGTTCGCGCGTGCGTTCATGGATCGCCAGGGTGAGTGTGTTGGCGATGCCGAGCAGTGCGATGAGGACCGCGAGGGCGAGCAGGGCGTAGACGAGCGTGAGCATCATGTCGATGCCACCGGCCGAGGACTGGGCGTACTCGTGGCGGGTCTGGACGCTGGGATTGCCGTACCGCGCGGCCACTTTCCCGACCGCCGCCTTGCCCGCGTCCGCGCTCACACCCTTCTTGAACGTGACGGCGACCAGGGTGTCGGAGTCCTGGGTGCGGTGCGGGGCCCAGGCCGCCCGTGTGATGACGTAGTCACCGGCGAGTTCGGACCGGCCGTACAGGGCGCGGACCGTGAAGGTCTCCTTCTTGCCGTCGGTGAAGGTGAGTTGGGCCCTGTCGCCGGTGGCGAGATGCTGTTCGGCCGCCTCCTTGCGGGTGATGGCGATGCCGTCGGTGCCCAGGTCGCGCAGGGAGCCCTGGACGGTGCCGAGGTCGAAGGTGCGTTGCAGGGCGACGGGGTCGGTGACCGTCAGGGCCCGTCCCGCTCCGTCCACTTTCGCCACTCCGCGGCCGAGGCCCACGGCCGTGTCGACCTGCGGCAGCCGCTGGATCGCTCCGGCCAGGCGCGGGCTCAGTCCGCTGCCGCCCGCGCCGAAGGACGGGGTGCTGACCGCCACGTCGCCGGCGAAGGAGCGGGAGACGGTCTGGTCCATGGTGGCCTTGAGCGAGGCGCCGAAGACCGTGAACAGGGACACGACCGCCACGCCGATCATCAGCGCACTGGCCGTGGCGGCCGTCCGCCTGGGGCTGCGCAGCGCGTTGCGGCGCGCCAGAGCGCCGGTGACGCCCCGGAGTCCGCCCAGCGGCGCGCCGAGAACCCGCAGGGCGGTGGTGGCGGCGACCGGCCCCAGGACCACGAAGGCGACCAGGGCTAGTACGGCGCCGAGTCCCGCCGTCCACACGGACGGTGAGACCAGCACTCCGCTGAGCGTCGCCGCGACGGCGAGGGCGGCCAGGCCCAGACCGGCGACCGCGCGGGTGCGCGAGGCGCCGGAGGTGTCGACGGCCGTCTCCCGCAGGGCCGCCAGCGGGGCGGTGCGGCCGGCGCGTACGGCGGGCAGGAGCGCCGAGCCGAGGCAGACCACGATGCCGACCGCGAGCGGCAGTGCCATGGACAGCGCGCTGATCACCAAGTCGCCGTCGGGGAAGGGGAATCCTATGGCCGGGAAGAGGGCTTGCAGGCCGGCGGCGATGCCGATGCCGCCCGCGAGACCCGCTGCCGACGCGGCCACGGCGACGGCGGTTGCCTCGACCAGGGAGGTCGCGGTGACCTGTCGGCGTGAGGCGCCAAGAGCCCGCAACAGGGCGTTCTCGCGGGTGCGTTGGGCGACGACGATGGCGAAGGTGTTATGGATGGAGAAGGTCGCGACCAGCAGGGCGACGCCGGAGAAGACGAGGAGGAAGGTGGTGAAGATCGTCAGGAACTGGCTGGAGATCATGTCGAAGTTCTCCTGCGCCGACTCCTGACCGGTGATCGCCTCAACACCCTTGGGAAGGACCGGAGTCAGGCGGTCGACGAGCTGTTTCTCGCCGATGCCGGGGCCGGCCCGCACCTTGATGCTCGCCGCCTGTCCGGGCCTGGCCGAGAGGTACTTCTCGGCGTCGGCGCGGGTCATGCCGGTGAAGGTCACCTGGGCCATGCCGTCCTCGCCCCCGAAGGTCGCGAGGCCCACGATCGTCACCTTGACCGGGTCCGGGGTGCGCAGGGTCGTGGTGTCGCCGATCCGCAGATCGCCCTTCTTCGCGGCGCCCCGGTTGACGACGACCTCGCCCGTCCGCCGCGGGGTGCGGCCCTGGGCGAGTCGGTACGGGTTCAGCTTCGGGTCGGTGATCCAGTTCCCGGCGAGGGTGGGCGGGCCCTGGCCGCCGATGGCCTTGCCGTTGCTGCCGACGAGCTGGCCGGCGCCTTCGATGTCGGGCTCGGCGGCCGCGACGCCCGGCACCCTGGCGAGGGTGGTGACCAGGGAGGTGGGAACCGGCTGCCGTACGCCCTGACTCTCGCCGGGCGTGGTGATGGTGTCCGTACTGCGGACGACGGCGTCCGTGCCGCTGGTCGCGTCGCCGAACATGGTGTCGAAGCCGGCACGGAGCGTGTCGCCCATGACGAGGGTGCCGGCCAGGAAGGCCACGCCGAGGAAGACGGCGAGGAAGGTGCCGGCGAAGCGGCGCTTGTGGGCGCGCAGGGAGGTGGCGCTCAGACGGACGGCGGCGTTCATGACGGCACCTCGAAGGCTTTCATCCGGTCCAGGACCCTGTCGGCAGTGGGGGCTTCCATGCGGTCGACGAGGCGTCCGTCGGCGAGGAAGACGACCTCGTCGGCGTGGGCGGCGGCCACCGGGTCGTGGGTGACCATGACCACCGTGCGGGCGGTCTCGCGCGCGGTGCGGCCGAGCAGACCGAGGACCTCCCCGCCGGCCCGGGAGTCGAGGTTGCCGGTCGGCTCGTCGGCGAAGACGACGTCCGGACGGCCCGCGAACGCCCGTGCCACGGCGACGCGTTGCTGCTGGCCGCCGGAGAGTTCGGCGGGCCGGTGGTGCAGGCGGTCGCGCAGACCGACGACGTCGATCAGCGCGTCGATCCACTCCAGGTCGCCCCTGCCGCCCGCGAGGTCCAGGGGAAGGGTGATGTTCTCGGCGACGGTCAGTGTGGGCACCAGGTTGAACGCCTGGAAGACGAAGCCGACGCGGTCGCGGCGCAGGAGGGTGAGCCGGCGGTCGTCGAGGGCGCCGAGGTCGGTGTCACCGATGTGGGCGGTGCCGGAGGTGAGCGTGTCGAGGCCGGCCGCGCAGTGCATCAACGTGGACTTCCCGGAGCCCGAGGGGCCCATGATCGCGGTGAAGCGGCCGGCGGGGAAGTCGACGCTCACCCCGTCCAGGGCCCTGACCTCGGTGTCGCCGCGGCCGTACACCTTCACGGCGTCGACGACCCGGGCGGCCGTCCGCACGGTGGTCGCGGTCGTCATGCGGCACCGCCCTTGCGGCCGAACTGCTCGTCCAGGACGGACAGCCGACGCCAGTACTCGTCCTCGTCGATCTCACCGGAGGCGAAGCGCCGGCCGAGTACGGCGAGGGGCGAGTCGCCGGTGGGCCGGTCGTCCATCGGGTGCCAGGGTCCGCGGCGGCCGCGCCGGACGGTACGGCGCAGGAAGGTGGCGACGCCGATCACGACGGCCGCCCAGATCAGCGGGAAGAAGAGGATCCAGGGGCCGGGGCCGCCGTGCCAGTCGGCAAGGGTCTGCATCTCGGGTCATCTCCTCATCAGGGTCCTGTGGGTGATGCCTCGAGACTCGCGCCGGAAGGGGGTCCGGGTCGTCGTACGGCCAGCGGCAGTGCGCCTACCTCCCGGGGAGTACGAGCGCCTTCCGCCGCTGCTTCCTCCGCCCTCGACGTCTGTAACTACTAGTATGTACAGTTGCTTCATGAGCACTGCGGACCGACTCGTCGAATCCACCCGTGAGCTGCTGTGGGAGCGCGGCTACGTGGGCACCAGCCCCAAGGCGATCCTGGAGCGGGCGGGCGCCGGACAGGGCAGCATGTACCACCACTTCAAGGGCAAGCCGGATCTCGCGCTCGCGGCGATCCGGCGGACGGCCGAGGAGATGCGGGCCACCGCCGAGGGAGTACTCGGCGGGCCGGGGACGCCGTACGAGCGCATCGAGGCGTATCTGCTGCGCGAGCGCGACGTGTTGCGCGGCTGCCCGATCGGCCGTCTGACCATGGACCCGGACGTCATCGCGAGCGACGAACTGCGCGCCCCGGTCGACGAGACGCTCGACGCCATCCGCGAGCTGATCGCCGGAATCGTCGAGGAGGGCAAGGAACAGGGCCTGTTCGGGCCCGCGCTGGACGGCGAGGAGATCGCAGCGACGGTTCTCGCGACCGTGCAGGGCGGTTACGTCCTGGCCCGCGCCTCCGGCTCCCCCGCCGCCTTCGACGCCGGCGTCCGCGGACTGCTCTCCCTGCTCGCACCCCCGGCCTGAGGAGGCACCGGATGCACGCCATGCAGTACGAGCTGACCCTGCCCGCCGACTACGACACGGGCATCATCCGTGCCCGCGTCGCACGGATCGGGCATCTGCTGGACGACTGGGAGGGGCTGGGCGTCAAGACGTATCTCCTGCGCGAGCGCGGGCAGTTCGGGTCTCCGGTCAACCAGTACGCGCCCTTCTATCTCTGGAACACCATGGAGGGCATGAACTCCTTCCTCTGGGGCGGCGCCTTCCAGGGCCTCAGCGATGACTTCGGGCGGCCGTCGGTGCGGCAGTGGTCGGGAGTGGCGTACGAGGAGGGGAGCGCCGCCGGTTCACTCGCCCGGTTCGCGGTGCGCGGGCGCCGACTCGTACCGGAGGGAGCGGAGTTGGCCCAGGTCATGGGCGACGCGGCACGGGAGACCGAGCGGCTGGCCGGGGAGGACGGGGCGGTGCTCGCGGCTGCCGCCGTGGACACGAGCCGTTGGGAGCTGGTCCACTTCTCGCTCTGGGGGCACGACGCGCCCAAGGCCGAGGGGGATGTGTTCCAGGTGCTGCACACGTCGGCGCCGGGTCGGGAGCGGTTGCCGCGGGGGCGACAGTGGTGAGTGCGGTCCGCACGGTACTGGGGGACGTACGGCCGCAGGAGCTGGGTGTGTGCGACGCGCACGACCATCTGTTCTTCGGCACTCCGCTGCTGCCGGGTCAGGAGTTGCGGTCCCTGGGCGCGGCGCGGGAGGAACTGGCCGCGTTCCGGGCTCAAGGGGGTGGCGCGGTGGTGCAGTGGACGCCGTATGGCCTGGGGCGGCGGGCAGCCGATCTGCCGTCGCTGTCCCGGGAGACCGGGGTGCACGTGGTGGCGGCGACCGGGCTGCACCAGGCCGCCCACTACACCGAGGACATGCTCGCCGGGCTGCGCGGAAAGCTGGCCGAGGTGTTCGTCTCCGAACTCACCGACGGTATCGGCACGTCAGGGGTGCGGGCGGGGCTCATCAAGGTCGCCGACGGGTTCCACGCCCTCGACGCGCACGCCCGCTGGACGATGACCGCGGCGGCCGAGGCGCACCGGGCGACGGGCGCCCCGATCGCCGTGCACCTGGAGCTGGGGACGGGCGCGCTGGACGTACTGGACCTGCTCTGCGGCGAGTTGGGGGTTCCGCCGCACCGGGTGATCCTCGGCCACGTGAACCGCTCCCCCGACTTCGTGGTGCAACGCCAGGCCGCGGAGACGGGTGCGTATCTGGCCTTCGACGGTCCGTCACGTACCCATCACGCCACCGACTGGCGCATGCCCGACGCCGTGGCGGCCCTCGCCGAGGCGGGCTTCGGTGACCGACTCCTGCTCGGTGGGGACACCGTGACGGACAGCGCCCGCTCGGTCAACGGCGGCCCGGGGATGCCGTATCTGCTGCGAAGGGTCCGGCCGCGGCTCGCCCTGGCGCTGGGCGACGACCTCGTGGACCGGATCTTCACGCGGAACCCGGGCCGCGCGTTCGGGGTGGAGTGGCGCTGACCGTCCGGGACCGGCCTCAGCGGCAGAGTTCGTCGAGGTCGTCGGAGAAGGTCGGGAACTCCGCCTGGGCCTCGGCGATGATCTCCTCGGCCGGGCGGCGCGGAGACGTGGCGTGCTCCTCGGCGAGTTTCGTCAGCTCCGCACTCGGCCGGGCATCGCGTCGGCCGAACTCGACGACCTCCATCGGTCCGAGGCCGTCGGCCAGCAGCCACAGGAAGTCGGAGAGGCTGCCGGCGACCACGCCCCGCTCCCCCTCCGAACCGAGGAACACCACGGGCTGTTCAGGGAGCGGTCGCCCGGGTCGCACACACCAGAGGGCGGCCAGGCCGCCGGTGCCGTCCTGCCCGAAGACCCGGTAGGCGTCACCGTCGACGTCCCGGTTGCCGGTCCAGTTGCGCAGCCAGTCGGTGGTCTCCACGGCGGAGTCGAAGGCGTCGTACGGCTCGAAGTCGACGCCCTCGCCGTCGTCGTAGTCGAACTCCACCTGGGCCACTGCGGCCAGAGCGGGCGGAAAGCGGCGGTCGCCGTCTGTTCTCTCGGTCATGCGCGCAGGCTATCCGTGGCCACTGACACTCGGCCTAGGCCACGGAGATGTCCACCGAGGGGCGCAGTTTCGCCGCCGCCGCCAGGGCCTCGTGTCAGTGACTCAGGCGGTCGCCCTGTCGCCGTCGAGACGCTCGACGCGTTCCACGTTCTGCCGGTCCTCGGCGTCCGCGCTGGCCTCGCCGGCGAACCAGGCGTCGAGGATCTCCTTCAGCAGCGGCTCCGACGTCAGCCGCAGACTGAGGGCGAGCACATTGGCGTCGTTCCAGCGGCGGGCGCCGTCCGCGGTGTAGGCGTCGGTGCACAGGGCGGCCCGTACGCCCGGCACCTTGTTCGCGGCGATGGAGGCGCCGGTGCCGGTCCAGCAGCACACGACCGCCTGGTCCGAGGCGCCGGAGGCGACGTCCCGGGCGGCCGCCTCCGAGCAGGCGGCCCACTGGGGGTCGTCGCCGGGGCTCAGCGCGCCGTGCGTCACGACCTCGTGGCCCCGCTCGGTCAGCTGCGCGAGGAGCGAGCGCGCCACAGGTTCGTCCATGTCGGAGGAGACGGAGATCCGCATGCCCCGAGAGTACGTCGCACTCAGGCTCCGAGCGCGGCCAGGGGATCGTCCAGCACCGGCTGCCACGCCAACTCCGCCGCTCCGACCAGGCTGTTGTGATCCAGGGTGCAGGGCAGGATCGGCACGCTGCCGCTCTGCCCCCACAGGCTGCGGTCGGCCACGACGGCGCGTAGCCGGTCGGGATCGGCGTCGAGGAGGGTGCGGTGCAGGCCGCCGAGGATGATGCGGTCGGGGTTGAGGATGTTGACGAGGCCTGCGAGGCCCAGGCCCAGGCGGTCGATGAGGGTCTCGGCGGCCCTGCGCACGGTCGGGTCGGCGTAGTGGTCGCGGACCAGGTCGTCGGCCTGTTTGAGCAGGGAGTCCGCCGGGCCCGGATCACGCCCGGCGGCCGTCAGCAGGGCCAGCGGGTCGGCCTCGACGTCCAGGCAGCCGCGGCTGCCGCAGTGGCAGGGGCGGCCCGCTGGGTTGACGGTGAGGTGGCCGACCTCCAGGGCGAGGCCCGAACTTCCCGTGTGCAGACGGCCGTCGAGGACCAGCGCGCCGCCCACGCCGCGGTGTCCGGTGGCCACGCACAGCAGGTCCCGGGCGCCGCGGCCGGCGCCGTGCCGGTGTTCGGCGAGGGCGGCGAGGTTGACGTCGTTGGCCGCGAAGGCCGGTCCGGTGATCCCGGCCGCGCGCACCCGCTCCGCGAAGATCCGCCGGACGGGGGCGCCGACAGGCCAGGCCAGGTGGAGGGGGTTGAGGGCGAGACCGTCGGGTTCGGCGACGGCGGACGGTACGGCGAGACCGGCGCCGACACAGCGCCGTCCCGTCTCCCGCAGCAGTTCCGCGCCCGCATCGACGACCGAGCCGAGCACCTTGGCCGGGTCGGCGTCGACGGTCTCGCAGCCGGGCGCGGTGGCGACGATCCGTCCGCCGAGGCCCACCAGCGCCGCCCGGAACCCGTCGGCATGCACCTGGGCGGCGAGCACGACCGGCCCCTCGTCGGCCACCGCCAGCCGGTGCGAGGGCCTGCCCTGCGATCCGGCCGCCGCGCCGGGCCGGGCGTCGACCCTGATCAGCCCGAGTGCCTCCAGCTCGGCGGCGACGGCACCGGCCGTCGCCCGGGTCACCCCGAGCTCGGCGGTGAGCACGGCCCGGGTCGGCGCACGCCCGGTGTGCACGAGCTCCAACGCGGGCCCGAGCGCACCGCGCCCCCGGTCCAACCGCGTCCTCGAGGTGGTTCCTTCCCCCGCCGGCCGGGGGTCCGCCTTGCCGCTCATGAGGGCGAGTCTCCCATGATCCGCAGGCGCCGGGGCCACAGGCGGCCGACCCTGCCGTACACGATGCAGGTGCGGGTCCGGGACAGCAGCCCACCCATCCTCCCCGATCAGCCCTGAGCTGGGGCTCCGCTAGCCTGGTCGGACGATGAACGACCGTATGACGACGCCGTGGGGCGAGCTCGCGCTGGCCCGGTTTCCCGAGGATCCGCGCGACCGGCTGCGTGCCTGGGACGCCTCCGACGAGTATCTGCTGAGGCATCTCGCGCAGGAGAAGGTACGCCTGGACGGCACGGTCGTGGTCGTCGGGGACCGGTGGGGCGCGTTGGTGACCTCGCTGGCGGAGCACCGGCCCGTGCAGATCACGGACTCCTTCCTCGCGCAGGAGGCCACCAGGGCCAACCTCGCCCGCAACGGCGTCGAAGCGGGTGCCGTAGAGCTGCTGACCACGCAGGACGACCCACCCGAGCGGATCGACGTGCTGCTGGTGCGGGTGCCGAAGAGTCTCGCGCTGCTGGAGGACCAGCTGCTGCGGCTGGCGCCCGCCGTGCACGAGGGGACCGTGGTCGTCGGTACGGGGATGGTGAAGGAGATCCACACCTCGACGCTGCAGCTGTTCGAGCGGATCCTCGGACCGACCCGCACCTCACTGGCGGAGAAGAAGGCGCGGCTGATCTTCTGCACGCCGGATCCGACGCTGGAGCGGCCCGGCAATCCGTGGCCGTACAGCTATGCGCTGCCGGACGGCATCGGTCCGGTCTCTGGGCGGACGGTCGTCAATCACGGCGGGGTGTTCTGCGCTGACCGGCTGGACATCGGGACGCGGTTCTTCCTGGGGCATCTGCCCAGCGCCCGGGGCGGCCGCCGGGTGGTGGACCTGGGCTGCGGGAACGGGGTCGTGGGGACGGCGATGGCGGTCGCCGACCCGGACGCCGAGGTGCTGTTCGTGGACGAGTCGTTCCAGGCGGTGGCCTCGGCGGAGGCGACATACCGGGCGAGCGGGGTGGCAGGACGCGCCGAGTTCCGGGTCGGGGACGGGCTGGCCGGGGTCCCGGCCGGGAGCGCGGACCTGGTGCTGAACAATCCGCCGTTCCACTCGCACCAGGCGACGACCGACGCGACGGCCTGGCGGATGTTCACCGGGGCGAAGCGAGTGTTGCGGCCCGGTGGTGAGCTGTGGGTGGTCGGCAACCGGCACCTGGGGTACCACCTCAAGCTGCGCCGGCTGTTCGGCAACAGTCAACTGATCGCCGGTGACCCGAAGTTCGTGGTGCTCAAGGCGGTCAAGCGGTAGTGGCGGTCAAGCGGTAGTCAGGCGAGGGTGCGGACGATGTCCGTGACCGTGCGCACCATCGCCTCACGGCCCACGCTCAGGTACTGGCGCGAGTCGACCGCGTCGGGGTGCGCGGCGAGGAACTCCCGGATGGCGGCCGTCATGGCGATGTTGAGCGCGGTGCCGACGTTGACCTTGGCGATGCCGCCCGCGACCGCACGGGCGAGTTCGTCGTCGGGCACGCCGGAGGAGCCGTGCAGGACGAGCGGGACGTCGAGCACGGCGGTCAGGCGTTTGAGCAGGGCGTGGTCGAGGGCGGCGGTGCGGGTGGTCATGGCGTGGGTGCTGCCGATGGCGACGGCGAGCGCGTCGACCCCTGAGTCGGCCACGAAGGCGCGGGCCTGGTCGGGGTCGGTACGGGCGCCCGGGGCATGGGCGTCCAGCGCGGGCCGCCCGCTCTTGCCACCGATCTCACCCAACTCCGCCTCGATCCACAGGCCTTGGCCGTGCGCCCAGTCGGCGGCGGCGCGGGTCGCCGCGAGGTTCTCCTCGTAGGGCAGCCGGGCCGCGTCGTACATGACCGAGCTGAAACCGGCGCCGGGCGCCTGGCGCAGCAGGTCGTCGCTCTGGACGTGGTCGAGGTGCAACGCGACGGGGACGGCGGCGCGTTCGGCGGCGACGGCGGCGGCCCGGGCCAGCGGCAGCAGGCTGCCATAGCGGAACTTGACGGCGTTCTCGCTGACTTGGAGGACGACCGGAGCTCCGGCGGCTTCGGCACCTGCGATCACGGCCTCGACGTGTTCCAGCGTGATGATGTTGAAGGAGGGGACGGCGGACTGTGCCGCTGCGGCCCGGGTGACGAGTTCACCGGTGGTGGCGAGGGGCACGATTGCTGCCTTTCTGGGCGTCAGGGCGAATCTGACCGTCAGGACGCATCTGGGCGTCAGGGCGCGAGGATCACCGAGCGGGTGAGATGGCGGGGCCGGTCCGGGTCGAGGCCGCGCGCGGCGGCGACGGCGACGGCGAGGCGCTGGGCCCGGACCAGTTCGGCCAGCGGGTCGAGGTCGCCCGCCACCCACAACCCGCCCGTACGCCGCACCTGTTCGGCGAGCCCGTCGGGGGCCTCGCCCAGCATCCAGGTCGCGGTGCCACGGGTGGTGATGCTGATCGGTCCGTGGCGGTACTCCATCGCCGGGTACGCCTCGGTCCAGGCGAGGGATGCCTCGCGCATCTTCAGTCCCGCCTCGTTCGCCAGTCCCACCGTCCAGCCCCGGCCGAGGAAGGTGAACTGCGTGCACTCGACGAGCCCTTCGGGCAGCGGGGTCGCCAACGCGGTGCGGGCGTCGGCGACCACGGCGTCCGTGTGCAGCCCGAGGTGGGCACGGAGGAGGGTGAGGGCGGTGGTGGCGAACCGGGTCTGTACGACCGAGCGTTCGTCGGCGAAGTCGAGCACGACGACCTCGTCGGCGGCCGTCATGACCGGGGTGCCGGGGTCTGCGGTGATGGCCGTCGTCCGCGTGCTGCCCTTCAACTCGGCCAGCAGGTGCAGGACTTCGGTGGTGGTGCCGGAGCGGGTCAGGGCCAGGACACGATCGTAGGCGCGTCCGTGCGGGAACTCCGAGGCGGCGAAGGCGTCCGTCTCGCCCTGCCCCGCGCCCTCGCGCAGTGCCGCGACCGACTGCGCCATGAAGTACGAGGTGCCGCAGCCGACGATCGCGACCCGCTCCCCGGGCGCCGGGAGCGCCCCGCCGTGCCGTTCCGCTTCGGCGGCGGCGCGCGTCCAGCACTCGGGCTGACTGGTCAGCTCGTCCTCGACATGGGTCATGCCGGAGCCCTCCCCTGCTCGTGATTGTTCTTGCAAGATATAGCCGACTTTCGAGCATAATCAAGCAGTCAGGACGAGGTCGTGCACGCCGGGATCGCCGGAGATCGAGGAACGGAGGGCGCTGATGTCGCGGGGGCCCCGCTGGAAGGCGCTGCGAGAGCTGCTCGTGGACCGCGGCGGGCTCGACGTCGCGGACGCTTCCGAGGAGCAGGGGGATCTCGAAGGAGGCCGCCGATCTGATCATGCCCGGTGAGGCGGTGGGCCTCACAGGCGGCCCGACCACCCCGGCGGTGGCCCGCGGCCTCGCCGTCCGAGCCGACCTTCTCCGGGGCGTGACCGGCTGGCGCGGTGTGTTCTCTCCCCGAGATCCGCGCGCTCACGGCGTCGATTCCGCCTAGGCTGAGGGCGGGATGCGTGTCCGGGGCAGGGAGGCCACGATGGGCGCACGAGTGAGCGATCAGGAGGTCCCCGGGGCCGGCCCGCGCTATCTGCCGATCGCCGAGCACGGTCTGATCGGCGACCTGCGCACCGTGGCCCTCGTCGGGACCGACGGCACCATCGACTGGTACTGCTGCCCGGCCTTCGACGCGCCCAGCGTCTTCGCCTCGATCCTGGACGCCGAACGCGGCGGGTGCTTCGAGCTCGCCGCGACCGTGCCGGCCAAGACGAAGCAGTTCTACTTCCCCGACACCAACGTGCTGATCACCCGGTTCTTCACCGAGGACGGTGTCGGCGAGGTGCAGGACTTCATGCCCGTGAACGGCGGGAAGGTGGAGGCCGAGCGGCATCGACTGATCCGGCGTGTGGTGTGCGTGCGCGGCTCCATACCGTTCCGCACCCGGGTCGCCCCGCGCTTCGACTACGGCACCCGGCCGCACACCGTGCACATGGCCGGCGCGGCCGCGGTCTTCGCCTCCGACGGACTCTCCCTCGCCCTGACCGCGACGGTGCCGCTCGCGGCCGAGGGGCTGGACGCGCGGGCCGACTTCAAGCTCTCGGAGGGCGAGACGGCGGTGTTCGCGCTGGACCAGCTCGGCGGTGACCTCCAACCGCGCCGGTGCGCGAAGCTGGAGGCGGAGGAGCAGTTCGGCACGACCGTGGCGTACTGGCGTCGCTGGCTGTCCGCCTCCAAGTACCGGGGCCGCTGGCGGGAGATGGTGCACCGCTCCGCCCTCACCCTGAAGCTGCTCACCTACGCGCCCACCGGCGCGATCGTCGCCGCGCCGACGACGAGCCTGCCCGAGCAGCTGGGCGGCGAACGCAACTGGGACTACCGGTACGTGTGGGTGCGCGACGCCGCCTTCTGCGTGTACGCGCTGCTGCGCCTCGGGTTCACCGACGAGGCCGAGGCGTTCATGAAGTTCCTGACCCAGCACGTCAGTCCGTCGACCGACGGGCACTCCGCCCCGCTGCAGATCATGTACGGCATCGACGGCCGCACCGACCTCACCGAACGCGAACTCGAGCACTTCGAGGGCCACCACGGCTCGGCTCCGGTACGGGTCGGCAACGCGGCGGCCGACCAGCTCCAGCTCGACATCCACGGCGCCCTCATCGACTCGATCTACCTCTACGACAAATGGGCCAAGCCGATCTCCAGCGACCAGTGGGACGACGTGTGCGCGCTGGTGGAGTGGGTGTGCGAGCACTGGAACCAGCCCGACGAGGGGATCTGGGAGACCCGCGGCGGCCGCAAGAACTTCCTGTACTCGCGGCTGATGTGCTGGGTGGCGATCGAGCGGGCCATCCGCATGGCCAACCGGCGCGGGCTGCCCGCCGATCTGCCGCGCTGGCGCGAGGCCCGGGACACGATCTACCGGCGGATCATGACCCACGGCTGGTCCGAGGCCCGCCAGGCCTTCGTCCAGCACGAGGACGACGACGTCCTGGACGCGGCCGTCCTGATGATGCCGCTGACGAAGTTCATCGCCCCGACCGACCCCAAGTGGCTGTCCACACTGGACGCGCTGACCAAGGAGCTGGTGTCCGACTCCCTCGTCTACCGCTACGACCCGATGGCCAGCCCCGACGGACTACGCGGCGACGAGGGCACCTTCTCCATCTGCTCGTTCTGGTACGTCGAGGCCATGGTCCACGCCGGCCGCATCGACGAAGCCCGCCTTGCCTTCGAGAAGATGCTGACGTACGCCAACCATCTGGGCCTGTACGCCGAGGAGATCAGCAACACCGGTGAGCAACAGGGCAACTTCCCGCAGGCGTTCACCCATCTCGCCCTGATCAGCGCCGCGTTCAACCTGGACAAGGCCCTCGGCTGACGACCCCTGTGGGAGAGCCTCCGGTGACGACCCTCGACAGCATGCCCGGCCGCCCGGCGGACGGCCTCGACGCGCTGACCCTCACCCGGGTGCGGCTCGGCCCGGGCGGCCCGCTGGGCAGCGTGCGCGTCGCCGAGGGACGCGTCGTCGCCGTCGTGGAGGGCGAACTGGACGGCGGCGAGCTGGACTTGGACGGGCGGACCGTGCTGCCCGGCTTGTGGGACGCGCACGCGCATGTCGCGCAGTGGGCCGGAAACCGCCATCGGGTGGACCTGTCCGGGCATGCCTCGGCGCGGGCGGTGGCCGAGGCCGTACGGGCGCACACGGCCGGTCTGCCGGCCGGCGAGACGGTGACGGGGCAGGGTTTCCGGGACGGGCTGTGGCCCGACGTGCCGCACAAGGCGCTGCTGGACGCGGTGTGCCCGGACCGGCCGGTCGTGCTGATCAGCGCCGATCTGCACGCCGTGTGGCTGAACTCGGCCGGTCTGGCGCTGGTCGGCCGGGGGGACCACGCCACGGGACTGCTGCGTGAGCACGAGTGCTTCGCGGCGATGCGCGCGCTGCCCGAGGTGCCCGCGGAGGTGCAGGACCGCTGGGTGGCCGAGGCCTGCCGGGACGCGGCCGCGCGGGGTGTCACCGGGGTCGTCGACTTCCACTTCTCCGACAACATCGCCGATTGGAGCCGACGTTCGGTGCACCAGCCGCCCGCGGTACGCGTCCGGGCGGCCGTCTATCCGCGGCACCTGGAAACGGTGATCGAGTGCGGTTACCGGACGGGGGACGTGCTGCCCGGTACCGGAGGCCGTGTCCAGGTGGGCCCGCTCAAGCTGTTCACGGACGGTTCGCTCAACACGCGGACGGCGCTGTGCTGCGACCCGTACTCCGGGTTGGAGGGCACGCGCGAGGAGTACGGCAGCCAGGAGACGTCGTACGACGAACTGGTCCGTCTGATGCGGCGCGCGGCCGCCCAGGGCATCGAGCCCGCCGTGCACGCGATCGGCGACCGGGCCAACTCCCTTGCCCTGGACGCGTTCGCGGCCGTCGGCTGCCGTGGACGGATCGAGCACGCCCAGTTGCTGACGACCGCCGACGTGCCGCGGTTCGCGGAGTTGGGGGTGACGGCGAGTGTGCAGCCCGCGCACGCCACCGACGACCGTGACGTGGCCGACCGGCACTGGGCCGGGCGTACCGGGCGGGCCTTCGCCTACGCGGATCTGCTGGCGGCGGGCGCCCGGCTGGAGTTCGGCTCCGACGCTCCCGTCTCGCCGCTGGATCCCTGGCTGGGCATCGCCGCCGCCGTCCACCGCACGAACGACGGACGCCCCGCCTGGCACCCCGAGCAACGCATCCCGGTACGGGCCGCGTTCACGGCGTCGGCAGGCGGCCGCTCCGCGCTGCGGCCCGGCGACACGGCCGACCTGGTGATCGTGGACGTCGACCCACTGGACGCCGACGCGCACACCCTGCGCGAGATGCCGGTGCACGCCACGATGCTGGGCGGCCGCTGGACGTACGGCCGTTGGTGACGCCCGGGCGCGGAGCCCTCTACGGCGTCACCACGGTGTGTGCCGGATAGACCTTCGGCTGCACGTCCGGGACGCCAAGGTCCCTCAGGATCGGCAGGATGGTTTCGCCGAACTCCCGGAACGCCTCCTCGGACTCCCAGACGTCCACGACGAGCCAGCCGTCGTCCGTGGGGGCGGCGGTGTGCGAGATGAGCCCGGCCACCGGCCAGTCACCGGGGGACTTGACCGGGCCGGGCCGGCCGGCCACCTTCTCCGCGCTTCCCTCGTACTGCTCGCGGGTCATCCCCGGAACATCGAAAACCGCGACGATCGCCATGCTGACTTCCCTTCCTCGGAGGTGGGAGAACTCCGGCCAGTCGACCAGCCGGAGCGGCCGCCCGCGCGCGGACCTGAGCCGATCAGGGCACGGTCGCGCTCATTCTCAGACCCGGAGGGTGGTGAGCCAGTCGGTCAGGAGGTGGTTGGTCTCCTCGGGGCGTTCCTGCTGGATGAAGTGGCCGCAGCCGTCGAGGACGTGGCACGAGGTGAGGCCGGGAAGGGTGGTGGGGTACGCCTCGATCGCGTCCGCCAGCCACGTCGTGGAGGCGTCGAGCGCGCCGCCGGCGAAGAGGGCGGGCTGCTTGAGCGGGGCGCCGTGGTGGGCGGCCAGGTCCTTCCAGTCGCGGTCCATGTTCCGGTAGCGGTTGAGTGCCCCGGTCAGTCCGGTCCGCTCGAACTCCCCGGCGTAGACGTCGAGTTCGTCCTCGGCGAGCCAGGCCGGGAGGGGCCCGGCGGGGAAGCGCTCGCGCAGCGTCCCGCCCCGGGTGACGAAGTGCGGGTCGGGAGCACCGGGCGCCGGCATGGTGTCGGCGGACAGGGCGGCGTAGAACCCGGCGAGCCAGCCGCGGACGTCCGGCTCGATCTCGGCCTCGGCGCGGCCGGGCTCCTGGAAGTACGAGACGTAGAACTCCTCCTCGCCGCCCATCCCGGCGAAGACCTCGCTCGGCCGGGGGCCGCCGGGCGGCGTGTACGGCACGCTCAGCAGGCCCACCGCGCGGAAGACGTCGGGCCTGAGCAGCGCGGACATGGCGGCGATCGTGGCGCCCCAGTCGTGCCCGACGATCACCGCGGACCGCTCCCCCAGGGCCTCGACCACGGCCACGTTGTCCGCGACCAGGTCGAGCATCCGGTACGAGGTCACCGCGTCCGGCCTCGAGGAGCGGCCGTAGCCACGGACGTCGATCGCCGCGGCACGGTACCCGGCGGCGGCCAGGGCGGGCAGTTGGTGGCGCCAGGAGTACCAGGACTCCGGGAAGCCGTGCACGAGCAGGACCAGGGGTCCGCTGCCCTGCTCCACGAGGTGGGTGCGGCCCGCCGGTGAGGACACCAGGCGGTGGATACGGTCGGTGACGGCGTCGGGATACGCCACGGGTCCTCCCGGGGTGGGTGCCTGCGGTGGCCACTGCCGATCATGCTGCGGCCGACGCGGCCCACACGACACTTGTTGCCGTTTCGGCAACACCGCCGCTTCGGCAACCCCGGGCAGGAGAAGCGGTCTCAGTCGTCCGCGACGAGTTCGACAGGCGTGGCGATGACGTCCACCAGGGCCTCGCCGCGCAGGGCGGTCAGGGCCAGCGGGCGCTCTATGGCGTCCTCCAGCATCAGGCGCTGCAGGGACTGGGCGCTGCTGACGGGTTCGCCCTGGGCGGTGACCAGCAGGTCACCGGTGCGCAGGCCGGCGCGGGCGGCCGGGGAGACGGGGACGACCTCGACGACGCGCAGGCCGGTGGTCACGCCCGTGCGGGCCCGGAGCGTGGGCGGGAGCGGTGCGGGGATGCCGGCGACACCGAGGTAGGCGCGGCGGACCCGGCCGGTGGAGAGCAGCGCCGCGATGATCTTGCGGCTGGCGTCGTTCACGGGGATGGCGAGGCCCAGTCCGACGTCTGCGATGGCGGTGTTGATGCCGACGACACTGCCGTCCGCCGTGGCCAGGGCCCCGCCCGAGCTGCCGGGGTGGAGGGTGGCGTCGGTCTGGACGACATTGTCGACGACCCGCGTCGCCGTGCCGACGCTGGTCGGCAGCGAGCGGCCCAGGGCGCTGACCACGCCGGCGGTGACGCTGCCCGCCAGGCCGAGCGGGTTGCCGACCGCCACGACCAATTGGCCGACCCGCAGCGCGTCGGCCTCGCCGAGGCGGACCGGGGCCGGGGTGGGGCCGTCGGCGCGGACCACGGCGAGGTCGGACAGCGGGTCGGCGCCGATGACGTGGAAGGGAGTGGTGGTGCCGTCGGCGAAGGATGCCGTACCGGCGTCGGAGTGCCCGACGACGTGGGCGTTCGTGAGCAGGAAGCCGTCGTCGGTGAAGACCACCGCGGAGCCGGTGCCGACCACGAAGCGGCCTCGGGCGCGGCGGTGCGCGACGTTGAGGGACGCCACCTTCGGGGTGAGCTCGGCGGCGACCGAGGTGACGATCCGGGAGTAGGAGTCGAGCGCGGCCTGCTCCGCAGGGGAGCGGCCGGGCCCGGAGAGTGTCTCGGCCACGAGTCGACCTTTCCGCCTGCCCCGGGGCTTCTCCATGCGCCCAGGGGCCCGGATTACATGCTTACACCCCTGCATCCGCGCACGGTACGCACTTCGCTGCGGGCTGACACCGGGCCCCCGGATTCATGGCGGGCTGACACCGCCCTCGGCTTCACAGCGGGCTGACACCGCGGCCCCCGGATTCACTGCCGGCTGACACCGCACCGCGCCCCCGGCTCAACCGCACCGAGAGCGCCCCGGGCTCCCTGCGCGCCGACACCGCCCCGTCTTCTCGGTTCAGCCGTTCAGCCCGTGCCGCGGCCCTTGACGCCCGCCTCCGCACGGCTGCGCAGGGTGCCGGCCGTCCGCAGGAGTCGGTCGGCGGGGGCGCGCAGTTCGGGGTGGGCGTTGACCGTGTTGCGCAGGCCGCGCACGGGCCGGCGCCACAGGCGGTGGGCCGCCGCGACGGGGTGGGGGCGGCTGACGAACCCTTCCGCCACCCGCAGCTCGCGGGTCTTGAGCCAGTCCTTGTACTCCTTGTCGCCGCGCCCCAGGTCCATCAGCGTCACGCCGTTGCGGGCGGCGGCCTCGGCGGTGCGCAGGTGCATCATCAGGCCCGGCGAGTACCGGTGCAGTTCGGGGTCGTAGGCGGTGAACCACGCGGCGAGGACCGTGCGGGATCTCGGCCCGAAGTGCGCGGCCACCGGCCGGTCGCCGGCGTAGAGGACGGACAGGACGCCGGTGAAGTGCTCCTCGCGGACCTCGAACAGGTGGTTGACCAGATCGACGATCCACGGCCGGGCGAACCGGTCCATCCGCCCCGTTCTGCGGTACTGGGCGGACTTCCACTGCATGAGCCGGCGCAGCATCCGCGGGTCCCGCTCGTCGAACTCGAACCGCACCTCGCCCACGTCGCGGCCCAGCCGGCGCTCCTTCTTCAGGGTCGTCTTGGCGTGCCCCGGGTAGGCGCCCCGCAGCCACTGCGCATAGCCGCTGGGGTCGGGCTTGAGGTCGACCACCGGGGAGGCGAAGGTCCCCGTGACATGTCTGGCGAAGGGTTTCTGCTCGGCGACGAGATGGTCGAACTCGAAGATGGACAGTCCGCAGGCCTTCAGCAGTTCCTGGGCGTTCCAGGTGACGCCGGGACGGTGCACGAGGGCCTGGCAGTCGGAGAGGCCCAGGCCGATGGCCCTGCCCACGCCGAGGGCGTTGCGCTCGTAGGGGAAGAAGCCGACCGGTGAGCCGTTCTCGCGCAGGACGGCGACACGGGTGCCGGAGCGGTGTCCGCCGATGCCCAAGGTGAACTCCGGGGCCAGGAAGGGGTTGGAGTACTCGGGTGACTCGTCCATCGCGCGGTGCCACGCCTCGCGGAGCGATGCGTTCAGCTCGTCGACTCTGTGGACCGTGACATCCACGTCAGATCAACCGCCCTTCCACGGGTTCCGTGCGGAACGTGCCGGCCGTGGCGCAGGCCGGTAGGGCGTGTGGACTGCTGTTGCTGGATCGCATCGGCGACCGCTCCCCCCGTGACGCGCTGTCCGCGTCGTACTTCTTTGAGTATCAGCCGATTCCACGCCGTGTACACGGTCGTTCCGTGATTGACCGCCACGTTCCGGACCACCCGGCGAGGATCAAACGTCGCGAAACAGTACGCATGTTGTCAAGACCGTCCACCGCTACGGAAGATGCCGGTGGCCGTTTCACAGGTGCCCGCGGGCGGGTGCCGTTGACACGTGGTGGGTCCCGCGTCACGGTGAGGGCCCGTCGTGCCCGGAGGTCCGCCATGGCTCCCTCGTCAGCACCCCGCACCGACACCGGCATCGTCGAGCGCGTCCGCGCGCTCCGCCCCTTCATCGGTGAGCAGGCACTGCGCACGGAGCAGGAGCGCAGGGTGCCCGACGAGGTCGTCGCCGCGCTGACGGACGCCGGGGTCTTCCGGATGAACGTTCCCCGGCGCTACGGCGGTTACCAGACCCGGCCGCGCGTCCAGGTCGACACTTTGGCCGAAATCGCCGCGGCCTGCGGGTCCACCGCGTTCGCGGCGCTGATCCAGGCGGGCTGCGCGTTCATCGCGGCGCTCTTCCCCGACGAGGCGCAGGACGAGATCTTCACCGGTCCCGACGTACGGGTCGGCGGCACCCTCGTCCCGGACGCGGTGGCGGTCGCCACGGACGGCGGCTATGTCGTCAACGGGACCTCGGGGTTCGCGACCGGCTGTCGGCACGCCGACTGGCATCTGCTGACGGCGCGGGTGGAGAACGCCGACGGACCGCCCGAGGTGCTGTGGACCGCCGTGCCCATGGCCGAGCTGGAGATCCTCGACGACTGGTTCGTCTCGGGGCTGGCGGGCAGTGGCAGCGACAGCGTCGTCGCCCGCGACGTGTTCGTCCCGGCCCACCGGGTGCTGCCCGTCGGGCCGATGCTGGCGGGCGAGTTCCCTTCCAAGACCAACGCCGACGACCCCTTCTACCGGACTCCGGTGCTGCTGATGTTCTGCGCCTGGACGGCGCCGGCCGCGCTCGGTCTGGCGCGGGCGGCGCTGGAGGGGTTCACCGAGCGGATCCACCGGCGGGGCATCACGTACACCTTCCACCAGCGGCAGAGCGAGGCGGCGGTCACGCATCTGCAGGCGGCCGAGGCGGCGATGAAGCTCTCCTGCGCCGAGTCGCTGACGGGCGACTTCCTCGCACGTATCGAGGCGGGCGAGCCGTTCGGCGTGGCGGAGCGGGCCAGGATCCGGGCGCAGAGCGGCTATGTGGCCCGGCTGTGCAAGGAGGCCGTGGACATCGTCGCCTCCGCGTCCGGCGCGTCGTCGCTGCGCCGGGAGGTGCCGATCCAGCGGGCGGTGCGCGATGTGCAGGCCCTGAATCTGCACTCCTTCGTCAATCCCGCCACCAACCTGGAGCTGTACGGACGGGTCCTGTCAGGGCTGGACGCGGGGACGCCGTTCCTGTGAGTCCTACGGCGCCGGTACCTCGACCGGGACCGTGAGCACCTGGCCGCTGCCGGGCGCCACCAGTTCGCCGCCGGTCATGCCCTGCCACCGTGCCGCGGTGACGAACAGCGTCCGACCCGAGAGCGCGCAGGCGAACGCGCCCCGGTCCAGGGAGACCGTCCGCAGGACGCCGCCGCCCTCGGCGACGCGCACACAGCGCCGGTTCGGTACGTCGGCGTACCAGACGGCGTTCTCCGCGTCGACGCAGATGCCGTCCGGGGTGCCCTCGCCGAGGTCGGCCCAGACGCGCCGGCCGGACAGTGAGCCGTCGGGGTCCACGGTGAAGCCGACCAGTTGATGCCGGTAGGAGTCCGCGACGATCAGCGTGGAGCCGTCGACCGTCATGGTCATGCCGTTGGGGAAGGCGAGGTCGTCCGCGACCTCGCGGACCGCGCCGTCGGGGGTGACCAGATGGACGAAGCCGGGTCTGACGTCCTCCCCGGCCATCGGGTCGAAGCCGATCCGGTTGACGTACGCGTTGCCGCGGTCGTCGACCACGATGTCGTTCCAGCCGGGAGCGCCGAGATCGGCGTACGTCACCAGGCTTCCGTCGGGCTCGCGGCTCAGCAATCGCCCCTCGGCGGACGAGACGATCAGCAGCCGGCCGTCCGGGAGCCATTCGGTGCACAGGGGCAGCGACGCCACCCGGGCGACCACCTCGCTGCGGCCGGACAGGTCCACGGCGACGACCTCGCCCGCGGACCAGTCCGAGAAGTACAGCCGTCCGCCGTGGATGCGCGGGGACTCCGGCAGGCCCCTGCCGGTGAGCAGCCTGGACACCTCGGTCATGGTGGTCACATCCCTTCGATCGAGCCGGCCCCCTCACTTTTCGGACGAAGAGCCGTCCGCCGGATCGACACATCCGGGGTCAGGACGGATCCACGGCCTTCACCCGGGTCAGGACGTCCCGGATCATCTCGGCACTGATCATGAAGTGGCGTCGCGCGATCTGCTCCGCGCGCTCGGGCTCGCCCGCCGCGATGGCCTCGTACAGCGCCTTGTGGTCCTCGCCGCCCTGGTGGAAGCGGGTGCGCTCGCCCTTGCCCCAGGGTTCGACCGGGAAGCCGAGGCTGATCCGGGCGAGCAGGTCACGGCTGAGCATGACGATCTGCGGGTTGCCGGTGGCGGTGCGCACCGCCTGGTGGAAGGCGCTGTCCGCGGTCTGCTCGTCGCGGGGGGTGCGGGCGGACAGGTAGGCGGTCAGGGCGTCCCGCATCGGCTCGAGGTCCTCGGGGCGCCGACGCCGGGCAGCGGTCGCGGCCACCATGCCCTCCACCAGACCCCGCAGGTCGAAGAGTTGCTCGAACTCCTCCCAGCGCGGTACCAGGGTGTGCCGGACGGCCGCGGCGGTCGACTCGGTCCAGCTGTCGCGCACGTAGGCCCCACCGTTGCGGCCGCGGCGGATCTCCACCACGCCGACGGCCTGCAGACGGGCGACCGCCTCGCGCACGGTGGGCCGGCTGACCCGCAACAGCCGGATCAACTCGCGTTCCACGGGGAGCCGTTCACCGGGCAGGAAGTCGCCGACGGCGATCGCTGTCAGCAGCCGGTCGCAGACCTCGTCCACGGCGGAGGCCACCCGGACGGGGCGCAGCTCAGGTGAGGGGGCACCGCCGAGCAGGACACGGTCCAGTACGCGGGAGAACTCGCCGCCGGGTTCGGACGGCTCAGGTACGGATGTCAGCTGGTACCCCCTTGTTCGCCGCTCCTGTTAACGCGGGCGGGCCACGTTAATCCGCTGTTACGTCTTGGCCTGGCCCGACTAAAAGGTCTTGTGCGCTGACCATTTACCCAATCAGTATCTCATCCATCCGTCACACCCATCTTGTTTCAGCCAGCGGCCGGTTCTCTACGGCCGGTCTGGGAGGCTTCCCCGTGGCGATCCCCGAACCGAACCGCACCGGAACCGTCGACTTCAACGGCTGGTCCACCTGGTACCGGATCACGGGCGAGCCGGGCAGGACACCCCTGGTGGTTCTGCACGGCGGACCCGGTGCCGGTCACAACTACACCCTGAGCATCGCGGGCATCTCCCGGCAGGGCCGTCCCGTCGTGCACTACGACCAACTGGGCACCGGCCTGTCCACCCATCTGCCCCACAAGGGCGCCGACTTCTGGACCGTCCAGCTCTTCCTCGATGAACTCGACAACCTGCTCACGGAGTTGGGCATCGCCGACGCCTACCACCTCCTGGGCCAGTCCTGGGGCGGCATGCTCGCCGCCGAACACGCCGTACGCCGCCCGCCCGGACTGCGCGGTCTGGTCATCGCCAACTCCCCGGCCTCCATGGAGCTGTGGCTGGCGGCGGCCGCCGAGCTCCGGGCCGAACTGCCGCCGGAGGTCCAGCTCACCCTGTACGCCCACGAGACGGCAGGGACCACCGACCACCCCGACTACCGCGCGGCCGAACAGGTCTTCAACGAGCGCCATGTGTGCCGCCTGACCCCCAACCCTCCCGAAGTACAGGCCACCTGGGACAACATCGCGGCCGATCCGACGGTGTACCACACGATGAACGGGCCGAACGAGTTCCACGTCGTCGGCACGCTCAAGGACTGGACCGTCGTCGACCGCCTGCATCTCGTCGAGGTGCCGACCTTGCTGGTGTCCGGCCGTCACGACGAGGCGACCCCCGAGACCCTCCACCCCTTCGCCGAGCGCATCCCCGACGTGCGCTGGCACATGTTCGAGCACTCCAGCCACATGCCGCACGTCGAGGAGGAGGAGCTCTACCTCCGGGTCGTGGGCGCCTTTCTCGACTCCACCGACTGATCCCCCACCTTCCCCGAGGGGAGTTCCCCGCGATGTCCCGCAGCACCAGACGGGGCGCGCTCGCCGCAGCCGCCGTCGCCCTCGCCCTGACCGCAGCCGCCTGTTCCTCCTCCGGCGGCGGCTCGTCCACCGGCCCGACCGCCTCGTCCTCAGGCTCCGGTACCGGCTCCGCCGCCTTCCAGCCGCAGCACAAGGGCGGCACCCTGAAGCTGGTCGCCCACGCCGCCGCGGGCAGCTTCGATCCGCAGGTCAACTACACCCTTCAGTACTGGCAGTTGTACCAGTCGATGTACGACGGGCTGCTGGCCTTCAAGAAGGTCGGCGGCCAGGAGTCCTTCACGGTCGTCCCGGATCTCGCCACGGCGATGCCGAAGGTCACCAACGGGGGCAAGACCTACACCTTCACGCTGCGCAAGGGCGTCACCTTCTCCAACGGCAAGGCGCTGACCACAGACGACGTGGTGGCCTCCTTCGAGCGCATCTTCAAGGTCTCCAGTCCCACCGCCGGCACCTTCTACAACGGCATCGTCGGCGCCGACGCCTGTCTGAAGAAGCCGGCCGGCTGCACGCTGCCCCGGGGCGTGATCGGCGACGCGAACGCGAACACGGTCACCATCAACCTCACCGCCGCGGACCCGGAGTTCCCGTACAAGCTGGCCGTCCCGCACGCCAGCATCCTGCCCGAGGACTCCCCCGCGAAGGACGCCGGTACCAAGCCGCTGCCGTCGACCGGCCCGTACACGGCGGCCTCGTACGACCCCAACCGCGAGCTGAAGCTGGTGCGCAACCCGCACTTCACGGAGTGGTCGCGCGAGGCCGAGCCGCAGGGCTACCCGGACGTCATCGACTACACCTTCGGGCAGACCGTGGAGTCGGAGGTCACGGCCGTGGAGAACGGCCAGGCGGACTGGATGTTCGACGCACCTCCCGCCGACCGGCTCAACGAGATCGGCACCAAGTACGCCTCCCAGGCACACGTGAACCCGCTGACGGCGTTCTGGTACGCCACCCTGAACGTGAACTCGGCGCCGTTCAACAACAAACTGGCCCGCCAGGCGATCAACTGGGCCGTCGACCGGTCGGCCGTGGTGCGGCTGTACGGCGGCACCAACCTCGCCTCTCCCGCGTGCACGATCCTGCCGCCGGGCTTCCCCGGCCACGTCGACTCCTGCGACTACACCAAGGGCGGCGGTACGACCTGGAAAGCGCCGGACCTGGCCAAGGCCAAGGCGCTGGTGAAGCAGTCCGGCACCGCGGGACAGCAGGTCGGCATCGTCGTCCAGGACGACGACGTCAACAAGTCGATCGGACAGTACCTGCAGAGCCTGCTGACGCAGCTCGGCTACAAGGCCACCCTCAAACCGCTGTCGGCGAACATCCAGTTCACCTACATCCAGAACACCAAGAACAAGGTGCAGCTGGCGCTGACCTCCTGGTACCAGGACTATCCGGCGGCCTCGGACTTCCTCAACGTGCTGTTCTCCTGCGCCTCGTTCCACCCCGGCAGCGACTCCAGCATCAACATCTCCGGTTTCTGCGACAAGGGCGTCGACGCGAAGATGCAGACCGCGATCAGGACCGCGCAGACCGACGAGAAGAGCGCGAACCAGCAGTGGGGCACGATCGACCAGGACGTCATGGCCCAGTCGCCGGTCGTCCCGCTGATCAACCCGAAGATCATCGACTTCACGTCGAAGCGGCTCGGCGACTACCGGTTCAGCAAGCAGTTCTACATGCTCGTCGGGCAGACGTGGGTCAAGTGACCGCCGCCCAGCCCTCGTCCACCGCCGAGGCCCGGCGCTCGCCGGGCCCCTGGCGGACGGCCGCCGCCGACCTGTCGCACAACAGGTCGGCGCTGGCCGCGGCCGTCGTCCTGCTGATCGTCGTCACGGCCAGCCTGTGCGCGCCGCTGTACGCGGCGCACATCGCGCACACCGACCCCTTCCAGTCCCATGTCTCCGGCACGACCGTCGTCGACGGGAAGACGGTGCCGGTGCTCACCCCCAGCAGCACCGGCCTCGGCCTCGGTGTCACGCCCATCGGGCCGACCTGGGACCCCGCACACTACTTCCTGGGCGCCGACAACCAGGGCCGCGACGTCATGGCGCGCCTGCTGTACGGCGGACGCACCAGCCTGTTCATCGGGTTCACCGCGGCCGTGCTGACCTGCCTGGTGGGTACGGCCGTCGGGGTCGTCGCCGGCTACGCGGGCGGCGTGGTGGACTCCGTCATCTCCCGCGTCCTGGACGTCGTCTGGGCCTTCCCCGTCTACCTGCTGGCCATCTGCCTGTCGGTGGTACTGCTCACCAACGGACTGCACCTCGGCCCGCTCACCGTGGACGCGGGAAGCCTCTGGCTGCCGGTGACGATCATCGCGGCGATCTATGTGCCGTACATCGCCCGGCCGTTGCGCGGCCAGGTGCTGGTGCTGCGGAACAAGGAGTTCATCCACGCCGCCGTCGGTTCCGGCGCCCCGACCCCGCGCATCCTGCGCCGGGAAGTGCTGCCGAACGTCCTGCCGACGACGATCGTCTTCGTCCCGCTGATGACCGCGCTGGCCATGCTCACCGAGTCGGCCCTGTCGTTCCTGTCGGTCGGTGTCCAGCCGCCCGACGCCAGCTGGGGCACGATCATCGAGGACGGCCTCGGCCTGCTGTACACGCGGCCCGCGGTGACCATCGCACCGGGGCTGCTCATCGCCCTGACCACGGCGGCCCTCAACGTCCTGGGCGACGGGGTCCGCGACGCGCTCGACCCGGGCGCGCGACTGCGCGGAGGGGTGTGACGACCGTGCTGTCCTTCGCCCTCAAACGGTTCGCCTCGGCGCTGCTGGTGATGTTCGCCATCAGTGTGCTGGTGTTCCTGATCTTCTTCGCCACCCCGGGGGTCGATCCGGCCGCCCGCATCGCGGGCCGCAACGCCGACCCCGCCACCCTCGCCCAGGTGCGGCACTCCTTCGGCCTCGACCGGCCGATGCCCGTGCGCTATCTGCTGATGATGCGTCATCTGCTGATCGACCGGGACCTGGAGTCCTTCGTCAACCGCGGCTCCCGGGTGATCCCGCAGATCCTGCAGGCCACGCCAGTGACCCTGTCGCTGGTCGTCGGCGCCGCCCTGATCTGGATGGTGGCCGGTGTCGTCATGGGCACGGCCGCGGCCACCCTGCGCGGAAGGGCCGCCGACCCGCTGATCATGCTCGTCGGCGTGGTCGGCGTCTCCCTGCCGGCCTACTGGCTCGGCGAGGTCGTCAACCTCGTCACCCAGAAGCAGTTGCACTCCTCGGTCTTCTCCTGGGTGCCGCCACCCGGATACGTCGGCATCGGCCGCGACCCCGGCCAGTGGGCGCTGCACATGCTCTTCCCGTGGCTGACCCTGGCGCTGCTGTACGCCGGGATCTACGCCCGTCTGCTGCGCGGCGAGGTCGTCACCGCGCTGAACGAGGACTATGTGCGCACCGCCCGCGCCAAGGGCCTGTCCGAGCGGCGCATCCTGCTGCGGCACGCCCTGCGCTGCTCCCTGATCCCGATCGTGTCGCTGTTCGGCCTGGACTTCGGCGCGCTCGTGGGCGGCGCCGCGCTGCTGACCGAGGTCGTCTTCGGCCTGCCCGGGATCGGCAAGCTCACCTACGACGCCCTGCAGAACCTGGACCTGCCGGTGATCATGGGGACCGTCCTGTACGCGGCGTTCTTCGTGGTCCTCGCCAACGCGCTCGTGGACATCCTCTACGCCCGACTCGACCCGAGGGCCCGCCATGCCTGACCAACCCCTGCTGGACGTACGCGACCTGCGGGTCTCCTTCCGCACCCGCCAGGGCGCGGTGACGGCCGTGGACGGCCTGTCCTTCTCGGTCGCGCCCGGAGAGATCCTGGGCGTGGTGGGCGAGTCGGGCTCCGGCAAGAGCGTGTCGATGCTGGCCGTCCTGCGGCTGCTGACCAACCCGAACGTGACCGTGTCGGGCGAAGTGCTCTTCCGGGGACGGGACTTGCTGACCCTGCCCGACAGGGAGATGCGGGCGGTACGGGGCCGGGAGATCGCCATGGTCTTCCAGGACCCGATGACCGCGCTGACCCCCGTGTACACCGTGGGCTGGCAGATAGCCGAGCAGATCCGGGCGCACGAACCGGTCTCCCGCCGGGAGGCGCACGCCCGGGCCGTCCAGCTGTTGTCCGACGTCGGCATTCCCGATGCCGCCTCGCGCGTGAACGCCTACCCGCACGAGTTCTCCGGCGGCATGCGCCAGCGGGCGGTCATCGCGATGGCGCTGTCCTGCGGCCCGTCCCTGCTGATCGCCGACGAACCGACGACGGCTCTCGATGTCACGGTGCAGGCCCAGATCCTCGACCTGATGCGGCAGTTGAACGAAGGTGGCTCCGCCGTCGTCCTGATCACCCACGACATGGGGGTGATCTCGCAGATCGCCGACCGGGTCCTGGTGATGTACGGCGGGCGGGCCGCCGAGGAGGGCCCGCGCAGGGCGGTGTTCCACGGACCCCGGCACCCCTACACCTGGGGGCTGCTGGACTCGGTGCCCCGCGTCGACGGGCCACGGCTGCGGCGGCTGCCCACCATCGCGGGCGTGCCGGTCACGCCGGGCAGCCTGCCGGAGGGCTGCGCGTTCGCGCCGCGCTGCCGGCTGCGGCACGAACGGTGCGAGGAGCGGCCGCCGCTGTCCGTGGGCGACGGCGACGCGGCGCACCGGGACGCCTGCTGGTTGCCGTCCGGCGGCCGGGCGGCGCTGCGCCTGACGACGAGGACGGCGAGGGAGAAGGACACGGAGACGGAGGCGGCATCGTGACGGCACAGGAGGTGGTGACGGTGGGACAGGCGCCCTCGTCGGGCGGTGAGGTCCTGCTGCGTGCCACGGACGTCAGCAAGCACTACACCCTGCGCCCGGACGGCTTCGCCCGGCGCCGGCGGGTCCTGCGGGCCGTGGACGGCGTGTCCCTCGAGGTCCGCACCGGGGAAACACTCGGTGTGGTCGGCGAGTCGGGCTGCGGCAAGTCGACCCTGGGCCGCTGCCTGGTGCGGCTCACCGAACTGACCGGCGGGCGAGTGGAGTTCGACGGAAAGGACATCACCGGCCTCTCCTCGCGGCGGCTGCGTCCGCTCCGTCCCGGCATGCAGCTGGTCTTCCAGGACCCCCAGGCCTCGCTCAACCCCCGCCGCCGCGCCGGGGACATCGTGGCGGAGCCGCTGCTCGTGCACCGGTACGGCGACGCCGCCGCGGTCCGCCGCCGGGTCGCGGAGCTCTTCGACGTCGTGGGACTGTCGTCGGCGCACCGGGACCGCTATCCGCACGAGTTCTCCGGCGGCCAGCGCCAACGCATCGGTATCGCGCGGGCACTCGCCACCGAACCGAAGCTGATCGTGGCCGACGAGCCCGTTTCCGCTCTGGACGTGTCGATCCAGGCCCAGGTGCTCAACCTCTTCGCCGACCTGCAGGAGCGGTTCGGTCTCACGTACGTGTTCATCGCCCACGACCTCGGTGTGGTCCGGCACGTCTCCGACCGCATCGCCGTGATGTACCTCGGCGAGATCGTCGAACTCGGCGGAACCGAGGCGCTCTTCGGCGCCCCCGCCCACCCGTACACCGAGGCGCTGCTGTCGGCGGTCCCGGACATCGACGACGGCACCGGCACGGCGGAGGTGTCACGGCGGGAACGCGTCGTCCTCAGCGGTGAGGTCCCCAACCCCGTGAACAAACCGACCGGTTGCCCGTTCCGCACGCGCTGCGCCCACGCCCGCGAGCTCTGCGCCCGGGAACGCCCCTCGCTCACCGGCACCGCTTCCGGCCGCCTTGTCGCCTGTCACTACCCCCTGGCCGGCTGAGGAGTCACTTGGCGGTGGGTTCCGCCCGCGGGCCGAAGCCGGGGAGCTCCTGGATCTCGCCCCCGAGCCTGCTGCGGAAGCCCTCCAGCAGCTCCGGTTTGGCGCTGACCACCCACCGGGTGCCGACCAGGTGCTTGCCGCCGTAGCCGCCGGCGGCGTCCAGCCAGGCCAGCTTGTACTTCTCTTCGGGGAAGGTGGTGATGACACGGTCGGCCTGTTTCGTGTGGCACACGCCCTGCCGCAGTTCCTCCGCGTCGACCCGGATCCTGGGCTTGGCGCAGCCGATCAGCCCGGCGATCACCTCCACCTTCGCCGGCGCCACGACCCCGGCCTCGGGGGCGGCCGTCACCGCGGTCCTGCTTCGCTCCGCGCTGTCGTCCCCCGCGCCGGTGCAGGCCGCGGCCAGGGGCAGCAGGGCCAGGCTGCCGGCCAGGGTGGCACCGCGCACCAGACGGGCAGCGGGCGGGATGCGTCCTGTTCGTCGTTGCGGTGACTGCAGTACCACGTGGTTCTCCGTATCCGCGTACCCGGGCTGTTCCGCCCGGGGGTACGGATCAAGACCTGCGGTTGTTCACCATGCGCAGCGACTCGTGTGACAGAAGTGATCGAAACTCGGTCTTCACGCCGTCACTGCGTTAGCCTCGTCTTCCCTTCACAGCCGAACTGGCATACGGCGAACATCACTTCGGGGGACTCGTGTCAGAACACCGGCCGGTGCCACCGGACTCGACACCGGACGAGGCGACCGTGCTGCGGCAGACCGGCGCCGCGCCCTTGCACCGGGGCGACCCGCGCCGCATCGGCCCGTACGTTCCGCTGGCGTTGCTCGGCAGCGGCGGCATGGGGCGGGTCTATCTCGCCCGCGCCGAAGAGGGCGGGCCCGAGCTGGTCGCGGCGAAGGTGATCAGGCCGGAGTACGCGGACGATCCGGGCTTCCGGCGCCGCTTCGAGCGCGAGGCCTCGGTGCACGACCTGGTCCGCACACCGCGCACCCCGCGGCTGTGCGGCACGGGTTTCGAGGACGAACTGCTGTGGATGGCCACCGAGTACCTGCCGGGCCTGGACCTCGCGGACGCGGTGCGCGAGGACGGCGCCCTGGCGCCCGGCGCGGTGTGGCGGCTGGCGGCGGAGCTGGGGCACGCGCTCGCCGACCTCTGCGCGGCCGGCATCGTGCACCGGGACCTGAAGCCGTCCAATGTACTGCTGTCCGTCCGGGGCGCCCACGTGATCGACTTCGGTCTGTCGAAGGCCGTCGACGCGAGCGCCCTCACCGGCACCGGCAACCGGGTGGGCACTCCGGCCTACATGTCGCCCGAGCATCTGCGCACGGGCACCTGCGACACCGCCTCGGACGTGTTCTCCCTCGCCGGGACGCTGGTGTACGCGGCCACCGGGCATGCCCCGTTCGGTGACGGCACCGGCGTCGACGTCATGCACCGGGTCGCCTTCGAGGAGCCGAGCGCCGAGCTGCTCGGGGAGGTCGCGACGGCGGACCCGGAACTGGCCGCGCTGCTGTCGGCCTGTCTGGCCAAGGAGCCGGAGCGGCGGCCCACTCCACGCGAGCTGAGCGACGCGGCCGTGCCCCACGCCGAAGTGACCGGCTGGCCCGAGCCGTTGGCCGGCAGGGTGCTCGCCCGGCAGCGGGCGTACGAGGTGCTGGGCCGCCTCCCCGTCGACTGGGCGTCCCGTTTACGCACGTCGGACGACCGCCCGCCGGCGGACGAACCCGCTCTTCCCACGCCCGGGCCCGTCGCGGGGCAGCCAGCCCCGCCCGCGCACGCGCCCGTGTCCGTCGCGGAGCAGACAGCCCCTTCCCCGCCCGGTCGCATGACGGAACAGACCGCCCCTCCTCCGCCCGGGCCTCCGGAGACGGCCGCTCCGCGCAAGGCCCGCTCCAGGGCCGTGCGCAAGCCGCTGCTGGCCGTCGCCGCCGGTGTCGTGCTGTGCGTGGCGGTCGCAGGCGTCCTCGCCCTCGACCGCGATACGAACCACTCCGCGTCCGCGGCCCCACCCGGGTCCGGTACGACGCTGGACGGCACCCTGCCCGGCGGTGCCGTCGCCTCGGCGTCCAGAGCGGCGGACGCGCGGGCCGCGTCGGGCAAGAGCGTGGACGGCGGGGCGGACAGGACCGCCGAATCCCCCACCCCGTCCGGCGCCTCCCCCACGGCCGGCGCCCATCCGGGCGGCTCTTCCTCGACGCCCTCCGCCTCCGCCTCCGCCCCTGCACCGACGGCGGGCGGCGCCACCTCCGAGCCCGCGATCGGCGGCACCTCCGAGCCGGCGAGCGCGCCCTGGAACTCCGACTGCACGTACTACAACGGCAACGGCCGCACCAGCGAGGGCGACAGTGGGAAGAAGGTCCTGCAGGTGCAGTGCATGCTGACCAAGCGCGGTTACGACATCGGGAGTTCCGGCGTGGACGGCGAGTTCGGCGCCGACACCGAGGCCGCCGTCGAGCGCTTCCAGAGCGACAAGGGACTGTCCGTCGACGGCGTGGTGGCCCACGACACGTGGAACGCTCTGCGCGAAACCGACTGACTACGTGATCCAAACCACAATCGAGACGTAGCCGTTTCGATAAGGACGGGACTATGCTGACTCCCACGTGAACGAAACCGTTTCGTTCAGAGGAGAAGCACGCCATGACCTCCGTACTCGTCGTCCATGACCAGACCCTGCAGCGCCTCGGCCTCCGGATGCTCCTCGCGGCCGAGCCCGATCTCACCGTCGTCGGCGAGACGGCGAACCCTCTCGACGCGGCCCGTATGAGCACCGAACTCCAGCCGGACGTCGTGGTCATGGGCAGCCGGGCCGACGACGCGGACGGTCTCGACGCCATCCGCCACATCACCCGGCAGACCCCGCCCGGCGAACGCCGGCCCCGCGTCCTGGTCCTCATCCCGGCCGGCTGCGAGCCGCATCCCTACGCCGCCCTGCGTGCCGGGGCGGGGGGCTTCCTCCTGCAGGACGCGACGCCCGAGGAACTGGCCGCCGCCGTACGGGTGGTCGCCGCCGGCGACGCCGTCATCACCCCCGGCCTGACCCGGGCCCTCATCGACACGGTCCGGCAGCAGCAGCCCGTCCGCCGGCTCACCCGGGAGACGGAGCTGCACGCACTGACCGAGCGCGAGCGCGACATCCTCACCGCGGTGGCCTCCGGCTGGTCCAACGCCGAGATCGGCGAGCGGCTGTGCATCGCGCCGACCACCGTCAAGTCGCACGTCAGTCACATCCTCGCCAAGATCGGCGCCCGCGCCCGGGTGCAGGCGGTCGTCTTCGCCTACGAGTCCGGGCTGGTACAGCCGGCGGCCTGAGGAACGCCGACGGTCCTCACCCAGCGGGTCGAGGCACCGGGGCGGCCCCATCCGCACAGTCCACCCCCACTCCAGCACCCACCCCGAGCGACCTCGCCACGACAGCCGGCGCAGGTGGCTGTCGTGGCGAGGAGTCGTTCAGGACTTGACGGGCTTGCCGCGGCCCCAGCCCCAGGCCAGCCGGTCGGCGCCGGACTGGTTGGTGGTCTCCAGCCAGGGCCGGTCGGTGGTGCCGGTCAGCTTCTGCATCGAGTAGATGTCGTCGGTGCGCAGACCGGGCCAGTACACCGAGCCCATGCCGAGCTTGCGGAAGGTGTCGGTGTCGGCCTGGATGAAGTTGATCGGGTTGCTCGACGGCGTCGGCACGTTGTAGTTCAGGCCCGTCGTCATCTCGGCGCCGAACTCGTCCGCGACCGTGCGGTTCGCGCAGTCACCGAGGCGCTCCTTGAGGTCGGCCACCCACTGGTCGTAGGTGGCGTAGCTCTTCCAGAAGCCGTAGTGGTGCAGGGAGAGGTAGGTGCCCTTCAGCCGCGGGTCGGCGCAGACCGTGGTGACGTGGTCGTTGTAGCCGGCGCCGCTGACGAAGACGCGGTTGCGCGGCACGGACGGGTAGGTCGCCAGCCACTTCGCGGCGATGTCGGCCCACTGGGCGTCGGTGTAGCCGTGCGGCTCGTTCATCGGCTCGAAGTAGACGCGCGGGTCGTGCTTGTAGGCCTTGACCACGGTGTCCCACATGGGCCAGAAGGTGGCCACGTCGTCGATGAAGCCGTCCCGCTTGTCGCCCGTGCCCTCCCAGTAGGACACGATCACCTTGAAGCCGCGGTCGGAGGCGGCGTCGATGACCGCGCGGTACGACTTCCAGTAGGCGCCGTTGACCGTGTACGGGTTGATCGGCAGGCGGACGGTGTTGGCGCCGAGGTTGGCGCGGAATGCCGAGATGATCCGGCTCGACTTGGCGTACGTCTGCGCGTAGTTGTCCGAGGTCGACAGGCCCGAGAGCTGCAGGTAGTCGTCGGCGAAGTTGTCGCGGGGGTCGGCCCAGTTGACGCCCCGGAACTGGCTCGTACCGGTCGGCGCCGCGGCGGAGGCGGGGCTGCCGGCCAGCATCGCGCCGCTGACCGCGGCGATCGCGACGGCCGCGCCGGTGGCGCGCAGACGGAAGGCGAGGCGGTTTCCGGTGGGGGTCTTGCGCATCGACTTGCCCTTTCGAGAGGTGGCTCGGCGCTCCGCATGTTTACGTAAACATCTGGTCCCTGTGTCGGATGTTTACGTAAACTCGGCGGCGCCGGAATCGTGACATCCGCCTCAGCGGCCGTCAAGGTTTCCCACGCGTAACATCCGGTGCACCGCGCATCGGGTCAGGGAATCGGGTCGAGGGAGGCACACCATGGTGGAACGGGGCGGCTCCGGCGTGCCCGGCGGGCGCCGCAAACAGCGTGTCTCGATGGCCGACGTCGCCAAGCTGGCGGGCGTCTCCTCGCAGACGGTCTCCCGGGTGTCCAACGGTCACCCCGGGGTGATCAGTTCGACCCGCGAGCAGGTTCTGGCCGCGATGCGGGAGCTCGGTTACCGGCCCAACAGCGCGGCCCGTGCCCTGCGGTACGGCCAGTTCAACACCATCGGCGTGATCCTGTTCAGCCTGTCCTCGACGGGCAACAGCCGTACGGTGGAGGCGATCGCCACACAGGCCGCGGCCGAGGGGTACGCGATCACCCTGATCCCCATCGACGTGCCGACCCAGGACAACGTGCTGGGCGCCTTCACACGGATGGGCGAGCTGGCCGTCGACGCCGTCATCGTCATCATGGAGATCCATCTGCTGGACACCGGCACGGTCCAACTCCCGCCCGGGGTCCATGTGGTGGTCGTGGACTCCGACGCCGGCGACCGCTACAGCGTGGTCGACACCGACCAGGCAGACGGCGCCCGCAAGGCCGTACGCCATCTGCTGGATCTCGGCCATCGCACCGTGTGGCATGTCACCGGGCCCGAGACGTCCTTCGCCGGGCAGCGGCGAACTCAGGCCTGGCGCGCGGTGCTTGAAGAGGCAGGGCGTCCCGTCCCGCCGCCGCTGCACGGCGACTGGTCGTCGGAGTCGGGCTACGCCGCCGGACAGGAACTCGCCCGACTCCCGGACTGCACGGCCGTGTTCGCCTCCAACGACCAGATGGCCCTGGGCCTGCTGCGCGCCTTCCATGAACTCGGGGTGCGTGTCCCCGAGGACATCAGCGTCGTGGGCTTCGACGACATCCCGGACGCCGCGTTCTTCGTCCCGCCCCTGACCACGGTCCACCAGGACTTCGCGGAGGTGGGCCGACGCTGTGTGCAGGGGGCGCTGGACCAGATCCGGGCCCGGGGCGGCGCCCGACCGGGCACGGACCTGGTCCCCACGAGCCTGGTGGTCAGACGGAGCACGGCACCGCCTCCCGGCTGAGCACCTCCATGGCTACGGCCGCTTGCGGCCCACTCCCGCGTACACCCAGTACTCCGACGGGTTGTCCGGGAGTTCGTCGGCGGGGTCCGGGCGCCACAGGGGGACGTGGACCAGACCCGGTTCCACCAGATCGAAGCCGGTGAACAGACCGAGGATCTCGTCGTGGGAGCGGGCGGTGACCGGTGAGGTGGCCCGCGAGCGGTACAACTGGCCCACCGCGGCGGCCGTGTCCGGACGGTCCTGGTTCGTCGCGTGGGACAGCGCCAGCCAGCTGCCCTCGGGCAGCGCGTCCCGGAAGGCGGCGGTGATCCCGGCCGGGTTCTCCTCGGCCGTGATGAAGTGCAGGATCGTCACCATGAGGACGGCGACGGGCTGGTCGAAGTCGATCAGCTTGCGCACCTGCGGGGAGCCGAGGACGTCGGCCGGCCGGCGGATGTCGGCGTCGACGATCTCCGCGTCGGGGTTGTCGGCCAGCAGGGAGGCGCTGTGGGCGACCGCCACGGGGTCGTTGTCCACGTAGACGACGCGGGCACCGGGGCTCGCCGCCTGGGCGACCTCGTGGACGTTTCCCTGGGTGGGGATGCCGGAGCCGAGGTCGATGAACTGCCGTACCCCGGAGTCGACAAGGAAGCGCACGGCGCGGCCGAGGAAGGCCCGGTTGGCGCGGGCCAGCGTGCGCACCTGGGGGTCGATGGCGGAGAAGGCGGCCACCGCCTCGCGGTCGATGGCGAAGTTGTGCCGGCCGCCCAGCATCGCGTCGTACATCCGGGCGACGCTGGCCTTGTCGGGATCGGTTCCGGGCTCTTGATCTGTGCTGTCGGACACCACAACATCCTTCCCCGTAATGGATCTTGACGCACCATCATATAGTTGCCTGCGACGCGCGGCGCCTCGTTGACCTGCCGCGCGGCCGGAGCCCCCCACCCGGAAAGGCACGACCCTGCGGAACGAACCGCGCAGCCGCACCGACGACATACCCGCCCAGCCTTCGCTCCGCCGGTCGGTCTTCTCGCCCGCCGCAGACGTGATCGGCACGGAGCTCGATCTCCGGCTGACCGGAAGTCAGTTGACGCACGCGCTGACGCCCGGCTTCTGCGACGCGGCCTCGGTGTATCTGCTGGAACGCTGGCGCCGAGGGGAGAGCGCGTCCCTCACCGCGGACCCGCCCCGGATCGAGGCGCGCCGACTGGCGCTGCGGGTGGGAACGGACACGCACGAGGACTGGGAGGCCGCCCTGCCGGTCGACGAGGTGATCGTCTTCCCGCGCGGGACGCCGCACGCCCGCGCGCTGGTCTCCGGGCAGACGCAGTTGCTCGACGCCGTCGACGCCCAGACCGCGCGCCGGCTGATCGCCTCCGGCGACGGCGAGGCGCGGATCCGGGATCTGCTGTCGGTGGCGTCCTTCCTGGTGGTCCCGCTGCGGCTGCGGGACGTCACGGTGGGGTTCGTGGTCTGCACCCGGGGTCCGGCGCGGGAGGCGTTCCTGCCGGCGGAGGTGACGGCCGTGGAGGCGCTGGCCGCCCGGGCGTCCGTGGCGCTGGACAACGCGCGCCGCTACGAGCACGAGCGGCGCACCACGCTGGCGATCCGCAACAGCCTGCCGCCCGGCCCGCTGCAGGAGTTCGAGGGCTGCCGGGTCGCCCACGGCTCGCTGTCCGCCGGGCCGGACACGGTGATCGGCGGTGACTGGTACGACGTGCTGGAGCGGCCGGACGGGCGGGTCAGCCTGATCGTCGGGGACGCGATGGGGCACGGCCCGGAGTCGGCCGTGGCGATGCTTCAACTGCGCACCGCGGTGCGGACGTTGGCGGCGTTGGACCTGCCGGCGGACGAGCTCGTACGACGGCTCGACGCGCTCGCCTGCGCGACTCCGGGCGCCTCGTTCGCGACCTGCATCTACGCCGAGTGGGACGCCCACCGGGGCCTGTGCACCCTGGTGGGCGCCGGTCACCCTCCCCCGCTGCTGCGCGGACCCGACGGGCGCACTGTCCCGGTCCCACTGGTCGGCGCGGGCCTGCCCCTCGGGCTCGGCACCGGGCATTACGAGGCGACCGTGCTCAAAGTGCCGGAGCCGGCGCTGCTGGTGCTCTACAGCGACGGACTGGTGGAGTCCCGCGACAGCGACATCGACCACCAGATAGTCCGCCTCGCGCGCACACTGGATTCGGCCACCGAGGCCCGGGCGGACAGCGGCGGTGCCGACGACGAGCTGCCCGCGCTGTGCCGGCACCTCCTGCACTCCCCTTCCGACCCGACGGGCGCGGACGACCGCACCCTGCTGCTCGCCGAGCTGACCCCCGTCTCGGACTGACCCCCCGGTCCGACGACGTCCCCGACCCCCCGTCCGAGGACGCCCGGACCCCCGTGCCGGGCGCCCTCAGACCCTCAGGGTCGCCCACACGGCGTTGCCGCCGGTGAGCCGGGAACGGTCGACCCCCCAGGTGTCGGACAGCTCCTCGACCAGGAGCAGCCCGCGGCCGCCCTCGTCGTCGGGGCACGGCTCGCGCCGTGGCAGGCCGCGGCCCGAGTAGTCGTGGTCGTGCACCTCGAGGCGCACGCAGCCCTCGGAGACCATTCCGATGCCGCACAGGATCCGCGCGCTGAGCGTGTGCCGGATGGCGTTGGTGACGAGTTCGGACACCAGCAACACGGCGTCCGCGCACAGCTCGCCCGGCAGCAGCCAGCCGGTCATCCGGGTGTTCAGGGAGCGGCGGGCGACTCTGACGCTGGAGCGGTGCGAGGGCAGCTCGATCCAGTGCGCGCGCTCGGGGTCGGCTACGTCTAACAGCTGGGGGGAGGACGTCACGTGGGGGGACACGGTGGTGGCCTTCCTGGGGCGGGCGCGTTCGGGCGAGCCGAGACGAGCAACAGGCCGACGGGGACGGGGGATTCCGCGTGATCGTCGAAACGAATCACACAAGTCACTATGCTCGCATCCAAGTTCAACGTGCAACCGGCTGCCTGATAATTTCAACAAGCCGGTATCCGTCTGGTCGCTTCAACAAGTGGCTGTCAGACTCGCACCGGTGACTGTCCTTCAGGAGGTAGGGCGTGAGCGAAGGCCGTTCGAGCGCGGCGGGCACCAACAGTGCGCCCACCGTTCTGCGCATGATCCTGGGCCGGCGGCTGCAGGAACGGCGCCAGGACGCGGGGGTGTCGCTGGACGACGCGGCGCGGGCCCTGCGGGTCACGTCCCTGACCATCCGCCGTCTGGAGAAGGCGGAGGTCGCCCTCAAACCGCTCTACGTCGAGAAGCTGCTGGAGACCTACGGGGCGGACCGGCAGGAGATCGACGAGTTCGTGGAGTACGCCGAGCGGGCCAACGAGCCCGGCTGGTGGCACACGTACCGTGACGTCCTGCCCACCTGGTTCAGCGCCTACGTGAGCCTGGAGACCGGCGCGAAGACGCTGCGCACCTACGAGCCGCACTATGTGACGGGCCTGCTGCAGACCCGTCGGTACGCGCGCGAGGTGCTGAGCGGCGGCTTCCCCAACGAAAGGGACGAGGAGCTCGACCGGCGCGTGGATCTGAGGCTGCGCCGCCAGAGCCTGCTGGAGAGACCCGACGCGCCCACGCTGTGGGTCGTGATGGAGGAGGCCGTGCTGCACCGGGTGGTCGGCGGCCCCGAGGTGATGCGGGAGCAGATCGACCGGCTCCTGGAGGTCTCGGAGCTGGAGCACGTCAGTGTCGACGTCGTCCCGTTCACCGCGGGCGCCCATGTCGGCGCGTGCGCCCCCTTCACGTATTTCCGTTTCGAGGAGCGCGAGCTTCCGGACATCGTCTACACCGAGGTCCTCTCCGGTGCCATGTACCTGGACCAGCGCTCCGACGTCGTCGCCCATCTCGAGGCGCACAGCCGCATGTCCCTGCTGACGTCCGACGCGCACAGCAGGGCACTCCTGAACCGCATGCGCAAGGAGTACTCATGACCACGATCGACGACCGTGCCTGCGACGTCTACAACGGCATGTCCGCCGCCGACCTCGGCGAGCACGGCTGGGAGTCCCCCTGGAGCGGCCCCAACGGGGGCCAGTGCGTGGAGACCAAGCAGCTCGCCGACGGCCGCGTGGCGCTACGGCAGTCGACCGATCCGGCCGGTCCCGCGCTGATCTACACCCCGGAGGAGATCGCCGCGTTCGTCGCGGGCGTCAAACGGGGCCTCGCCGACCATCTGACCACTGGCTGACTCCCCCTCGCACCCCCCTCTGAAAGGTTCAGGATGACCAACTCGCCCGCGGCGCGGGACATCGACACCAGCCGGCCCCACTCCGCCCGCATGTACGACTACTACCTGGGTGGCAAGGACCACTTCGACATCGACAAGCAGGCGGCCGAGACCGTCGCGGCGGCCTACCCCGGCATCTTCGTCTGCGCCCGCGAGAACCGTGCCTTCATGCACCGCGCCACGCGCGTGCTGGCCCGGGAGCACGGCATCCGCCAGTGGCTGGACATCGGCACCGGCGTCCCCACCGAGCCGAACCTGCACCAGGTCGCCCAGTCCGTGGTCCCCGACGCCCGGGTGGTGTACGCCGACAACGACCCGCTGGTGCTGAAGTACGCCGAGCGTCTGATGCGCAGCACGGCCGAGGGCCGCACCACGTACATCGAGGCCGATGTCAACGACCCGGACGCGCTGCTCGAGGCCCCGGAGCTGGCCGAGATACTGGACCTGGGGCAGCCGGTGGCCCTGTCACTCAACGCGCTGATGCACTTCGTGCCGGACGCCCAGAACCCGTACGGCATCGTGGACCGTCTGCTGGCGGTGCTTCCCTCGGGCAGCGCCCTGGCTCTGAGCCACTGCACGCCCGACTTCGACCCGGAGACCTGGCAGAAGGTCACGGACATCTACAACGGCGCCGGCACGCCGGTGCAGTTCCGCTCGAAGGACGAGGTCACGCGTTTCTTCGACGGGCTCGAACTGCTCGACCCCGGTGTCACCGTGGGCCACCGCTGGCGTCCGGACAGCGAGCCGACGGCCACCGACGCCGAGGTCAGCCTGTGGACCGGAGTGGGCATCAAGCCGTAGCACCGCACCGCCGCAACGAGGCCCTCCCATCGGCCGCACGACACCGACGGGAGGGCCTCGCTGTGTCCGCAGGACCTTACATCGGATCTCTCTTCAGCATGCTGAACTCATTGACGCCTCCTACGCCTCTGCCTACGCTCCATCGAGCGATAGGTCCGATGATTGCTTGGCCTGCTCCCGCCAGGAGGCACTCCGTAATGACCTCGAGAAGAGCCGTCCTCGGCTCCGTCCTGGGCGGCACGGCGGCTGCCGTCGCCTTACCCGGAGCGGCCGAGGCAGCGACCCCGGACGCGGCTTCCGGCAAGGCAGAGCGTTGGAGACTGCGCAACCGGATGGACTCGGACGGAGCGTGGGCCGGCTTCCTGCGCGGTCAGGACCTGGTGTGGCACAGGCTGCCCACACTCTGGTACGAGGGCCCGTTCCTCGGGGACGGCCGGCTGGGCAGCATGGTGTACCGGGACCCGGACACGGGCGGCGTCCGCTTCACCGTGCAGCACGGTGAAGTCCAGGACCACCGGCCGGAGTTCGGCAGCGGATGGGGCACGGCGAGGCTGCCCGTGGGGCATCTGACCCTGGACCCGGTGGGCACGATCACGGCCGTCGACTGGCGGCTGAGCCTGTGGGACGCCGAACTGACCGGCACGATCACCACGGACAAGGGCACGCTCACGCTCGCTGCCCTGATCCACGACGGCGTCCTGGCCACCCGCGTCAAGGCGACCGGCGACGAGGAGGTCCGCTGGACCTTCCACCCCGAGGAGGCCGTCAGCCCCCGGAAGATCCAGGAGGCACCCCCGGCCGGATACGTCCCCAACCCGGCCTGGACCACGCGGACCACCGGCGACGTCGAACAGGTCCTCCAAGCTCTCGTGGGCGGCGGTCAGACCGCGACGGCCCACCGCCGCACCGGCGACACCCTCCTGCTCACCGTCGCCCACAGCCATCCCTCGGACACCCGCGCCGGTGAGCTGTCACTGAGGAAGATCCAACGGGCCCCCTCGTACACGGCGTTGCGGTCCCGGCACACCAGCTGGTGGCACGCCTTCCACCGCAAGAGCTTCGTGTCGTTCCCCGACCAGCGACTGCAGAGCTTCCACTGGATCCAGCTCTACAAGGTCGCCTCCGCCAGCCGCTCGGGCGGCCCGGTGATGGCCACCTCCGGCCCGTGGCTGGAGCCCACGCCCTGGCCGGCCGTGTGGTGGAACCTCAACGTCCAGTTGGAGTACTGGCTCATCCACGGCTCCAACCACCTGGAACTCGACTCGCTCGTCAGCACGTTGCGCCAGAACCAGGAGCAGCTGGCCGCCAACGTGCCTGCCCCGTACCGCTCCGACAGCGCCGGGATCGGGCGCAGCTCCGACATGTTCGCCGAACGCGCGGTGGGGCAGCCGGGAACGGGCGCCGAAGTCGGCGACCTGACCTGGGCGTTGCACAACGCCTGGCTGAGCTACCGGCACACCATGGACGAGGGGCTGCTGCGCGACACCGTCTATCCCCTGCTCAGCAGAGCCGTCAACTACTACTGGCACTTCCTCCAGCCCGGCGACGACGGCAGGCTGCACCTGCCCTCCACGCTCTCACCTGAGTACCCGGTGGTCCCGCCCAGGGACACCAACTACGACCTCTCGCTGATCCGTTGGGGCTGCACCGCCCTGCTGGAGATCACCGACCGACTGCGCGTCGACGACCCGCTCCGGGCGCGCTGGCAGGAGATCCTCACCAAGCTCACGCCCCACCCGGTCGACGACAACGGCTTCATGATCGGCGCGGAGACCCCGTACGCGCAGTCCCACCGCCACTACTCCCACCTGCTGATGGTCTACCCGCTCTACCTCGTCAACTGGGACCAGCCGGAGCAGCGGGAGCTGATCGAGAAGTCCGTGGTGCGCTGGCACGCCCTCACCGGCGCCCACCGCGGCTACAGCTACACCGGCGCCGCGTCGATGTACGCGATGATGGAGAACGGCGACACCGCGCTGTCGTACCTGAAGAAGTTCTTCGACCCGACCACGCGCTACCCGTGCCGGGCCAACACCCACTACACGGAGGCCGGTCCGGTCATCGAGACACCGCTGTCCGCCTCGCAGTCCCTGCACGACATGCTCTGCCAGAGCTGGGGCGGTGTCATCCGGGTCTTCCCGGCCGTGCCGTCCGCCTGGGCCGACGTCACCCTGCACGACTTCCGCACCCAGGGGGCGTTCCTGGTCAGCGCGGTGCGCAAGGGCGGGGTCACCCGGTTCGTGCGGGTGCGCAGCCTGGCAGGCGAGCCGCTGGTGATACGGCACGGTCTGGGGGACGGGCGGCTGACCGCCGTGCTGGACGACGGGCGGGCCGCCCGGGTCACTGCCGTGTCACCCGGCACGGTCTCCGTCGACCTGCCCAAAGGCCGCGAGGTCCTGCTGCACACCGGCCCCCGCCCCGACCTCACCATCGCCCCGGTGGCCGTCACCGAGCCGGGGGCCGCGTGGGGGCTGCCGTAGCCCCGTCCGTCCTGCCCGCGAGCCGTACGTCCACCGCCGTGAGCGCCAGCGCGAGTGGTCCCGGTGCCAGGAACGCGAGCGGTACCAGCATCCAGGCGCACAGGGCGGCGGTCGCCACGGCGAGGAGCACCAGGGCGCTGCCGCCCGGGTCGCGCACGGCGTCCCGGGCGGCCTCGCGCGCGGCGGCCGGCCAGTCGGTGAGCGACTCGGGACGCCCGCAGGTCCTCAGCCCCACCACCAGGGCCGTCGCCCCGATCGCGGCGGCCACGGTCGCGAAGAGCGCCGCTCCCGGCAGTCCCGCCCCGGCCAGCGCGAGGTCGGCCGCGAACAGCAGCGCGCCGGCGAGGGCGATCGCGCCGGCCGCCGGATCGCCGGCGCGCAGCCGGCGCCGCAGCAGCGCGAAGTACCGTCCTGCCGTGGCCGGTCGGTCCTCCCCCGCGCCCCGCAGCACCGCGCACGCCGTCGACAGCGCGGCCGGTGCGGTCAGCAGGGGCAGACAGGCGGCCGTGGTGGCGAGGCCGACGCTGAGGACGTCGGCGAACAGGGTCATGCGCGGGCCGAAGACCTCGCCCGCCTCCCGGGTCCGCATCCCGCTCATCCCTTCAGTCCCGAGCTGGCCATGCCCTCCACCAGGAACCGCTGGAAGGCGAGGAAGAACAGCACGATCGGCAGCAGCGCGATCACCGACATGGCGAACATCGGGCCGAACGCCGACTGGCTGGAGGCGTCCACGAAGGAGCGCAGGGCGAGGGTGAGGGTGAACTTCTCCGGGTCGAAGAGGTAGATGAGCTGGGTGAAGAAGTCGTTCCACGTCCAGATGAACGTGAAGATGGCGGTGGTGATCAGCGCCGGACGGGTGAGCGGCAGGATCACCTGGTAGAAGCTGCGGAAGGGGCCGCAGCCGTCGATACGGGCCGCCTCCTCCAGTTCGCGGGGCAGGCCGCGCATGAACTGCACGATGAGGAAGACGAAGAACGCCTCCGTGGCGAGGAACTTGGGCAGGATCAGCGGCCAGTAGGTGTTCACCAGGCCCAGCTTGTTGAAGATGATGTACTGCGGGATCAGCACGGCGTGGTGCGGTAGCATGATCGTCGCGATCATGAAGGCGAACAGCGGCCCGCGCATCCGGAACCGCAGACGTGCGAAGGCGTAGGCGGCGAGCGAGCAGCTGATGACGTTGCCGACGACCGCGCCGCCCGCGATCAGCAGGGAGTTGCCGAGCAGCCGCCAGATGGAGACGTCGTTGACGCCCTCGAAGGCGGTCTTGTAGTTGGACCACTCCAGGTGGCCCGGCAGCAGGTCGAGGCTCGCGATGACCTCGTTCGCCGGCTTGAGTGAGGTGGCCAGCAGCCAGGCCAGCGGGTAGAGCATGACCAGCAGCGCGGCCAGGCAGCCGAGGTGCACGGCGAGCCGCCCCCAACGAACGGGCTTGCGGGCGGCGGTGGTTGGCAGGGTGGTCATCGGTCCCCCTCGGAGGCGTAGAAGACCCAGGAGCGCGAGGTGCGGAACAGCACCGCCGTGACGGCGCCGATCACCACCAGCAGCACCCAGGCCATGGCGGAGGCGTAGCCCATGTGGGAGGCGACGAAGCCGCGGTCGTAGAGGTAGAGGGTGTAGACGAGGGTCGAGTCGGCGGGCCCGCCCTTGCCCGCGCTGACCGCGAAGGCGGGCGTGAACACCTGGAAGGCCTGGATGGTCTGCAGGACCAGGTTGAAGAAGAGCACTGGGGACAGCATCGGCACGGTGACGGACACGAACTGCCGCCACTTTCCGGCCCCGTCGACGGCGGCGGCCTCGTACAGCTCGCCCGGAATCTGCTGCAGTCCGGCGAGGAAGATGACCATGGGCGCCCCGAACTGCCACACCGTCAGCAGGGCGACGGCCAGCAGCGACCAGCCGGGCCTGTTGATCCAGCCGCCGTTGCCGAGGAGATGGTCGACCGTGCCGCCGTCGTTGAACAGGGCCCGCCACACCAGGGCGACCGACATCGAGGCGCCGAGCAACGAGGGGGCGTAGAAGGCGGAACGGTAGAAGCCCTTGCCGCGCCGCATGTTCTTCAGGGCGAGCGCGACGACCAGCGCCAGGGCGAGTTGCAGCGGTACGGCGATCACGACGTACGTCAGGGTCGTCAGGACCGAGCGCCAGTACCGCGGGTCCTCGGTGAACATCTGGACGTAGTTGCGCAGGCCCACCCAGTGCGGCGCGGTGAACAGGTCGTAGTCGGTGAACGACAGGTACAGCGAGACGACCATCGGCAGCAGGGTGAGGACGATGGCGCCGAGCACCCACGGGGAGAGGAACACCCAGGCGGCGCCCTGCCGTTCGCGCTGGGCGCGGCGCTTGGCCGTGGCGACGGGCCGGGCCCTTCCCGGGGCGGGTGCGGGGATGTCGGTGGTGGTCATGACCTCAGCTCCGCCTTCGCCTCGGTGACGTAGTTCCGGGCCGCCTCACGGGGCGACATGCGCTGGTACGACACCTGGTCGTAGTCGCGCTGGAAGGTGGTCTGCAGCGCGTTGTCGCCCGAGGGCGGCGCCTGTGGAGGATCCTTCAGCGAGCCCTGCAGGGATGTCTGGAAGTCGGAGACGGTCCTGTCGAAGTCCTTGAGCTGCGAGGCGGTCTCGGTACGGATCTTCTCGTTGACCGGGATGCCGCGGGTCGCGCCGAGGATCTTCGCCGCTCCGCCGTCGTTGAGCAGGAAGTCGACGAGGGCGGCGGCCTCCTCGGGGTGGCCGGTGTCGGCGCCGATGCCGAGGAACATCGACGGCTTGAAGTACTGGCCCGGTGTGCCGTCCTCACCGGACGGCATCGGCGCCAGGGCGACCCCGGTGGGCACGAGGGCGAGGTAACCGCTGGACGGGGCGTCCCAGTTGAAGTCCGCGGTGGCCTTGCCGCGGCCCAGTGGCGTGTTCTCCACGGAGCCGTCGAGCTGGGTGGTCTGCTCGGCGGGGGAAACCGCCCCCTCGCGGCGCAGCCTGTCGGTGAACGTCCACCACGCCGTCAGATCATCTGCGGTGAAGCCGAGTTGTCTGTCCTTGGTGTAGAGCGCCTTGCCCCGGCCTCGCAGCCACACCTCGAAGGCGTCCTCGCTCTGTCCGGGGTCGGTGGCGCCGGGCTTGCCCGTCTTCTTGGCCAACTCCCGCATGCCGTCGGCCCATTGGCTCCAGGTCCAGCCCTTGGTCGGGAGTGGCACCCCGGCTGCCTTCCATGCCTTGACGTCGTAGACGACGGTCTCGGTGCCACGGCCCTGCGGGACGGCGTACTGCCGGCCGTTCACCCGGCCGGTGGCGAGCAGACCCGCGTCGATCTCGTCGGTGCGCAGAGTGTCCTTGACCTTGCCCAGGTCGAGCAGGACGTGTCCGGAGGCGTACTGGTCGATCTGCCGGTAGTCCAACTGCATCACGTCGGGGGCGTCACCGCCCGTGGCCTGGATGGCGAGCTTCTGCTTGTAGGCGTCGTAGCCCGAGAACGACGTCTGCACCCGCACGTTCGGATGCTGTTTCTCGAACAGGGCGACGGCCTGCTCGGTGCGTGCCGCGCGGTCGGGGTTGCCCCACCAGGTGTAGCGCAGCACGACCTTGCCGCCGCCGGTCGACTCTCCGGATCCCCCGCAGCCGGCCAGTACCGCGCACAACGCGAGCGCGGCGGCCGACGCGCAGAACCCCTTCGTCCTGTGTCCGGGCATGCCGAGATCACCTCTCCTCTCCTCGGACGGGTCGGTTCGGGTGGGTCGGTTCGGGTGGGTCGGTTCGGGTGGGTCGGTTCGGATGAGTCAGTTCGGATGCTCAGTTCGGAGATGGCTCGGTCGACAACGCGCCGGTCAGGATCGGCGCGGTCACCAGGGCAGACTCGCCAGGTGGGCGCCAACGCGGTCGCGGTCCCAGGCGCCGTCGGCGACCAGGACGCGATAGCGGTAGGCGAAGGACTCGCCGGGCGGCAGCGTGAACTCCTCGAAGTACGCCCAGGAGACGGCGACCATGGCGAACGGCTCCATGTGTGTGAACCAGTGCGACTCGTGGATCGCCGACTTCTGGTCCAGGTTCTCGGGCGCGTGCGCGAAGACGAGGGTGGAGTGCGCGTCGGCCTCGTCGTGCTCGGCGGTGCAGGCGAGCCAGGGGCCCTGCGAGCCGTTCAGCTTCTCGCCGTCGAGGTCGGGGCCGAAGACCGTGCCGCCGGTGAAGTCACGGGGGCCGCGCCAGCCTAGGCCGGTATATCCGGCCGACTCCCGGCCCGCGGTGGTCGGGGAGCCGAAGACGAGGGGTTCGTCACGGGTGTTGGTCAGATGGATCGACCAGTCCAGCGCCCAGGCGCCGGCTTCCTCGTCGACGGAGTGGACGGCGATCCCGCGCCGCTCGCGCGCCCACCGCGCACCGCCGCGCGTGCTCCAGGTGAGCTCCTCGGTGAAGGCGAGGCGGTCGTCGTCGACCGTCAGCTCGGCGAAGCCGTCGTGGCGCATCGAGCCGACGCGTTCGGGTAGCGGCAGGTAACCCCGGCCGTGCACATAGGAGTTGCCGCCCCAGAAGTTCTGGCCCGAGAGATGACTGGCCGTCATCTGCAGGCCCTTGTGCCAGCGGTGGTCACTGGGCCGGTAGCGGGTCACCGTCCGCCCGGCGAGGGTGCGCACGGGGTGCGCGTACGGTTTGGGGGATTCGAAGGGGTCTGGGTCGGGGCGGTGGACGTACCGGAGGATCTCGGTGCCGTCCACCGCCGCGACCGCGAGATGCTCGCCGTACGCGTGACTGACTCGGATGCCCATGCGCGCTCCAGTGGGGTGGTCTCCGTGCATGCCTCCGCAGCAGCACAGAAAGCGCTTGTGTCCTGGGCGACCCTAGGCGCGCGGCGAATGTCAGGACAACCCCTGTGCAGTGATCGACCGGTCGAAGCGGAACGGCGCGAGGACCTCCGGGCGGTGGCCGGTGCGGATGTACTCGGTCAGCCGGTGGCCGGTGACCGGGCCCAGGGTGATGCCGAGCATGCCGTGGCCGGTGGCGGCGAAGGCGTTGTCGTAGCCGGGCAGCCGGTCGACGACGGGCAGCCCGTCGGGCAGGAAGGGCCGTCCGCCGACCCAGGGATCGCGGATCTGGCCGACCAGGTCGTCGGGGTCCTCGAACCACTTCCCCAGGTAGTGCCGGCTGGCGAGGGCGACGGCGACCACACGGCGCCAGTCCAGCCGGTTGTTGTTGCCACTCAGCTCCATCGTGCCGCCGATGCGCGTGGTCGAGCCGATGGGCGAGGCGACGGCCCGGCGCTCGCCGAAGTAGAGGGTGTGCCGGGGGGCCGGATCGAGGTCGACCGAGAAGCTGTAGCCCTTGCCGGCCTGCAACGGCAGGGGCCGGCCAAGGGCGCGGAGCAGACCGGCCGAGCGCATGCCGGCCGCGATGACGACGCCGGAGCAGGGAAGTTCGCCCGTGGTGGTCGACACCGCGGTGACCCGCCCCGCCGCCGTACGGAATCCGGTGACCCCGGTGTTCTCGTGCACCTTGACCCCCAGCGCGGCGAGCGCCTCGGCGAGCCCGCGCGCGAAGGCCTCGGGGTCGACCACGCCCTCCCCCTCCACCAGGTAGGCCGCGCGCACCTGCGGGGACAGCGCGTCGTCCAGCAGCCGGGCCTCCTCGCCGGTGACGACGTCGTCCGGCAGCGGATAGCGCCCGTCGGCCATCTCCCGCTGGAGCGCGAGGTGATGACGGGCCTCGGTCGCTGAGAGGAACGCGTGCACCATGCCCGGGCGGGTCAGGGTGGTCCCGACACCCGCCGCGCGCAGGCCGTCGAAGAGATCGAAGGTGTCGCGGTTCAGCTCGGCGATCGCCGCGTAACCGCGCCGGAAGGCGGCCGGTGTGCTGCTGCGCCAGAACCGCCACAGCCAGCGCGCGAACGCCGGGTCGGGCAGCGGCCGCAGATACAGGGGCGAGTCCGGGCGGCCCAGGGAGCGCAGGGCGTACCGCACAACGCCCGGAGCGGGTACCGGTGTCGAGTGACTCAGGCAGACCCAGCCGGCGTTGCCGCGCGAGGCACCGGAACCGATGGCGCGTCGCTCGACGACCTCGACCGGCATGCCCTCCCGGGCCAGGTAGTACGCGGCGCACAGCCCCACGACCCCGCCGCCCACCACCACCAGGGGAGCGCTCATGACGCGGACCCGTACGCGGCGAGGAACTCCCGGGTCCGGCGCTCGACCGGACGGTCGAGGACGTCCTGGGGCCGGCCCTCCTCCACGATCCGGCCGCCGTCGACGAAGACGACATGGTCGGACACCTCACGGGCGAAGGGCAGTTCATGCGTCACCAGCAGCATCGTCATCCCGTCCGCCGCCAGTTCACGCATCACGGTGAGAACCTCGCGGGTGGACTCCGGGTCCAGGGACGACGTCGGTTCGTCGAAGAGCAGCACTTCGGGGCGGAGCGCGAGTGCCCGGGCGATGGCGACGCGCTGCTGTTCGCCGCCGGAGAGCTGGTCGGGCCGGGCGAGTCCGCGGTGGGCGACACCGACCCGGCGCAGCAGGGTGACGGCCCGCTCCAGGGCCTCCGCCTCGGCGATGCCCGCCTTGCGCTGGGCCAGCACGATGTTCTCCACGGCCGTCAGATGCGGGAAGAGGTTGAACTTCTGGAAGACCATGCCGACGGTACGGCGCAGCGCGGGCAGATCCCGGCAGACGGTCCGCCCGCCGCTGTGCACCACCTCGCCGGCCACCTCGACCGTGCCCCGGTCGGGCCGTTCCAACAGGTTGACGCAGCGCATCAGCGTCGTCTTGCCGCCGCCGCTCTGCCCGATGACGCTGACGATACGTCCGCGGTCGACCTCCAGGCTCACGTCGTCGAGGACGAGACGCCCGTCGAAGGACTTGCTCAGCCCCTCGATCCGGACCACCGCCCCGGCGCGGGCTGCGGCCACGGTCTTCGCCGTGGCGACGGGCTCGGTCATACGACGGCCTCCTTCCGGTCATTGACGCGGTCGTTGACGTTGTCGAGGTCGGCGGCGAGCAGCGCTCGCGCGGCGCGCACCCGGCGCCGGCGCCGCGGGGAGAGCGGGACGCCCGCCCGGACCTTGCGCTCCAGCAGCAGGAGGAGCTGCGACAGCGGATAGCACAGGGCGAAGTAGACGGCGGAGATGACCAGGTAGACCTCCAGCGCGCGGAAGGTCTCCGAGGTGATCAGCCGCCCCTCCGACATCAGCTCGGCGGCGGAGACGGTGACGAGCAGCGACGTGGACTTCAGCAGGTCGACCAGCATGGTGTTGGTGCCGGGCAGCGCCTGCCGTACCGCCTGCGGCAGGACGATGTGGGCGAAGATGCCCGCCCTGCCGAGACCCAGCGCCTCGCCGGCCTCCGTCTGCCCCTCGTGCACGCCGCTGATGGCGGACCGGAAGATCTCGGACAGGTACGCGGCGTAGAAGACGATCAGGCTGAGACAGCCGGCCGTGAACACGTCCAGCCGGATCCCGGCCGAGGCGAGCCCGAAGTAGGTGAGGAAGATGATGGCCAGCAGGGGGACGTTCTTGAACACCTCGGTGTAGACGGCGGCGACGGCCCGGGCGGGCCAGACCTTGCTGAGCCGCAGCAGTGCCACCACCAGGCCGAGCACCACCGCGCCGGCGAAGCTGACCACCGTGTAGGAGACGGTCCGTCCGAGGGCGTCGAGCAGGTCGGGACGGTAGTCGGACCAGGGGACCTGGAAGAGACCGGACATGGTCATCCCCTCACTTACCGATGGACGGCGGCGTCCAGTTCGCGGGCCGGTCCACGCCACGGCGTGCGGTGGCGACATCGGCGGCGGGCTTGAGGAACTGCTCGGGGTCACCGCCGTACTTCTGCACGAGCTTGGCCATCTCCCCGTCGGTGTACATCGCGTCGATCTGCGCGGAGATCGCCTTCTCCAGCTTCCCCGCCTGCTTGGGGAGGTAGAAGCCGGTCTGGTAGGGCTGGAAGTACTGGTAGGCGGGCTTGGCCTTGACCTCGGCGGCGGTCGGCGGGGTCAGGTACTCGGTGCTGATCTTCAGGTCGGGGCGCTGCTTCTGCGCCGCGATGATGAGCAGCGGGTCGAGGAAGCCGACGTCGATGCGGCCTGCGCCGAGGTCGTCGAAGACACCGTTGGCGTCCGGGTAGGCGTGCAGCTTGGCGCCGGGCACGGACTGGATGGACTTGACCCAGACGTAGCCCTCGACGGTGCCCAGGTTCAGGCCCTTGAGGTCGTCGACCGTCTTGTACGTCTTGCCGTCGCGCACCGCCATCGCCGGGGGCGAGTAGTAGGGCGGGTCGGTGAACAGGCCCTGTTTCTGCCGCTCGGCGGACCAGGCGACACCGCCGACGGTGATGTCCACCCGGCGGGACTGCACCCCGGCCAGCATCCCGGCGAAGTCGGTGACCTGCGGCTTGATCCGCAGACCCAGCTTCTTGGCGACGGCCGTGAGGATGTCGCCGTCCAGGCCGACGATCTTGCCGCCCCGGACCGTGGTGTACGGGGCGTAGGGCTCGACGGCGACCTTGATGACCCCGGGCGTGAGGGTGCCGAGGGCGGCGGTCTTCGCCGAGACGTTCTTGGGGTCGTCGCCACCGCCGGAGCCGCATGCGGCCACCGTCGAGAGCAACGCCCCGGTCAGGAGGGCGGATATGAGGGAACGCGCACGGATCATCGCTTCGGGCCTTCCGTCTGGGCTGAAGGGACCCGCCGTTCACCGCGCTGTGCCCTCGGCGGGGTTCTGATTGGGGCCATACGCTAGGGATCGCGCAGGCACGCGTCATCGGTCACTCCGTACGAGGTTGTGGCCGAAATCGCCCCCTCCCCTGTACGGTGCGGCCAAACCGGAACCGGCCCGTCGGCGGGAGGAACACCGTGCTGAGCCCGTCACTCGCGCAGGAGATCGCCGCGGACACCTCCGCCGTCATCGGCTTCAACGTGCTGATCACCGACTCGGACGGCATGGTCATCGGCAGCGGTGACACCAGCCGGGTGGGCACCTTCCACGAGGCGTCCGTCGAGGTCGTACGCACCCAGGAACCCGCCACCCACACCGCGGCCGAGGCCCAGCGGCTGCGCGGGGTGCGGCCCGGCTGCACTCTGCCCCTGGTCACCGGTGGTCGGGCGGTGGGCACGGTCGGCATCACCGGGACCCCTGCCCAGGTGCGCCGTTTCGGTCTGCTGGTCAAGCGCCAGACGGAGATCCTGCTGCGCGAGTCGGTGATGCTCCGCTCCCGTCTGCTGGCCGAGCGGGCCGCGGAGAAGCTGCTGGCCGACATCGCCTCGTACGATCCGCAGGTCGTCGAGGGCGAGTTCCTGATGTTCCGCGCCGCCGAACTCGGCTTCGACCTGCGCCTGCCACGGGTCGCGGTGGCCATCGAGGTGGGCGTGCCCAGCACGACGGCCCGTCGGCACCGTACGCCGACCCAGGACATGGCGCTGATCCGCTCGGAACTGCTGCGCACGGTCCGCGAGGTCTTCGCCGACCCGCAGGACGTCGTGGCCTCCACGACTCCCGGATGGATCGGCGTGCTGCACCGGCTCACCGACCGCAACCCGGCGGCTGACCTGCTGGCCGCCTGCCGCCGGGTCACCGATGTGATCGCCGCCCAGGACGGGCTGACCGCCCGCGCCGGCATCGGCGAGCCCGCGGCCTCCGTCGGCGGACTGCACGACTCCTACCAGGACGCCTGTGACGCGCTGCGCCTGGGTTCCCGGCTCGCGGACGGCTCCCGGGTCCACGCCATCGGCGACCTGCGCGTCCACCAGCTCCTGGCCGCCGTCGGCCAGCCCGCGCGCGGACGTCTGCTCGACCTGACCACGGCCGAACTGCGCGCCCAGCCGGACTGGCCGGCGCTGCGGGACACGATCACTGCGTGGTGCGAGAGCGGCTTCAACCTCGTACGGGCCTCGGCGGCCCTGCACATCCACCGCAACACGGTCGTCTACCGCATGAACAAGATCGAGCAGGTCACCGGCCGCCCGCTGCGGGAGCACCGCACCACCATGGCCCTGTATCTTGCCTGTCTCGCGGACCAGTTGGCGGGCGGCGAGGAGGCCCGCTGAGGGAGCCTCGTCCCTGACCCGTCAACGGGTGGAGACGGTCACCGCTCCGCCGCTCTGCCTGGGGGTGCCGCCCCACCTTCGCCGTGGGGAGGCCGGCTACCGCTTCTCGACGGTGTAGGTCAGGTGGGTCACCCGGGACGAGGCGTCCGTGCGGGTCTGACGCAGGCCGAGGTGGTCGGGGTCCACGTGGTCGAACAGGCGGATGCCGGTGCCGAACAGGACGGGGGCCAGCGTGATCGAGAACTCGTCGATCAGGCCGCTGTCCAGGTACTGCTGGATCGTCTCGGCGCCCCCCGCGATGCGCACGTCCCGGTCGCCCGCGGCCTCGCGGGCCTGGCGCAGGGCGCTGTCGATACCGTCGTTGACGAAGTGGAAGGTCGTACCTCCCGGCCGCTCCCAGGGGTCACGCTCGGTGTGGGTGACGACGAACACCGGAGTGTGGAACGGCGCCTCCTCCGGCCATGCCAGCTCGCCGCCGTCGAACATGCGCTTGCCCATGACGCTCGCGCCGGTGCGCTCGTACGTCGCCCGGGCGATGTCGTTGTCGACACCCTCCTCGCCGCCCTCGCCGAGTTTCAGGCTCTCCCTGAACCACCGCTGCGGGAACAGCCACGCCTGCAGCTCCGACCACTTCGCCATCCAGCGCCGGGTCCTCGGGTCGTTCTGGCCCTCGGGCGAGAACACGTACTGGACGGGCACCGCCTCCGGCGCCATGAAGCCGTCCAGTGACATCGTCACACTGAAGAACACCTTCCCGGCCATCAGCCCTCCGCTCCCTTCGGCGCCGTCTCGTTCCCGGTGAGTTCGGCGACGTAGGCCGCCAGGTTGCTCAGCGTCTGCTCGCCGCCCTCGATCGCGTGGTACTTCTCCACGGCCTCGTCGCGCAGTTCCCTGGTGGGGAAGACCGTGCGCATCACGATCCGGGTCCGCTCACCGGCCGGCGCGAAGGTCAGGACCGACTCGAAGGCGTTCGGATCGTCGCGCGACTCACCGTGCAGCAGCGCGATCCGCTCCGGCGCGGCGATCTCCCGCCAGGTGATCCACTCCTGGTAGTCGGTTCCGTCCGGCCCGTGCATCACGAAGTCCCAGACTCCGCCGACGCGGAACTCGAAGCTCCGCGTCGTGGTGGTGAAGCCCTCCGGCCCCCACCATCGCGACAGGTGCCGTACCAGCGTGAACGCCTTGAACACCAGCTCCCGGGGTGCGTCGATCACCCGGGAGATCACGATCTCGCGGTCCGCCGTCGTGGGCGGGGGCTCGCCGCCGCTACTGGTCGTCGTCATCGTGGGGTTCCTCCTGCCTTGTCTGCTTCAACTCCTGCACGTACTCGTCCAGCCGGTCGAAGCTCTCGCTCCAGAACCGCTCGAATCCGCCCACCCACTCGTGGACCGGCCGCAGCCCGCGGGCGTCCAGCCCGTACAGGCGCTGCTTGCCCATCCCGCGGACCCGTACGAGCCCGACCTCCCGGAGGACCCGCAGGTGCTTGGACGCCTGCGGCTGGGTCATGCCCAGGTCCCTTGCCAGGTCGGTCACGGGCCGCTCGCCGCCCCGCAGCAGTACCAGGATCTCCCGCCGCTGCGGTTCGGCGATCGCGTTGAACGCGTCCGAGGTCGTCGCCGCTCGTGCCATGAGGCCATCATATGCCTATATCGGCATGCGTCAACGCAGCGACCGCCGCACCGTGCCCCCGCAGGGTGTCCCTAGTCGGCTCGCACCAGTCCCGCGACATGGGTGATCACCGTGTCGAGGATGTCCGCCCAGGCCGACTCGTCACCGAGGACCAGGTAGTTGAGGGTCAGGCCGTCGGTCATGGCGGCGAGGTAGCGGGCCAGGGCGGTGGCGGGGACGCGGAGCCGGAGGTCCCTGCCCTGGCTCAGGCGCTGGATCAGGTCGGTGTAGGCGATGCCGTAGAGCTCGTACTGGCGGCGGGCCAGGTGCTCGAACCCCGGCTCGCGCAGGGCGTACTGGGTGAGCTCGTAGGTGAGCATGTGCTCGTCGGGGTGGGCACGGACGTGGTCCCAGTACGCCTGGAAGCCGGCCCGGACGGTGTCCTCGAGGGTGGCCCGGGGGCGCAGCGCCTGCGTCACCACGCTCACCGAGTGGTCGGTGAGCGTGGTGATGACGGACTCCACCAGGGCCTGCTTGGAGTCGAAGCAGTAGTGGAAGACGCTCAGCGACACGCCGGCCTCGGCGGCGATGGACCGGGTCGTCGTCTTCGCGACTCCGTCCCGGGCCATCGCCCTGATCGCCGCCTCCGTCAGCTGCCGGCGCCGCTCGGCCGACGGCATCCGTGCCATGCGTGAACTCCCGCCTCAGGCGCTGTGAACACCGACCTCGTACAGTGAGTATCCCCAGTCGGTGCCCCGCTGGAGGCCCTGGACGCGAACGTAGCGGGCCGGTGTCCCGGCGAACACGGCGGTGTCCAGTCCGCCGTCACCGGAGGAAGTGGACCACACCGTCTGCCAGTTGGTGCCGTCGGTGGAGAGGTCGATGCGGTACGCCTTGCCGTAGGCCCGCTCCCAGTCGAGCGTGACCCGCCCCACCCGGTGGGTGGAGCCCAGGTCGATGCGCAGCCACTGGTCGTCGCTCCAGTCGCCGGCCCAGCGGGTGTCGCGGGTGCCGTCCAGGGCCCGGTCCGGGGCGTAGCTGGTGAAGGGGTTCCACTCCGCCGAACTGGCCGTCGCGGAGGCTCCGTCGGCGAGATTGACCGAGGCCTCGTGCCGCTCGGTCGCGCCCCAGGTGTCGAGGTAGGACTCGGCGCCCCGGAAGAGGTCGCTCACGACGTCCTGGCCGCCGACCTTGCGGATGTCCTCGATCCAGTCGGGGATCAGACCGACGTGGGCGCCGCCGTCGGTGTTGATGTCCCAGGTGCGTTCGCCGGTGACCTGCCGGTCGATGACGGAGCCTCCGTCGGTGCTCCTGAAGGGGTAGGTCACCTTGTTCGGGGCGTCGGCGCCGCGCGGGGCGGGATGTGAGCCGACGCCGTTGAAGTCGGTGCCGTAGCCGTAGCCGACCCCGTACTTGTCGCGCAGCGCCTTGGTGCGGGCGGCCTCCGCGACGAAGTCCTGCGATCCGTGCATGTACTGGGCGGCGAAACCCCCGAGCCTGTAGACGCGTTCGGTCCAGTTCAGGTCCATCCAGCTGTGCGAGGAGAGCACTCCGGGGTAGGAGTCGGCCTCGAAGATGTCGAGCGCGCGGCCGACGGCCTTGACGCTCATGTGGTCGATCTCCAGCATCATCTTGCGTTTCATCATGCCGCGTACGGCGTACTCGCCCAGGTCGGTGAGCCCGCGGGTGTTGCACTGGGCGTCACCGCTGTACGACGGGACGCTCACTCCGGCCGGGAGGTCCTCCTCTGCGGCCGAGGGGGAGGCGCCGTTGATGGGGTTGTCGTGCTGCGGGCCGGTGCACTTCTCGGTCTTCCAGAAGGTGCCGGTCGACAGGAACTGCCCGACGTTGATGGCCGTTCCGAGACCTCCCTCGTCGAAGCGGACGCCGCACAGCGCGTTGTCGAACTTGTGGCACAGGAACATCGAGCGCACGCCCAGCGAGTACAGCTCGTCGAGCCCCTTGTCGATGTCGGCCTTGCTGCACTGCGGGATGTCCAGGATCTGCTTGCAGCCGAAGGGTTCCGATGTCTCGACCCCCAGGACGACCGCCAGCTTCCCCTGCTCGATGACCTGCCGGGCCTGCGCGCTGTCGGTGACGATCCGGAACCAGCCCTTGCCCGGGCCGCCGTACATCTTGTCGACGTACGCCTGGAGTTCGTAGGTCAGCTTCGCCTGGAGCCGGATCGAGGTCATCTCGTCGCAGCTGCGGTCCTTGAAGAAGTACACCGAGCAGATCACGCCGTTGGTGACGAGGTCGTTGACGAGGACCCGCTGTCCGCCGCGCCAGGCCCGCTCGACCCAGGCGTAGTAGTTGGCCTGGTGGGTCATCGAGTCGTAGGCGGGCCAGTCCTTGAAGGTGGGCCAGCCGACCGGGTCGTGCCGGCCGTCGCCGCCGTGGGTGATGTAGTCGAAGACCGCGAGCGTGCCGTCGGGGTAGTGCTCGGGGCAGTCCTTGAGGGCGTCGGCGACGCCCGCCTCGGAGAAGACCTTGCCGCAGATCAGCCGTCCGCCGAAGGCCTCGTTGGAGAAGAGGTGGTCGTGCGCGTCGATGAACCCCCGTACCTCGCCCGCCGAGTTGCTGCCCGTGAAGGGCTCGCCGGTGACGTTGATCCGGGAGTCCGGCGTCGGGCGTGCGGTGGGGATCCACCACTCGTCGCCGGCGGCCGAACTCGGCGTCGGCCCGAGCGCGATGGTGAGCACCAGCAGGAGCAGCGACACCAGGGTGACGTTCCTGCGGCGGCGGTACGTGCGTGGAGTCGGCGTCACTGCCCACGTCCCTCGGTCGGCGGGATGGCCCGGTTGACGAACCCTTGGGTTTGTCATGATCGGCACAAGATATGCGACGAGGATCGCGACGGCCGCGTTCCGAGTCAAGAGTCCGGGACGCTTGACCTGATAGCGGGTGGCGCCCGACCGGCGGGCGCACGCACGGCCGGGCTCCCCCGCTCGCCGGCGGATCGCGGCGAGTGAGGGAGCCCGGCGCGGGAGTTCTCAGGAGCAGGTGGGCACGCCGTCCAGCCAGGCCGGGCCCTTGATGTAGATGTTCGTCATCCACGCCTTGTAGTCGGGCAGGTAGGCCCAGGCGTCGTTGGTGTAACCGTCGGAGGTGACGACCTCCGCGTGCTTCTGGCACTCGACGCGGATGGTGGTGGAGTCCGGGAAGGCGTAGACACGGTCCGCGCTGACGGAGGGCGCCGTCTTCGTCCAGACGCCGGTGCCCCAGGTCTGGAAGACATGTCCGGTGACCGCCCCGGTGTTGACGCGGACGGCCCCGAAGTAGTCGCCGCCCAGGCGGACGTCACTGACCATCAGATGCGTGCCGGACTGCTTCGCCTCGACCATCTTGCCCGCGCCGAGAAGGGCTTGCGCCGTCGCCTCCGCGGCGTAGATCCTCGGGCCATGGGATTCGCCGTCTTCATGACCTTGCCCGGGCTGGTCATCCTGCTGACCGCCGTGGCCTTCGTGGATCAGCTGCTTGTGCGGGCCGGGCGGGCAGGTCTGTTGCCCTGGCGCAACAGCGTCCGGCAGGGCCAGATCTCGGCGACCGGTTTCGAGCAGCTCCACGCGAGCTTCTCGCCCGGCAAGCAGAACGAGCTGAAGGAGCGTCAGTCGTCCCTGGTCATGCGGGACGACGAGGAGGACGGGGCGCCGCCGAACCGGACGACGGTGGACCTGGACGGAGGGGTCGCTGTCGTCCGGGTGCCGCAGGCCGACCAGTAGCGGCCCAGTCGCCCAGCACCGGAACGCACTCCTCGGCGAAGTGCTCGTAGTCGTCGGCGGTGTTGTAGACGTGGGCGGACAGGCGCAGATACCCGATGCCGTCGAAGCTGGTGAAGGCGGCCTCCACGTCGAGTTCGCGGGCGACCCGGTCGCGCAGCGCGTCGGCCTCGACCCGGGTGGTGCCGAGGCCGTCGGGGAGCCGTACGAGGCGCATGCCGGGGACGGGCATGCCGACGTCGACGTGGCTGTCCTCGCCGGTGAGCCGGGTGATGGCGGTGCCGATCACCTGGGCGCCGTAGTCGGCGAGCTCGTCCATGTAGCGGCGGGCGGAGGACCAGCCCCAGCTGCGTTCGACGAAGGCGAGGGCGGTCGGCGCGGCGAGGTAGGAGGTGGCGTCCAGCGTGCCCTGCTGGTCGAAGCGGTCGGGGTACGGATCCGGGGCGCCCCAGGAGTCGATGAGCGGGTGCAGCCGCTCACGCAGGGGCCCGCGGGCGACCAGAACTGCGGTACCGCGCGGGGCACAGCCCCATTTGTGCAGGTTGCCGGTCCAGAAGTCGTACGTGGCGTCCGCGAGCGGCGCGGCGAGCAGCCCGGGCGCGTGCGCGCCGTCGACCAGCATCGCCACGCCCCGGCGCCGCGCCTCGGCGCCGATCCGCTCAACGGGCAGCCGGCGCGCGGTCGCCGAGGTGATCTGGTCGACGACCACCAGCTCCGTGGCCTCCCCGATCTCGGCGACCACCGCCTCGTACGCCTGGTCCTCGTCCGCGTCGAGCGGCACATGCGCGGTCCGCACCCGTCCGCCCCACCTGCGCGCCAGCCGCTCGGCACCCATGGTGACCGCCCCGTAGCCGTGGTCGGTGACGACGATCTCCCCGCCGCCCCGCCGGTCGAGCGCGGCGTACACCACGCTGGCACCGGCGCTGGCGTTCGGCACCAGGGCGAGATCGGCGGCGTCGACACGCAGGAATGCGGCGAGGTCGGCCCGGGTGGCGGCGAGGCGCTGGGGCAGCGCGGGGAACCACACCACCGGCGAGCGCTCCATCTCCGCGCGCAGCGCCTCCTGCCGCCGCTGGGCCACCAGGGGAACCGCGCCGAACGAACCGTGGTTCAGATGTCTGAGCGCCGGGTCCAGCGACCACGCCTCGACGGCGAGCCTGCCGTCGGCCAGCAGCAGGGGGTCGGGCGCGGTGACCAGCTCAGTCTTGCTCACGTACGACAGCCTCCGGGGAACAGACGGTGACTCGGCATCCTGACATGGGGGTGATCGGGGCAGGACGCCCGGGTCGGCCCCAAGGGAAATGCGGTTGACCCCGGCCGAGGTCCCACGGTCGTATGACCACCGATGACCACAGGGCAGATGCACCCCCGCCTGCACCCCGTCGACGACGATCTCGTACGGCGGCTGATCACCGACCGGTTCCCGCGGTGGGCGGAGCTGCCGATCGAGCGGTTTCCCTCCGGCGGGACGGTCAACGCCATGTTCCGGCTCGGGCAGGACATGGTCGTACGGCTTCCGCTGGTGGAAGGCGGCGCCAAGGACGTCGCGCTGGAGCAGCAGTGGCTGCCGCGGCTCGCTTCCTCGCTGCCCACGGCCGTGCCGGAGGTGCTCGGGGCCGGGGAGCCGGGTCACGGGTATCCGTGGCCGTGGTCGGTGTACCGCTGGCTGCCGGGACGGAACCCGGAGGCGGGGGCGTTGGCGGAGCCCGTGGCGCTGGCCGGGGATCTGGCCGCGTTCGTGCAGGCGATGCGCGGCGTCACGTTGCCGGGCGCTCCGCGGGCCCATCGTGGAGGGCCGCTCGCCGAACTGGACGCGGAGACGCGGGCGGCGGTCGAGCGACTGCGCGGGATTCCGGAGGAGGGTGTCGACTGCGACGCCGTCCTCGCCGTGTGGGAGGACGCGCTGGGGGTCCCGGGCTGGGACGGGCCGAGGGTGTCGACTGCGACGCCGTCCTCGCCGTGTGGGAGGACGCGCTGGGGGTCCCGGGCTGGGACGGGCCGCCGGTGTGGCTGCACGCGGATCTGATGCCGGGCAATCTGCTCGTGGACGCCGGCCGACTGACCGCTGTGATCGATTTCGGCTGCATGGGCATGGGAGATCCGGCCTGCGACCTGTTCCCGGCGTGGAATCTGCTGCCCGCCGGAGCCCGGGAGGTCTTCCGCGAGGAACTCGGCGTGGACGCGGCCACCTGGCGGCGCGGGCGCGCACGGACGCTGTCACAGGCGGTGATCGCGCTGCCGTACTACCGCGAGACGAACCCCGCGATGGCGGGCAACGCGCGCCACGTCATCCGGACGGTACTGGACGGCGATTGACCGGCGTCCTGTCGCACGGCATGTCACCCGGGCCAGGGGGACGGCGAATGACCAGCTACGAGGAACGGCGGTTGACCAGTGCTCCTCGCCTCGCCCATGCCATTCCGGCCATCTGACAGAGAGATTGACGGCCCGTCACTCCACCGGCCACGTGTGAACCGGTGCGTTGAGGTGCATGTAGTCCTTGTACGTCGTGGTCATCCGGCGCAGTGCCTCGCGCCGGTCGAAGCCTCTGTTCTTCTCCAGGTGGTGGACCATCTCCGCCTGCCACAGGGCGCCGTTGCGACCGGTGACGCAGCGCTGCTCGATGACGCCGAGCAGGGGCTCGCGCCAGTCCGCGTCCATGCCGGCCAGCTCCAGCCCCCGGTGGGCCAGCGGCAGCAGGCGCCGCAACACCAGTTCGGTGACCGGGACTTCACCCACACCGGGCCAGTAGAGGCGGGCGTCGATGCCGTCGCGCGCCGCGGTGTGCAGGTTCTCCTCGGCGACCGCGAAGGACATCCGCGTCCACACCGGCCGGTCGTCGTCGACGAGGGCGCGGGTGAGGCCGTAGTAGAAGGCGCCGTTGGCGATGATGTCCGCCACGGTGGGGCCCGCGGGCAGCACACGGTTCTCGATGCGCAGATGCGGGCCGCTGTCGGTGACGGCGTACACAGGGCGGTTCCAGCGGTAGATCGTGCCGTTGTGCAGGGTCAGTTCGCCCAGTTGCGGAACACCGCCGGCGTCGAACGTGCGCTGCGGGTCCTCCTCGTCGCAGATCGGCAGGAGGGCCGGGTAGTAGCGCACGTTCTCCTCGAAGAGGTCGAAGACGCTGGTGATCCAGCGCTCGCCGAACCACACCCGGGGCCGTACGCCCTGCGCCTTGATCTCCTCGGGGCGGGTGTCCGTGGCCTGTTCGAACAGCGGGATGCGGGTCTCGCGCCACAGCTCCCTGCCGAAGAGGAAGGGCGAGTTGGCGGCGAGCGCGGTCTGCACGCCGGCGACGGCCTGGGCCGCGTTCCAGTAGTCCGCGAACTCCTTCGGGTCGACCTGGAGATGGAACTGGGTGCTGGTGCAGGCGGCCTCGGGGGTGATGGCGTCGGCGTACATCGCCAGCCGCTCCACGCCGTCCACGTTGATCCGCAGGTCCTCGCCGCGGGCCGCGAAGATCTGCTCGTTGAGCAGCCGGTAGCGGGGATCGCCGGACAGGGCGGCCTCGCCGACGTCCGTCTCGCCCAGCGTCGGCAGGATGCCGATCATGATCAGATGCGCGCCGACGGCCGCGGCGCGTTCCTCGGCGTGGTTGAGCGCGTCACGGATCGCCTGCTCCCAGGCGCCGGGGCCGCCGGTCGTCAGCTGCCGGGGCGGGATGTTGATCTCCAGGTTGAAGCGGCCCAGCTCGCTCGACCATGCGGGGTCGGCGATCGCCTGCAGCACCTCGGTGTTGCGCATCGCGGGCAGCCCGTGCGAGTCCACCAGGTTGAGCTCGATCTCCAGCCCCACCTGGGGCCGCTCGCTCTCGAAGCCGGACTCGCGCAGCATCTGCGCCAGTACGTCGAGACAGGTGTGCATCTTGTCCCGGTACCGACGCCGGTCCTCCCGCGTGAACACCAGGGCCGGCACATCACGTCCCATGCGACCTCCCCAGTAGCCTCGGCGGATACCCCCAGCGTCCCACCACGGGCGGCCCTCGGACAAGGCGGGGCACGGGGGCTGAACTGGGTCGACACCATGAGGGGCGGCACCGATGAGCAGACCGCAGTCCGAGTTCCACCGGCCCGTGGCACCTTGGCGGCGACCGCCAGGGGCGAGCGAGGGCGTCTGGGAGCAGGTGCTGGCCGAGGACCCCGGGACCGGTGACGGCACCGTGCTCCAGCGGTACGAGCCGGGTACGGACACGAGCGCGCAGGGCGCCGTCCGGCACGACTACTTCGAGGAGGTGTACATCCTCGACGGCTCCCTCACCGATCTGCGCCTGGGCGAGACCTTCACCGCGGGGATGTACGCGTACCGGCATCCGGGCATGGAGCACGGGCCGTGGACGAGCGCCGAGGGTGTCGTGATGCTGGTGATCCGCAGCCGGTGAGGCGGCCCGGGGAGCCGCTCGCCGTGAATCTGTGATTGGCATGGACCTGTTCATGATCCATGGTTATGCTCGGCCGCGCACGCACTGAGAGCGCTCTCACCGATCTGCTGTTCCACCCCCACATCACTGGAACAACGAAGGGGCACTCCCTTGAGACGCACAACAGCCCTGCGCGCCGCCCTGTCCGCGGCTCTCCTCCTCGGCGGTCTGGCCGGCGCGAGCACCCTGCCCGCCTCCGCCGCCGGCTCCCCCGCACACCGCACCCAGGCACCCGCCTCCACCGCCCTGCTCTCCGCGATGCAGCGCGACCTCGGCCTGACGAAGCGTCAGGCCGAGACGCGGCTGGCCCAGGAGAAGACGGCAACCGCCGTGGAACGCAAGGCGAAGCGGGTCGCCGGCTCCGCCTACGGCGGCTCCTGGTTCGACGCAGCCCGCGGCCGCCTCACCGTCGCAGTCACCCGCGGCGCGAACGCCGACGCGGTCCGTGCGACCGGCGCGGACGTACGCCTCGTCAAGTACAGCGCCCGGCAGCTCGACGCGGCGAAGACCCGCATCGACGCCCTGTCCGCGCCCGCCGGGATCAGTAACTGGTACGTCGATCCCAAGGCCGGCTCGGTCGTCGTGGACGTCGTCTCCGCACACCGCGATGACAACGATGTCCGAACCTTCCTGGCCCGCGCCCGCAAGGCGGGCCCCGTCACGGTACGGCAGACCTCCCACGCCCCGAGCACTCTCGCCGCCGGAACCGTGGGCGGCGACCCCTTCTACACCGGCAACGTCCGCTGTTCCATCGGCTTCTCGGTGTACGGCGGCTTCGTCACCGCCGGGCACTGCGACCAGCACACCGGCGCGGTGTACGGCTGGGACGGCTCGTACGTCGGCAATTTCCAGGGCTCCTCGTTCCCGGACAACGACTACGCCTGGGTGAGCGTCGGCAGCGGCTGGTGGACCGTGCCGGTGGTGCTCGGCTGGGGCACCGTCTCCGACCAGCTCGTCCGCGGCTCGGCCGAGGCCCCGGTCGGCGCCTCCATCTGCCGTTCCGGCTCCACCTCGCACTGGCACTGCGGCACGGTGCTGGCCAAGAACGAGACCGTCAACTACAGCCAGGGCGCGGTGCACGAGATGACGAAGACGAGCGTGTGCGCCGAACCCGGTGACTCCGGCGGCTCGTTCATCAGCGGCGACCAGGCGCAGGGCGTCACCTCGGGCGGCTGGGGCGACTGCACCTCCGGCGGCGAGACCTGGTACCAGCCCGTCAACGAGATCCTCAACCGCTACGGGCTGACCCTGCACACGGCCTGACCCGGCACGCCGGGCCCGTCGCTCAGGTCCGCTCGTCCCGCAGCGCGTACAGCCCCGGGAGGTTGACGACGATCGCCTCCTGGGTGCTGCGGGCGATGACCACCACCGCCTCCTCGGCGGGATCGGGGTTCTCCTCGCGGTGGGGGACGTACGGGGGTACGAAGACGTAGTCGCCCGGGGAGGTACGCAGCCGTACCTCTTCGGGGCGGTCGCCGGTGTCGTCCAGGAAGACGAACTCGGGGTGGCCGCTGACCACGTAGATCGCGGTCTCGGACTCCCCGTGGTGGTGGTCGGAGGAGGCGGTGGCGGGGGCGACGTGGGTCTGCCCCATCCAGAGTTTCTCCGAGCCGACGGTCCTTCCGCTGACCGCGGCGAACCGGCGCATGCCGGTGCTCTGCGCGGTGTCCCCGTCGAGGGCGTCGGCGCGGACGTGGTGCAGACGGGTGCGCGGGGGCGCCGCCGCGGAGGCGTCGTCGAGGTGCGGATGGAAGCCCTCGCCGGGGTTTGTCAGCGGCTCGCTCATGACGAGGACGCTAGTGCATCCCGGCGGCTGTGGCCGGGTGCCGCTCACTCCGGGCTCAGGCCGTGGACGTACTCCGTCGCCGCGTCCAGCAGCCAGTCCGTGAGATAGCCCGCGAAGGAGGAGCGGACCAGCACCCAGAAACCGGTTCCGGGTTCGTCGCGGGCGATCAGGACGACCTGGGTGCGGGCCAGCGTGGTCTGGGCGCAGCGGCCCGGAGTGAAGGCACGCGGGTGGAGGTCGAGGGAGCAGCCGTGGGACAACAGGTCGCGGGCGCGGGGGCCGGCGACGAGGAGGGTCGTGCGCTGGGCGGAGACGTCGGTGACGGACACCGGCTCGTCACCGGCGGCCTCGCGGACGCGGGCCTCCAGGTCCCGTTGGGTGCCGGGCGGCCCCACCAGCAGCCATTCGTCGGGCCCCAGCCACAGCGCGGTCGACTCCCCGGCGCGTACGACCGTGTTGGGCTCCAGGGGGAGCTGGAGGCCCAGGGCGAGACCGACCGCGTCCGCCGCTGCTCCCTTGGCGTCCAGCCGGACGTCGAGCTGGGCCAGGAAGGGGAGTTCGGCCAGCCGGACCGCGCCGCCGGAGGCACGGGTCGCGGCGGCCAGCCGGTCGGCCGCGTGCGACAGGGGGCTGCGCGGCGGGGCGGTGAGTGCGGTGTCAGCCATCTCGACGGGCTCCCTCGGGGTCGTAGAGGACGGGGCCGGCGACGGTCACCGGGAGCAGCCGGTCGCCGACGGGGGCGTAGAGCCGTTCGCCGACGCGTTCGCGCCCGCCCTTGATCAGGGCGAGGGCGAAGGTGCGGCCCAGGGCGGCGCTGCGGTAGCTGGAGGTGACGTGGCCCAGCATGGGCACGGGCGGGGCGGGCAGCACACTGTCGGCGACCAGGTGGGTGCCCTCGGGGAGGAAGGCTGCCGGGTCCTCGGGGAGCAGGCCGACCAGGTGTTTGCGGTCCGGGCGGGTGCTGTCGGCGCGGGCGAAGGAGCGTTTGCCGATGAAGTCGGGCTTCTTCTTCGACACCGCCCAGCCCATGCCGAGGTCCTGCGGGGTGACCGTGCCGTCGGTGTCCTGCCCGATGATCGGGTAGCCCTTCTCGGCGCGCAGGACGTGCATGGTCTCGGTGCCGTACGGGGTGATGCCGTAGGGGGCACCGGCCTCGTACAGCGCCTCCCAGAGGGCGACCGCCGCCCACGGGGACACGTTGATCTCGTAGGCGAGTTCACCGGAGAAGCTGATCCGGCACACCCTGGCCTCGATGCCGGCGACGGTCGTCTCCCGCCAGGCCATGAAGGGGAAGTCGTCGTTGGAGACGGCGAGTTCGGGTGCGAGCGAGCCCAGCACCGCGCGGGACTCCGGGCCCACCAGGGCGACCGTGGCCCACTGCTCGGTGACGGACGTGCAGTGGACGCGCAGCTCCGGCCACTCGGTCTGCAGCCACTCCTCCATCCAGTCCAGTACGGCGGCCGCGTTCCCGGTGGTCGTGGTGACCAGGAAGCGGTCCGGGGCGAGGCGGATGACGGTGCCGTCGTCGAAGACCATGCCGTCCAGGCGGCACATCACGCCGTAGCGGATCATGCCGACCTTCAGGGTGCTCATCATGTTGGTGTAGAGCCGGTCGAGGAAGACGGCCGCGTCCGGGCCCTGGACGTCGATCTTGCCGAGGGTGGAGGCGTCCATGAAGGCGACGCCCTCCCGGGCGGCCGCGCACTCGCGCAAGACCGCCGCCTCCATGTCCTCACCGTCCTGCGGGTAGTACCAGGGCCGCTTCCACTGGCCGACGTTCTCGAACAGGGCGCCGTGCTCAACATGCCACTGATGCAAGGCGGTTGTGCGGATCGGGTCGTGCAGGGCGCCCCGGTCGCGGCCGGCCAGGGCGGCGAAGGAGACGGGGGTGTAGGGGGGACGGAAGGTGGTCGTGCCGAGGGCGGAGACGTCCACGCCGAGCAGTTCGGCGACCACGCCGCTGGCCAGGACCCCGGAGGTCTTGCCCTGGTCGTTCGCGGTTCCTGCCGTCGTGTAGCGCTTGGTGTGCTCGACCGAGCGCATACCGGCCCCTGTCGCCCGCGCCAAGTCGTCGACGGTGACGTCCCGTTGGAGGTCGACGAAGCGGGGGGCACCCTCGCGGCCGGGGACAGTGAAGACCTGCATGGGCGGGGTCGGCCGCGGCTCGGCGGGCACCTGCGGCAGGCGCGGAGTCGCGGGCGTGTGGCCCTCGGCCTCGACGGCGCGGGCTCCGGCGGCCGCGCCCTGCGCGAGGACACCGGTCAGCTGGAAGACACCGCTCGCGCTGCCCGCGACCTCGACGGCCTGACGGCAGGTGTCGGGGACGAACGTCCCGAGTGCCTCGTCGTGGCGGAGCTTGCCGCCCGCCTGGCTGAACAGGTGCGCCACGGGATTCCACCCGCCGGAGACCAGCAGCAGATCGGCGGCGAACTCCCGCTGTTGCGTGGTCTGTCCGTACGGGGTGACGGTCACCGCCGTCAGCCGCGCCTCACCCTCCGTGCCGGTGACCGCGTGCCCGGGCAGCACCTCGATGCCGGCCGCGCGGGCACGCTCCGCCCACTCCCCCGGCTCCGGGCGCGTGTCGACGACCGCCGCGACGGTCACACCGGCCCGGTGCAGGTCCAGGGCCGCCGCGTACGCGCTGTCGTTGGTGGTGAGGACGACCGCATGCCGGCCGGGCAGGACGCCATGACGGTTGACGTACGTGCGCGCGGAGGCGGCCAGCATCACACCGGGGCGGTCGTTGTCGGCGAAGGCGAGGGAGCGCTCGTGGGCGCCGGTGGCGAGGACGACGCGACGGGCGCGGATGCGGTGGACGCGCTCGCGGGAGACGTGCTCCGGGGCGTCGGCCCCGAGGTGGTTGGTGCGGCGCTCGACGGCGAGGAGGTGGTTGTCGTCGTAGTGGCCGAAGACGGTGGTGCGCCGCAGGACACGGATGTCGGGGGCGGCGTCGAGGAGTGCGGCCGTCTCGCCGAGCCAGTCGGGGAGTTCACCCGTGCCGAGGAGACTGCCGCCGAGCTCGGGCCGGTCGTCGGCGAGGATGACGCGGGCGCCGGTACCCGCGGCTGCCGCGGCTGCCGCGAGGCCGGCCGGGCCGGCGCCGACGATCAGCAGATCGCAGTGGTCGTGTACGGCGTCGTAGCGGGCCGGGTCCGGTTCGGTGGCGAGGCGGCCCTGGCCGGGGAGGCTGGTCGCCACCAGGCCGTCGTACAGCTCGACCGTCGTGGCGGGGAGCATCGGCTCGGGGAACGGGGCCTCGATCTGGACGACCGCGTTGGGTTCTTCGGGGCCGGCGGAGAAGATGCCTCGGGGGCGGCCGAGCTTGATGCTGGTGCCGGCCTGGATGACTCCGTTGGCGAGGAGGGCGGAGGCGAGGGTGTCTCCTTCCACGCCCTGGTATTCGGTGCCGTCGAAGGTGAAGGTGAGGGTTCGCTTTTGGGCGCGGGTGCGTGCCGGGGGCTCCGCCGCCAGACCCTCGATCGGCGCGGAAGGGGCCTCGTCCTCAAACTCCCCCAGAGGGGGCACCCCCAGACGGGCTGGGTTGAGTGAGCGTGCCTCCGAAGTCGCCGGTCGCTCCTCCCCTGCCCGGTAGACAGCCAGGATCTCGTTCGTCGACGTGTCCCGTACCGCGTTGAACCAGCGGCGGCAGCCCGCCGCGTGGGACCAGCGTTCCGCGAAGGGGCCCTTGGGGTTGGCACGGAAGAAGAGGTACCTGGCCCACTCCTCGTCGGTGAGGGACGCCGGGTTCTCCGGGTACGGCACATGGGCCTGGCCGCCGTAGTGGAACTCGGCCTCGTCGCGCGGTCCGCACCACGGGCAGGGGATGAGCAGCATGTCGTTCGGCTCCCTTGAGGATCCCTAGTGGGCCACCGCGGCCGCGCCGTGCTCGTCGACGAGCGCGCCGGTGGTGAAACGGTCGAGCGAGAAGGGGGCGTTGAGGGGGTGGGGCGTGTCGTGGGCGATGGTGTGGGCGTACACCCAGCCGACGCCCGGGGTGGCCTTGAAACCGCCCGTGCCCCAGCCGCAGTTGAGGTAGAGGTTGTCCACCGGGGTGAGGCCGACGATCGGTGAGGCGTCGGGGCTGACGTCGACGATGCCGCCCCAGGTGCGCAGGACGTGGGCGCGGGCGAAGACCGGGAACAGCTCCAGCGCCGCGGACATCTGCTCCTCGATGATGTGGAACGCGCCGCGCTGCGTGTAGGAGTTGTACGCGTCGATGCCCGCGCCCATCACCAGCTCGCCCTTGTGCGCCTGGCTGACGTACACGTGGACCGCGTTGGACATGACGACGGTCGGGTGGACCGGCTCCAGCAGTTCCGACACCAGCGCCTGCAACGGGTGGCTCTGGAGCGGGAGTTCGATGCCGGCCATGGCGGCGAGGACGGAGGTGTGCCCCGCCGAGCAGAGCGCCACCTTGCCCGCGGCGATCGGGCCGAGGCTGGTCCGCACGCCCACCACCCGGCCGCCGACCACGTCCAGGCCCGTCACCTCGCAGTTCTGGATGATGTCGATGCCGGCCGCGTCCGCCGAGCGGGCCAGGCCCCAGGCCACGTGGTCGTGCTTGGCGATGCCCGCGCGCGGCTGGTACGTGCCGCCGAGGACCGGGTAGCGCACGTCGGGTGAGGTGTTGACGATCGGGCAGACGTCCTTGACGCCGTCCGCGTCCAGCCACTCCGCGTCGACGCCGTTGAGGCGGTTGGCCTCCACGCGGCGCACGCTGTCGCGGACGTCCTGGAGGCTGTGGGCCAGGTTGAGCACGCCGCGCTGGGAGAAGAGGATCGGGTAGTCCAGCTCCTCGGCCAGGCCCTCCCAGAGCTTGAGGGCGTGCTCGTAGATGCCGGCGCTCTCGTCCCACAGATAGTTGGAGCGGATGATCGTGGTGTTGCGGGCCATGTTGCCGCCGGCCAGCCAGCCCTTCTCCAGCACGGCGACGTTGGTGATGCCGTGGTTTTTCGCCAGGTAGTGGGCGGTGGCCAGGCCGTGTCCGCCGCCGCCGACGATGACGACGTCGTACGAGCGCTTCGGCTCGGGCGTGCGCCACAGCCAGTCGGGGTGTTCGGGGAGCTCGGCGCCGGGGGTGCGGGGGCTCATCGGGCGTCTCCGTTGTCGGACAGGTGCGGGTAGAGCGGGTGTTTGGCGGCCAGCGCCTCGGTGCGGGCGCGCAGGGCGGCCACGTCGGGTTCCGGCTGGAGCGCGAGGGCGATGACGTCCGCCACCTCGGCGAAGTCCTCCTCGGTGAACCCCCGGGTGGCGAGGGCGGGGGTGCCGATGCGCAGGCCCGAGGTGACCATGGGCGGTCGCGGGTCGAAGGGGACGGCGTTGCGGTTGACGGTGATGCCGATCTCGTGGAGCAGGTCCTCGGCCTGGCGGCCGTCCAGCGGGGATTCGCGGAGGTCGACGAGGACCAGGTGGACGTCGGTGCCGCCGGTGAGCACCTTCACGCCCGCGGCCGTCGCGTCCGGTCGTGTCAGACGCTCGGCGAGGATGCGGGCTCCGGCGAGGGTCCTCGTCTGCCGCTCGGCGAACTCCGGTGAGGCGGCGACCTTGAAGGAGACCGCCTTCGCCGCGATGACGTGCTCCAGCGGGCCGCCCTGCATGCCGGGGAACACCGCCGAGTTGATCTTCTTGGCGAGGTCGGCGTCGTTGGTGAGGATGACTCCGCCGCGCGGGCCGCCGAGGGTCTTGTGGGTGGTGGTCGTGGTGACGTGGGCGTGCGGTATGGGGTTCGGGTGCAGGCCCGCCGCGACCAGGCCGGCGAAGTGCGCCATGTCGACCATCAGCAGGGCGCCGACCTCGTCGGCGATCCGGCGGAAGGCCGCGAAGTCCAGGTGCCGGGGGTACGCCGACCAGCCCGCGATGATCATCTTGGGGCGGTGTTCCTTGGCGAGGCGCTCGACCTCGTCCAGGTCGATCAGGTTGTCGGCCTCGGAGACGTGGTAGGGCACGACGTTGAGCATCTTGCCGCTGTAGTTGATGCGCATGCCGTGGGTGAGATGGCCGCCGTGCGCGAGGTCGAGGCCGAGGACGGTGTCGCCGGGCTGCAACAGGGCGAAGAACACGGCGGTGTTGGCCTGGGCGCCGGAGTGCGGCTGGACGTTGGCGAACCCGGCGCCGAAGAGGGACTTGATCCGTTCGATCGCCAACCGCTCGGTGACGTCGACGTGTTCGCAGCCGCCGTAGTAGCGGCGGCCGGGGTAGCCCTCGGCGTACTTGTTGGTGGCGACCGAGCCCTGGGCCTCCATCACGGCGGTGGGTGCGAAGTTCTCGGAGGCGATCATCTCGAGGGTGGACTGCTGGCGGTGCAGCTCGGCCCTCAGGGCCGCGTGGACCTCGGGGTCCAGCTCCGCCAGGGGGGTGTTCAGCGCGTTCATACGGCGTTCGCGTTCCTCTCGGCGGCCTCGACGACGTTGGCGAGCAACATCGCCCGGGTCATGGGGCCCACGCCCCCGGGCATCGGCGCGAGCCATCCGGCGACCGTGGCGGTCTCCGGGTGCACGTCGCCGACCAGCCCGTGCTCGGTGCGGGTGATGCCGACGTCCAGGACGGCCGCGCCGGGGCGCAGCATGTCCTTGGTGATCAGTCCGGGCGAGCCGGCTGCGGCGATGACGATGTCGGCTTCCCGGACATGCCAGGCCAGACCCTTGGTTCCGGTGTGGCAGAGGGTGACGGTGGCGTTCTCGGAACGGCGGGTCAGGAGCAGGCCGATGGGCCGTCCGACGGTGATGCCGCGCCCGATGACGCAGACCCGCGCCCCGGCGATCGGGACGTCGTGGCGGCGCAGCAGTTCGACGATCCCGCGCGGCGTGCACGGCAACGGCGCCTCGGTCCCCAGCACCAGCCGCCCCAGGTTGACGGGATGCAGCCCGTCGGCGTCCTTGGCCGGGTCCATCCGGGCGAGTACCGCATTGGCGTCCAGGTGCGCGGGCAGCGGGAGCTGGACGATGTAGCCGGTGCAGGCGGGGTCGGCGTTGAGCTCGTCGACGACGTCCTCGACCTGCCGCTGGGTGGCGTCGGCGGGCAGGTCCCGCCGGATGGAGGCGATGCCGACCTGGGCGCAGTCCCGGTGCTTGCCGGCGACGTAGGCATGGCTGCCCGGGTCGTCACCGACGAGAACGGTGCCCAGGCCCGGGGGACGGCTCCCGGTGGCGGTCAGTTTCGCCACCCGCTCGGCGAGTTCACGACGGATCTCGGCCGCGGTCGCCTTGCCGTCGAGGAGTTGTGCGGTCACCGGTGGTGCTCCTTGTCCTTGACGGCTAACCACGGAGACGGGACATCGTCGGGTCGAACAACGGCTCCTCGGCGACCACGGCCTCAACCCGCTGGTCGAAATACCCGATGTGCAGCACCGTCCCCGGCGCGGCCAACTCCGTCGGGAGCCAGGCGTACGCGATCCCCTTGCCGATCGTGTAGCCGTAGGCCGCGCTGGTGACGTAACCGACGGCCCGCTCGCCGTCGTACACCGGCTCCTTGCCGAGGACGACCGACCGCGGGTCGTCGACGGTGAGGCAGGTCAGCCTGCGCCCCACGTTGTCCTTGCGGAGCAGCAGCGCCGCCTTGCCGATGAAGTCCGGCTTGTCGAGCTTGACGGCGAAGTCGACGCCCGCCTCGTACGAGTCGTGCTCGTAGGTCATGTCGGTGCCGAAGGACCGGTAGCCCTTCTCCAGACGCAGGCTGTTGAAGGCGCCGCGGCCGGCGATGACGCCGCCCAGCGGTTCGGCCGCCGCCCACAGCGTGTCCCAGAGCTTCTCGCCCAGGTCGGCGGTGGTGTACAGCTCCCAGCCGAGCTCACCGACGTACGACAGGCGCATGGCGGTGACCGGGACGGAGCCGATGTGGGCGCGCTTGGCGCGGAAGTACTTCAGCCCGTCATTGGAGAAGTCCTCGTCCGTCAGCGGCTGCAGGACCTTGCGGGCCAGCGGGCCCCACAGGCCGATGCAGCACGTGCCGGGCGTGATGTCGCGGACCTGGACCGTGCCGTCGGCCGGCAGGTGGCGGGTGAACCAGTCGAGGTCGAGGTTGCCGTTGGCGCCGACCTGGAACAGGTCGCGGGCCAGCCTCGCCACCGTGATGTCGCTGCGAATGCCGCCGTCGTGGTCGAGGAGCAGCGTGTACGTCACCGAGCCGACCGACTTGGCGACCTTGCCGGTGACCAGCCGCTCCAGGAAGTCGGCGGCGCCGGGGCCGGTGACCTCCAGGCGCTTGAGGGCGGTCATGTCGTACAGGGCGACCGTCTCACGGGTGGCCTGGGCCTCGGCGCCGACGATCGGCGACCAGTACCGCGCCGCCCAGTCGTTGGGCGTGGGGATCGAACGGCCTTCCACCAGGCGGGCGTTGGCCTCGTACCACTGCGGCCGCTCCCAGCCGTTCGCCTCCAGGAAGAACGCTCCGTGCTCCTGCTGGCGGGTGTGGAAGGGGCTCTTGCGGATCGGGCGCGGCTTCCCGCTCGGCTGCAGCGGGTGGAGGATGTCGTAGACCTCGACGAAGTTCTGGCAGTCGCGGGCCAGGACGTACTCGGGGGTCAGCTGGTGCGGTTCGAAGCGGTTGACGTCGCACTCGTGCAGGTCGAAGGACGAGCAGTGGCCGTCGACCAGCCACTCGGCCATCGCCCGGCCGACGCCCGCGGAGTGGGTGACCCAGACGGCCTCGGCGACCCAGAAGCCCTTGACGTCCGGGGACTCGCCGAGCAGCGGGAAGTTGTCGGTGGTGAAGGAGAAGAGGCCGTTGATGCCCTCCTCGATCTTGGCGTCCTGAGTCGCGGGGAGCAGGGACTGGGTCTCGGTCCAGGCGGGCGCGAAGTCCTCCTCGGTGAACTTCAGCACCGAGGGCATCTGGTCGGCCGCGTCCACGGAGAGGATGTCGTCCGCCGAGATCGGCATGGGGCGGTGGCCGTAGTAGCCGATGCCGATGCCGTCGAAGCGGTCGCGGTAGTAGAGGTCTGCGTCCTGGTGGCGCAGGATCGGGCGGACCGCCTCCTCGGTCTGACCGGCGAGGGCGGGGACGGGGCCGGTCCAGGCGAGCTGGTGGGCGAGCGGGGTCAGCGGGAGGTTCATGCCGGCCATGCGGGCGATCCTCGGGCCCCAGATGCCGGCGCAGCACACGACGATGTCGGCGTCGAGATCGCCGTGGTCGGTGCGGACGCCGGTGACCTCGCCGTCGGCCTGGAGGACGTCGAGGACCTCGTGGCGGGCGAGGAAGCGTACGCCGCGCTCGGTGGCCCGGCGGATCTGGGCCTCGACCGCGAGGACGGCCTTGGCCAGGCCGTCGGTGGGGACCAGGAGGCCGCCGAGGACCTTGTCACGGTCGACCAGGGGGTGCTGCTCGACGCACTCGTCGGGGGTCAGCAGGCGGGCCTCGACGCCCCAGGCGGTGATCCAGCCGTGGCGGCGGTGCAGTTCCGTGAGGCGCTCGGGGGTGGTGGCCACTTCGAGGCCGCCGACCTGCAGGAAACAGGGCTTGCCGTCGACGTCGAGGGAGCAGAACTTCTCGACGGTGTAGCGGGCCAGCTCGGTCATGGTCTTCGACGAGTTCGTCTGGAAGACCAGGCCGGGAGCGTGCGACGAGGATCCTCCGGTGGCCGGGAGGGGGCCCTGGTCGACCACGGTCACTTCGGTCCAGCCTCGTGCGGAGATCTCGTCCGCGAGGGCCGCACCCACGACGCCCGCTCCGATGATCACCACTCGGGGTCCCGCCATCGCCGCACCTCCGAAATCAAACCGGTCAGTTGCTGCCTACGCAACACGATTCAGGTTGCGCAACTCAGCGTGCCTGTCGCCGGGAGGGGGTGTCAAGGGGTCCGTGACGCCGGAAAACGGCCCGTCACGGGGCCGGAACACGGCAATGCCCGGCGGGCGGTGCGCGCAGCTGCGCGCACCGCCCGCCGGGCAGATCCGACCGGTTCGTGCCGTGGGCTACTTGAGCCAGGCGTCCACCTTGTCCTTGTTGGCGTCGACCCACTTCTTGGCGGCCGCGTCGTCGGACAGCTTGTCCTGGGCGATGTACTTGGCGACCTCGTTCTGGTCGTCGTTCGTCCAGTTGAAGTTCTTCACCAGGTTGTAGGCGGGGCTGCCGGACTTGGCGAACTTGGCGCTGACGATCTTGTTGAGGTTGTAGACGGGGTAGTCGCAGGCGACCTTGGCCGCGTCCGCGTCACAGCCCGTCTTGTACGCGGGCAGACTGACCTTCTTCAGCGGCACCTCGGACAGGAACCACTGCGGCTCGTAGAAGTAGCCGATGACCCACTTCTTGTTCTTCTCGGCGTCGCGGAAGGCCGTGATGAGGGCGGCCTCACTGCCCGCGTAGACCACCTTGAAGTTCAGGTTCAGGTTCTTCACCAGCGCCGCGTCATTGGTGACGTAGGACGGGTCGCCGTCCAGGAGCTGGCCCTTGCCGCCCGACTCGGACGTCTTGAACTTCGCCGCGTACTTGTTGAGGTTCTTGTAGTCGAGGATGTCGGGGTGGGCCTTGGCCAGCCACGGTGGCACGTACCAGCCGATGATGCCCTTGTTGCCGGTCTGGCCGGCGTCCACGGCGGTCTTCTGCTGGTCGATGTACTTCTTCACCAGGTCGGCGTGGCCCCAGTTCTCCAGCACGGCGTCCACCTCGCCGGTGCCGAAGCCCTGCCAGGCGATCTGTTCCTTCAGGTTCTTCTTGTTCACCGTGCAGCCGAGGTTGTGCTGGGCGACGTACGCGACGACCGCCGCGTCGGCCTCGTAACCCACCCAGGGGTTGACCGCGAGGTTGAAGGTGCCGCATTTGCCGGAGCTGCCCGAGCTGCTGCCGGAGCCCGAGGAGGTGTCGCCGACCTTCGCACCTCCGCACGCGGTGAGGGTGAGGCCGAGGACGGCCAGGCCGGCCGCGCCGGCTCGCCAGTGTCTTGCCATGGTGTCCTGCTCCTTTAAGCGCCTGCGCGTCGCGCCGCGGCCTGAGTGATCCGGTCGAACATGACTCCGAGCAGTACGATGGCGAGTCCTGCCGCCAGCCCCTTGCCGTACAGCTCTACCTGCGAGAATCCGGCCACAACGTCGTAGCCGAGGGCTCCTGCTCCTACCAGGCCGCCCACAACAACCATCGACAGCACGTAGATCAGGCCCTGGTTGGTCGCGAGCGTCAGGGCACTGCGTGACATCGGCAGTTGGACCTTGGTGATGATCTGCCAGGTGTTGCACCCGGCGGAGGTGGCCGCCTCCACGGTGGTCTCGGGCACCGCCCGGATCCCGTCCGCGATGATCTTCATGGCCACCGGGGCGCCGTAGACGATCGCGGCGACGATGGCCGTGAAGCGGGTGGCGCCGAACAGTGCGAGGAACGGCACCAGGTAGACGAACGGCGGCATGACCTGGGCCGCGTCCAGGGTGGGCCGGATCATCCGGTCCACCAGCGTGCTGCGGCCCATCCACACGCCGAAGACGACGCCGAGGATCATCACCAGTACCGTCGCGACGATCGTCGACGCGAGCGTGGTCATAGCGTCCGACCACACGCCGGTGGCGACCAGCAGGCCCACGCACACGGCGGTGGTGATCCCGGACTTCCAGCCTCCCAGCACCACGGCGAGGGCGACCAGCACCGCGCCGACCAGCCACCACGGGGAGTCGGTGAGCAGGGTCTGGAACGGGTTGAGCAGGCCGTTGCTGATGCCGTCACGGAAGGCGTTGGTCAGGCCCGACAGGTTGTCCTGCACCCAGGTGGCCGCGGTGTCCGTCGCGCTCGCGATGTGGCTGCCGACGGTGCCGTCGCCGGGGAAGTCGGCCGCCCACAGGTAGGTGTGCGAGAGGTAGATCAGGACCACCGTGACCACGGCACCGGCGCCCAGCAGGGCGGGGCGCCACTTGGTGAAGTCGTGCCTGGCGTTGCGCGCGTTCTCCTCGCGTCCGGCGGCCGCGGTGGTGACCCGGTCCAGCACGATCGCCAGGATCACGATGGCGAGGCCCGCGTTGAAGGCCGTGCCGACGTCGAGCGACTGCAGCGCCTGCAGGACGTTGACGCCGAGGCCCGGCGCGTTGATCAGGGCCGCGATGGTGACCATGGCCAGGGCGGCCATGATGGTCTGGTTCACGCCCATCACCACGGTCCGCTTGGACATCGGCAGCAGGACCTTCAGCAGCGACTGACGTCGCGTGGCACCGAGGGAGTCGGCCGCCTCGACGGTCGTCTTCGACACATTGCGGATGGCGTGCGCCGTGATGCGGATCGTCGGCGGGGCCGCGTAGACAACGGTGGCGATGGTGGCCGACGCACCGCCGATGAGGAAGAACAGGGTCAGCGGCGCCAGGTAGACGAAGGTCGGCATCGTCTGCATGAAGTCCAGGAACGGCGTGATGAACCGGTTGAACCGGTCCGAGAGTCCGGCCCACACCCCGAGGGGGATCGCGAAGAGCAGGGCCACGAACACCGCGCACAGGATGAGCGCCAGCGTGTCCATGCTCTCCTGCCACAGGCCCTGCAGCCCGAGGAAGGTGAAGCCGGCCACGGCCAGCAGGGCGACCTTCCAGTTGCCCAGGGCCCAGGAGACGAATCCGGCGAGGCCGACGACACCGAGCCAGCCGATCTGCGGGACCGGGCGGGCCCCGGACGGCTGGGAGATCAGGTGCTGGACGAAGGTCGCCAGGTTGTCGATGACCAGCCGGATCTCGTTGAAGAAGTACAGAAAGAGCGGGTTGGAGTTGCGGTTGGCGCCGATGGAGTCGTTGAGGTCGTTGATCCAGCGGTGCAGGTCGGTGAGATCGGCCACCGCCAGGGACAGGGTCTGCTTGCCGCGCAGGACGGCGAAGAGCACCAGCCAGACGACGAGGATCGCTGCGATGACCACGGGCCGGCCGACCTTGCGCACGCTCCTGGCGGGCGCGGCCGGGGGCGCGGCCTCTGTCGTCTCCGGTTTCTCCATGGCGACGGTCATCACGCGCCGCCTTCCTGCCCGGCGACGACCGACAGGATCTCCTCGTCGCCGACGATGCCGAGCAGCTTGCCGTTCTCGACGACCTTGACCGGCTTGTCGGCAGCCAGGACGGCCCGGGTGGCCTCCTTGACCACGACGTCCGGGCCCAGCTCGGGGCCGTCGAGTTCGTCGCCGTCCTCCGGGGCGCGCATGATCCAGCGCAGGGTGAGGACGTCTCCGCGCGGCACGTCCTTGACGAACTCGCGCACGTAGTCGTCGGCGGGGGCGCCCACCAGCTCGTCGCCGGTGCCGCACTGGACCATCTTCCCGTCCCGCATGATGAGGATGCGGTCGCCCAGCTTGAGCGCCTCGGAGAGGTCGTGGGTGATGAACACCATGGTCTTGCCGACCTCGTGGTGCAGCCGGATGACCTCGTTCTGCATGTCGCGCCGGATCAGCGGGTCCAGCGCGGAGAAGGGCTCGTCGAAGAAGAGGACGTCCGGGTCGCCCGCCAACGCCCGCGCCAGACCGACGCGCTGTTGCATACCGCCGGAGAGCTGGTCCGGGTACGACCTCTCGTAACCCGCGAGACCGACCAGTTCCACGACCTCCAGGGCGCGCTTGGTGCGCTCTGCCCTGCTCATGCCGCGGATCTCCAGGCCGAAGGCCACGTTGTCGACGACCCGGCGGTGCGGCAGCAGCCCGAAGTGCTGGAAGACCATGGAGAACTTGCGGCGCCGCAGGTCCCGCAGCCGGGCCGCGTCCGCCTCCCGGATGTCCTGGCCCTCGAAGACGACCTCACCTGTGGTGGGTTCGATCAGCCGGGTCAGACAGCGCACCAGGGTGGACTTGCCGGAGCCGGACAGGCCCATGACGACGAAGACCTCGCCGGGCGCCACGTCGAAGCTGACGTCGCGCACGGCGGCGGTGCATCCGGTGCGGTCCATCAGCTCCCGGCGGGAGAGACCGCACAGCTCCTCGGACTCCGGCACCTTCTCGGCCTTGGGTCCGAACACCTTCCACAGCCTGCGCACGGATATGACCGGAGTGCCGTCCGAGTCCTGGGGCGTGCCGCGCCGCTGCGGCACCTCGGTCTGTGTTGGGGTCACGATCGACCTCTTTTCGGCGTTCAGCCGCGGAACCAGTGCTGCGGCCGGGGTTGGATGTTCTGCCAGACATGCTTGGGCTCTCGGTACTCGTTCAGGCCGGTCGGTCCCAGCTCCCGGCCCACGCCCGAATGCCCGAAACCACCCCACTCCGCCTGCGGCACATAGGGGTGGTAGTCGTTGATCCACACGGTGCCGTGGCGCAGCCGCCGGGCCAGGCGCTGGGCCTTGCCGGCGTCCTGGGTCCAGACGGCGCCGGCGAGGCCGTACTCGGTGTCGTTGGCGATACGGACGGCGTCGTCCTCGTCGGTGAAGCGTTCCACCGTGAGCACGGGTCCGAAGGACTCCTCGTGCACCACCCGCATGTCCTGCGTGCACTCGTCGAGGACGGTCGGCGGGTAGTAGTGGCCGCCCGCGAGGGCCGGGTCGTCGGGCCGGGCGCCGCCGCAGCGCAGTACGGCGCCCTCCGCCAGGCCCGCCGCGACGTACGCCTCGACCTTCGCCAGGTGCTGCGCGGAGATCAGCGCGCCCGTCTCGGCGTCGGGGTCGAACGGGCCGCCGAGGCGGATCTGCCGGGCCCGGCGGACGACCTCGTCGACGAAGCGGTCGTGCAGCGAGTCCTCGACGATCAGCCGGGCGCCGGCCGAGCAGACCTGCCCGGAGTGCAGGAAGACCGCGGTCAGGGCGAAGTCGACGGCGGTGTCGAAGTCGGCGTCGGCGAAGACGACGTTGGGGTTCTTGCCGCCCAGTTCGAGAGCGACCTTCTTCACGGTCGCGGCGGCGGTCGCCATGATGTGCCGGCCGGTGTTCAGGCCGCCGGTGAAGGAGACCATGTCGACGGCCGGGTGCTCGGAGAGGGGCGCGCCCACCTCCGGGCCCGCGCCCAGCACGAGATTGGCGACGCCCGCGGGCAGTCCCGCCTCCTGAAGCGCCTTCATCAGCAGGATGGAGGTCGAGGGGGTGAGCTCGCTGGGCTTGAGGATGATCGTGTTGCCGGCCAGCAGAGCCGGGGCGACCTTCCAACTGGCCTGCAGCAGCGGGTAGTTCCAGGGAGTGATCAGTCCGCACACGCCGACCGGCTCATAGACGACGCGGCTCACGGCGTCGCCGCGGCCGGTGTCGATCACGCGGCCGGCGTCGGTGCCGCCGAGGCCGCCGTAGTAGCGGAAGCAGGAGACGACGTCGGCGATGTCGTACTCGCTCTCCACCAGGCGTTTGCCGGTGTCCAGCGACTCGGCGCGGGCGAACTCCTTGGCGTCGCGCTCGATGATGTCTGCGGTGCGCAGCAGCAGGGCGCCGCGGTCGCGCTCGGGGGTGTGCGGCCAGGGGCCCTCGTCGAAGGCGCGGCGGGCCGCGGCGATCGCCGCCTCGGTGTCGGCACGGGTGCCCTCCGATACGGTCGCGGCGAGCGTGCCGTCGGCGGGACATCGGATCTCGCGGCGGCCGCCGGCCACCGGCTCCCGCCATTCACCGTCCAGATACAGGTCTGCCACGCGCCAGCCCTTCAACCGAAATCGTTGCGCATTGTGCATCCAATTGCTTGTGGTGGAACACCCTGGCGAATGTGCAGACATACGTCAAGAGGTTCGCCGATGACGATTTAGCACGGGCCCGACCGGCCCCTTGTCTCTTGACCGAAGGCCCCTTCCGCTTGGAGCATGTTGCGTATCGCTCACCAAGTTGTGCATTACGCACCAGCGGAGGCCGCCCATGTCCCCTCGTCCCCAGCCCGGCCGTGAGTACGTCCTCACCCTCTCGTGTCCCGACAGCGCGGGCCTGGTCCATGCCGTGAGCGGGTTTCTCGTCCGCAACTCCGGCAACATCCTGGAGAGCCAGCAGTTCGACGACCGGCTCCAGGGCCGTTTCTTCATGAGGGTCCACTTCGATGTTTCCGATCCGAGCGTCGGACTGGAACATCTGCGTTACCGGTTCGGACCCGTCGCCGAGGCCCACCACATCTCCTGGACGCTGCGGGACGCCGCCACCCCGACCCGGACGCTGATCATGGTGTCCAAGTTCGGGCACTGCCTGAACGACCTGCTCTTCCGCAAGCGCACCGGCGCCCTGAACATCGAGATCCCGGCGATCGTCTCCAACCACCGCGACTTCGAGAGCCTGGCGGAGACCTACGGCGTCCCCTTCCACCACGTCCCGGTCACCAGGGACACCAAGCCCGAGGCCGAGGCACGGCTTCTTGAGCTGGTGCGCGAGCTGGACGTGGACCTCGTGGTCCTGGCCCGCTACATGCAGATCCTCTCCGACGACCTGTGCAAGCAACTCGAAGGCCGCGCCATCAACATCCACCACTCCTTCCTCCCCAGCTTCAAGGGCGCCCGCCCCTACGAGCAGGCCTACGACCGGGGTGTGAAGCTGGTCGGCGCGACGGCACACTACGTCACGTCGGACCTGGACGAGGGCCAGATCATCGAGCAGGACGTGGTCCGCGTGGACCACTCCCTCGACCCCGGCGAACTGGTCACGGTCGGCCGTGACGTCGAGGCACAGGTCCTGGCGCACGCCGTGAAGTGGCACAGCGAGAGCCGCGTGATGGTCGACGGCAACCGCACGGTGGTCTTCCGCTGAGCGGGAGACGGACGACACAGCCGAGGGGCGGGCCGGAGACACCGGCCCGCCCCTTCGTCGTATACGTCGATCAGCGGCCCAGGCGGTCCAGCAGGGCCCGGCGCCAGGCCTCCGTCTCGGCGATCTGGTTGAAGGTGAACACATGCAGGCCCGCCACGCCCGCCGACGGCGCGGTCAGGGCCTGCTCGCAGCGCTCCAGCAGTCTCTGCGGCGAGTAGCCGCCGGGGGCGGCCAAGCGCAGGAACCACGACGCGTGCTTGGTCAGGAAACGGGTCGACTCCCCCACACCGATCTTCGTGGCCATCGCGAGCAGCTTCGCGCGCTGCACGGGACCGGCGACACCGACGTACAGGGGCAGGGTGACGTCCCGGCGCCGCACCCGCGCGATCCACTCCCCCAGCACCCGCGGGTCGAAGCAGAGGTTGCTCACGATGTAGGTGGCGTGCTCGCGCTTGTCCCACATGGACTGGATGGTGACGTCGTCGTGGATGAGGGGATGGCTCTCCGGGTATCCGGTGATCCCACGGTGCGCGAAGGGGCTGCCCAGCTCGCTCAGCGCCCGCAGCACCGGCAGCGCGCCGTCGTACACCCCGGCCGGCGGATCCGCGTCGCCGGCCGGCACGAACACGTCGTCCACGCCGGCCTCGCGCAGCCGGCCCGCGACCTCCTTGAGGTGCACCTCGTCCCGCAGCAGCCGTGCCGGGACGTGCGGGACGACACGGTAGCCGTGCCCGGCGAGCCTCTCCGTGAGGGCGAGGGTCGGCTCCAGGCCCTTGACCGGCGAGGCCGTCACCGTGACGACGACGTCACGCGGGACATGGGCCAGGACCTTCTCCTCGGTCGCCCGGGCGGGCAGCACCTCGTAGCGGACGCTGCCGAGCAGCGCCCCGAGCCCCGTGGCGGCCAAGGCCTACCCCGCCTGCTTCTGGGCGTCGCGGTGGCGGTAGTACGCGGCCTGCGACGGAGCCAGCGGTTCCTTGCCCAGGATCAGGTCGGCGGCCTTCTCGGCGACCATCATCACCGGCGCGTAGATGTTGCCGTTGGTGACGTACGGCATCACGGAGGCGTCGACGACGCGCAGCCCCTCGACGCCGTGCACCCGCATGCTGGCCGGGTCGACGACGGCCATGTCGTCCGTGCCCATCTTGCAGGTGCAGGACGGGTGCAGGGCGGTCTCGCCCTCCTTGGCGACCCAGGCGAGGATCTCCTCGTCCGACTCCACCTTCGGTCCCGGCGAGATCTCACCGCCGTTGTAGGGGGCGAGCGCGGGCTGGTTGAGGATCCGGCGGGCGACCCGGATCGCCTCGACCCATTCGCGGCGGTCCTGCTCGGTGGAGAGGTAGTTGAAGCGCAGGGCCGGATGCTCGCGCGGGTCCCTGCTCTTGATCTTCACCGAACCGATGGCGTCGGAGTACATGGGCCCGACGTGCACCTGGTAGCCGTGACCGCCGGCCGGTGAGGAGCCGTCGTAGCGGACGGCGATCGGCAGGAAGTGGAACATCAGGTTGGGGTAGTCGACGTCCTCGTTGCTGCGGGCGAAGCCGCCGGCCTCGAAGTGGTTGGTCGCCGCCGGTCCCTTCCTGAACAGCCACTGCAGCCCGATGAAGGGGGCGCGCCACTTCGCCATGTACGGCTGCATGGAGACGGGCTGCTTGCAGGCGTACTGGACGTAGACCTCGAGGTGGTCCTGCATGTTCTCGCCGACGCCCGGCAGATCGTGGACGACGTCGATGCCGAGGGCGCTCAGTTCCGCCGCGTTGCCGACACCGGAGAGCTGGAGCAGCTGCGGCGAGTTGATCGCGCCGCCGCACAGGATCACTTCCTTGGCGCGGACCTGCTGCAGGGCGCCCCTGCCGTGCTGGTACTCGACGCCGACGGCGCGCTTGCCCTCGAACAGGACGCGGGTGACGAGGGTCCGGGTCCTGACGGTGAGGTTGGGGCGCTTCCGGACGGGTTTGAGGTACGCCTTCGAGGCCGACAGCCGGCGTCCGCGGTGGACGTTGCGGTCGAACTTGGCGAAGCCTTCCTGCCGGTAGCCGTTGACGTCGTCGGTCGGGGCGTAACCGGCCTCCTCGGTGGCCTTCTGGAAGGCGGTGAAGAGCGGGTTGGTGGCGGGACCGCGCTCCAGGACGAGGGGACCGTCGTGGCCGCGGAACTCGTCGTCCGGGTCGGCGGCAAGACAGTTCTCCATGCGCTTGAAGTAGGGCAGACAGTGCGCGTAGTCCCAGGTCTCCATCCCGGGGTCGGCGGCCCAGCGCTCGTAGTCCATGGGGTTGCCGCGCTGGAAGATCATGCCGTTGATGCTGCTGGAGCCGCCGAGTACCTTGCCGCGGGCGTGGTAGACGCGGCGTCCGCCCATGTGCGGCTCGGGCTCGGACTCGTACTTCCAGTCGTAGAACCGGCTGCCGATCGGGTAGGTCAGGGCCGCGGGCATGTGGATGAAGACGTCCCACGGGTAGTCGGACCGGCCGGCCTCCAGCACCAGCACCCGGTTGCCCGGGTCCGCGGAGAGCCTGTTCGCCAGTGCGCTGCCTGCCGAACCGCCGCCGACGATGACGAAGTCGTACTGCAGGGGAGCCATGGTGCCTCGTCTCGCTCGCGCCGTCGATACGCGAGGCATGCTAATACGTGTAGCGCTATACGCACTAGGTTGCGTGGCGCGCAACTTGAGACCACGCTCACACCGGCCGCGGATCCCGGTCAGCCTCTTAATGCCGACGTTTCCGGGCGGACCAGACCGGTCTGGTAGGCGATGACGACGAGTTGAGCACGGTCGCGGGCGCCGAGCTTGGTCAGGGACGGCCGCCGCCGAGATACCGGCGATCTCGGCGACACCGCCCGGACCACCGCCGCCGTCCATCGCGGAGCCGCCGGTCCCGACGGTCAGGCCCGCCTCGCGCGCCCGGTCGGCCGCCTTCTCCACCACCGTACGGCTGGCGTCGGTGACCTCGTCGGACGCCACCTTGAAGCTGACGATCGTATACGCCGTCGAGCCGTTCCTGCTGACCGCCCGTGAGGTGGGTTGTAGCCACGTCAGGGAACCCCACATCCGTTCGCGATTGCCCCTTCAGCCTCGCCGCGGAGGGCAGTACGCGCGGACAGCCCGGATCAGGCCTGGTCAGGGTCGTAAGGCCCGACACGCTGTACCGTACTGCGCGTATAGTTTCGCTGTGAGCAACCACAGCCAAGACACCGAAACGTCAAATTCGCAGGCCGGCGGGGTGCAGTCGGTCGATCGAGCCATCAGCGTCCTCGAGATCCTGGCCCACCGTGGGGAGGCCGGCGTCAGTGAGGTGGCCGCCGAGATCGACGTTCACAAGTCCACCGCGTTCCGGCTGCTCGGTGCCCTGGAGGCGCGGGGTCTGGTGGAGCAGGCCGGCGAGCGCGGCAAGTACCGGCTCGGCTTCGGCATCGTGCGGCTGGCCGGCGCGGTCACCGGACGCCTCGACATCACCCAGCAGGGCCGCCCGGTCTGTGAGCGTCTCGCCGAGGAGATCGGCGAGACCATCAACATCGCGGTGATGCAGGAGCACTTCGCGATCAACCTCTACCAGGTGCGCGGCCCGGCGGCCGTCGCCGCGCACAACTGGGTCGGCGAGCTGACCCCGCTGCACGCCACCTCCAGCGGCAAGATCCTCCTCGCCCACCTGCCCACCAAGGAGCGCGCGGCGCTGCTTGCCGAGGCCGGGCTGAAGAAGGTCACCCCGCACACCATCACCGCGAAGGCGAAGCTGGAGAAGAACCTCGCCGACGCGCGGGAGCACGGCTACGCCTTCACCCTGGAGGAGTTGGAGATCGGCCTGCACGCCATGGCCGCCCCGATCCGCAACCAGGACGGCGAGGTCATCGCGGCACTCAGCGCCTCGGGGCCGTCGTACCGCTTCACCGAGGAGCGGCTGCACGAACTGGCCCCGGTGCTGCTCAAGGGCGCCGAGGAGATCAGTCACCGCATGGGCTACCTGGGCTGAGTCACCGTACCCAGCCGCTCGTTGACCCAGTCGTGGAAGGCGCCGATGTGGTGCTCGCTGGGCACCAGCACGCCTCCCTTGGCGTACATCCGGGAGTGCATGCCCGGCTGGGTGCGCTCGCACGCCTCGAAGTCCTGCCGGTTGACCCGGTCGAAGAGTTCCACGGAGCGGCTGACGTCCTTGCCGCTGTCGACGACGTGCGGGAGGTAGAGCCAGTCGCACTCGACGATCGTGCGGTCGACGGCCACCGGGTACATGCGGTGGAAGATGACGTGGTCGGGGACGAGGTTGATGAAGACCTGCGGCTTGACGGTGATCGCGTAGTAGCGGCGGTCCTGCTCCTCCGCGACCCCCGGTATGCGCTCCAGGCCCTCGCCGCCGTCGACGGTGAAGCCCTGGATCTCCTCACCGAACTCGGCGCCGTGCCCGACGTAGTACTGGGCGGCGTAGCCGTCGGCGAACTCGGGCAGCACCTCGGTCAGTTCGGGGTGGATCGTGGCGCAGTGGTAGCACTCCATGAAGTTCTCGATGATGAGCTTCCAGTTCGCCTTCACGTCGTAGACGATGCGCCGGCCGACCGAGAGGTTGTCGATGTCGTAGTGGTCGATGGACTCGACGTCGCCGAGCCGTTCGACCACGGCGCCCATGACGTCCTCCTCGAAGGAGGGCGGGTTCTCCGCGAGGCACACCCACACATAGCCCAGCCATTCGCGCACGGCGACGCTCACCAGGCCGTACTCGGTGCGGCCCACGTCGGGCATCTTGGTGAGGTTGGGAGCGGCGACGAGCTTGCCGTTCAGGTCGTACGTCCAGGCGTGGTACGGGCATTGGAAGGCCCGCTTGACCTCGCCGGTCTCCTCGGTGCAGAGCCTGGCCCCGCGGTGCCGGCAGACGTTGAAGTACGCGCGGATCGAGTTGTCCCGGGCGCGGGTGACGAGGATGCTCTCGCGGCCCACGTCGACGGTGCGAAAGGCGCCCGGCTTGGCCAGCTCGGAGGCGCGCGCCACGCAGAACCACATGGTCTCGAAGATGCGCTCCTGCTCCTGGGCGAAGATCCCGGGGTCCGTATAGGAGGAGCCGGGCAGGGTGGCGATCAGGCTGTCCGGCAGGCTGGTCGAGGTCACGGTGCACTCCTCGGGAAACGTCGTGGAGGGGTCATTCACGCGGCGAGCTGTTTGCGCAGGCGGGTGAACAGGCGCGGCTGGTTCATCCCGAGCACGGCGACGGGCAGGCCCGAACGCCGGTAGACGGCGAGGACGTTGCGGTCCTCGGCGGCGCCTTCCTCGATGGTCACGCTGTCGGCGCCGGCCGCGTGACCGGCGAACTGGATCTTTATGCCGTACTGGTCGGACCAGAAGTACGGCGGCCGGGGCACCCCCGGTTCCACCGCGCCGCCCGCGAGCAGCGTGGCAATGGCGGCGCCGGGCCGCTCCCGGGCGCCGGTCCAGTGCTCGACGCGGCGGTGCAGGCCCGCACGCGGGTCGTACCAGTTGGCGCAGTCCCCGACCGCGACCACACCGGCCAGGCTGGTGCGGCCGTCCGCACCGCACTTGACGCCGTTGTCGAGGTCGACGCCGGATCCCGCCAGCCACTCGACGCAGGGGCGTGCCCCCACGCCGACGACCACGATGTCGGCGGGGATCGTCCGGCCGTCCTCCAGCAGGACCGCGTCGACACGCTTCTCGCCGCCCAGCCCCTTCACACCGACCCCGCACAGCAGTCGTACACCGTGGTCGGCGTGGAGGGCGGAGACGAGGGCGCCCATGGTCTCGCCCAGGGGGCCGGCCAGCGGTGTCGGAGCCGCTTCGACCACCGTCACCTCCAGGCCGAGGGCGCGGGCGGTGGAGGCGACCTCGGCGCCGATGAAGCCGCCGCCGATCACCACCAGCCGTCCGCCGCGGGCGAGTTCGGCGCGCAGGGCGCGGGCGTCGTCCAGGGTGCGCAGGGTGTGCACCCCGGCCAGCCCCTCGGAGCCGGGCAGGGTGCGGGCGGCGGCGCCGGTCGCGATGACGACGCCGTCGGCGCGCACCTCCCGTCCGTCGGCGAGGCGCACGGCACGGTCGCGGGCGTCGAGGCCGACGGCACGGGCACCGAGCAGCCATTCGGCCCCCAGGTCCTCGTCGTCGGTCTCCAGCACCAGGTCCGCCTCGCCGAGGGTGCCGGCCAGGAACTCCTTGGACAACGGGGGCCTGTCGTACGGGCGGTGGAACTCCTCGCCGACGATGACGAGCCGCCCGTCGTAGCCCTGCCCCCGCAGCGAGCGCGCCGCCGACAGTCCCGCCAGCGACGCGCCCACCACGGCCACGGTCCTCACGCGGGACCTCCGGCCAGCCGCGAGGCGACGCAGGGCGGCAGGTTGGGGGCGTCCGTGGACACCCGCACGTAGATCATCCCGTCCTCGACCACGACCTCGTGCGTACGCACCGGGAGCTTGGCCGGCGGGGCGTCGACGGCGCCGGTGCGCAGGTCGAACTTCGAGGCGTGCAGCGGGCATTCCACCTCGCAGCCCTCCAGCCAGCCGTCGGCGAGCGAGGCGTCCTGGTGGGTGCAGGTGTCGTCGATGGCGAAGACCTCGCCGTCGTCGGTGTGGAACACCGAGACCGGCGGATCGATGTCGAGCCGGAAGGCCTCGCCTCGCGGAAGATCCGCGAGACGGCACGCGGGAATCATCATGACACCTCGGTGCGTATAGCGAAACGGATTGCGGTAAGCGCAACATCAGTCTGAGGTCGCCCCAGAACCCTTGTCAAGGAGTTCAGAGGCCTTGTCGACCCCCGCCGTTTGTTGCTCTTCATGCAACAGATGTCACAATAGGCAACAACTTCAAGGCAGGGGTCGACCTGTCGATCGGGACGTCCGGCCAGGTCAGACGGTCAGTGACCGCGCGCGATCCACTCCTGCAGATGCGGGGCCTCCGCACCGACGGTGGTCGTCTCCCCGTGACCGGTGTGCACGACGGTCGCGCCGGGCAGCGTCAGCAGCCGCTCGCGGATCGACTCGACGATGGTCGGGAAGTCGCTGTACGACCGCCCCGTGGCTCCGGGTCCGCCCGCGAAGAGGGTGTCTCCGCTGAAGAGCGCTCCCAGGGCCGGCGCGTACAGGCAGACCGCGCCGGGGGCGTGGCCGGGGGTGTGCAGCACGGTCAGTTCGACGCCCGCCACGGACAGCACCTGCCCGTCGGCCAGCTCCGCGTCCGGCGCCTGGTCGGGGTGGGTCTGCTTCCACAGCGGCAGGTCGTCGGGGTGCAGCAGGATGGGGGCGCCGGTGCGGGCGGCGAGGGCGGGGGCTGCGTCGATGTGGTCGTTGTGGGCGTGCGTGCACACGATCGCCCGCAGCGTCCGGCCGCCGACGGCGTCGGCGATGGCGTCGGCGTCGTGCGCGGCGTCGACGACGATCACCTCGTGGTCGTCGCCGATGATCCAGACGTTGTTGTCCACCTCCCAGGTGCCGCCGTCCAGGGAGAAGGTGCCCGAGGTGACGAGGTGTTCGATGCGGGCAGCGGCCATCACAGCACCACCACCGAGCGCAACACGTCGCCGCCGTGCATCCGCTCGAAGGCCTTCTCCACCTCGTCCAGGGCGATCGTCTCCGTCACGAAGGCGTCCAGGTCCAGGCGGCCCTGGAGGTAGAGGTCGATGAGCATCGGGAAGTCGCGGCTGGGCAGGCAGTCGCCGTACCAGGAGGACTTCAGCGCGCCGCCGCGGCCGAAGACGTCCAGCAGCGGCAGCTCCAGTTTCATCTCCGGGGTGGGAACGCCGACCAGCACCACCGTGCCGGCCAGGTCGCGGGCGTAGAAGGCCTGGCGGTAGGTCTCCGGGCGGCCCACCGCCTCGATGACGACGTCGGCGCCGAAGCCGCCGGTCAGCTCGCGGATCGCCTCGACGGGATCGCCCTCGCGGGAGTTGACGGTGTGGGTGGCGCCCAGCTTCCGGGCGGTGGCCAGTTTGCGGTCGTCGATGTCCACGGCGATGATCTTCGCCGCACCCGCCAGCCGGGACCCGGCGATCGCCGCGTCCCCGACCCCGCCACAGCCGATGACCGCCACGCTGTCACCGCGCCCGACGTTCCCGGTGTTGATCGCCGCACCGATCCCGGCCATCACCCCGCAGCCCAGCAACCCCGCGGCCGCGGCCGAGGCGGCGCGGTCCACCTTGGTGCACTGCCCGGCCGCCACCAGCGTCTTCTCCGCGAACGCGCCGATACCCAGGGCAGGCGACAGTTCCGTGCCGTCCAGCAAGGTCATCTTCTGCTTCGCGTTGTGGGTGTTGAAGCAGTACCAGGGCCGGCCGCGCAGACACGCCCGACACTGCCCGCACACGGCACGCCAGTTGAGGATCACGAAGTCGCCGGGCGCCACGTCGGTGACGCCCTCCCCCACCGCCTCCACCACACCCGCGGCCTCATGGCCCAGCAGGAAGGGGAAGTCGTCGTTGATGCCGCCCTCGCGGTAGTGCAGGTCGGTGTGGCAGACCCCGCAGGCCTCGACCTTCACCAGCGCCTCACCCGGCCCCGGATCGGGCACGATGATCGTCTCCAGGCTGACGGGGGCGCCCTTCTTCCGGGCGACGACAGCACGGACCTGATGAGTCATGGCCACTCCTCGGCTGGTACGAGACCTGAGTCGAATGTTGCTCATTGCGGCACACACAGCATGTGTCGCAACACAGCATCATGGAGGCCCGACTGGGGGTCAAGAAGCGTTCACCCGGCGATGACGGGCACCGCCGGTTTGCGGATCAGGAGCAGCGCCGCGTCGTCGTGGAGCCGGCCGCCCACATGCGCCAGCAGCTCCGCGTGCAGTGCGTCGAGGGTGCGGGACGGCTCCTCGCAGGCGTGGCGCGCCAGCCCCTCGCCCAGCGGATAGAACGCCCGGCCCCGGTCGCGGGCCTCGGTGACCCCGTCGGTGTAGAGAAGCAGCTGGTCCCCGTCGGCGAAGGGCAGCACCTGCAGGCCGGGAGCGTGTCCGGTCAGCGCGCGCAGCCCGAGGGGCGGCGCCGGGTGGGCGGGTTCCACCGGCTCCACCCTCAGGCTGCCGCCCGACCGGCGCGCCAGCAGTGGCGGCGCGTGCCCGCAGTTCACCATCTCCAGCCGCCCGGCTCCGGGGTATCCGGCGACCACGGCGGTGACGAAGTCGTCGGCGCCGAGATTGCGCGCCAGGCTCCGTTCGATGCGCTCGACCACGGCCAGAAGGTCCGGCTCGTCCCAGGCGGCCTCCCGGAAGACCCCGAGCACCAGCGCCGCGGTCCCCACCGCCGGCAGTCCCTTTCCGCGCACGTCGCCGACGATCAGCCGGACCCCGTACGGAGTCGGGATCAGGGCGTACAGATCGCCGCCGATGCGGGCCTCGGCCGCCGCGGCGCTGTAGCGGACGGCGACCTGGAAGGGGCCGACGGTCGCCGGCACCGGCTTGAGCAGCGCGTGCTGGGCGGTCTCGGCGACCGAGCGGACCGCCGCCAGCACGCGTTCCCGGCGACCGCGCAGCACGCTGGCCAGGCCGCTCGCCAGCGTGACCGTCACCAGGGCGGACAGGACGGCCGCCAGTTCCCCGCCCGGAACCCCGTCCCGGGTGCCCAGGGACGCGCCCAGCACCACGGCGAGCAACCCCGCGCACAGCACACCGCGCGGCCCGTTGGTCGTGGCGGCGAGGGCGGGACCGGCGGCCAGCAGGGGCAGCCAGATCATGCCGGCCCCGCCGGCCAGGTCGGTGAGCACGACGGCGCAGACGATCAGCACGGGCAGGGCGGAGACCCAGTGGGCCAGCTGCTCTCGGGCCTGACTCATGCTCTGTCCGCAGTCCTCACCTGTCGGGGGCACGGTCCGGGCCCACGCCTCAAACGCTTGTTCCTTCAGGAAACGAAATCGGTCCCGGACGTCACAAGGAGAGGAATTTCAGATAGTGAGCGAGAGGCCCCTGGTCACACGGCTCGCGGTCGGGATCAGCCGGGCCCGCACCTCCGGCAGCCGGGACAGCCGCTCGGCCGGCATGGAGACGCCGAGCGAGCCGAGCGTGTCCCCGCAGTAGACGGGCACGGCGACGCACACCGTGCCCAGACAGTACTCCTCGAGGTCGGTGACCGCCGGGGCCACGGGCGAGGAGTCCAGGCGCCGCAGCAGTTCCGGCTGACTGGTGATCGTCCGTGGGGTGAGGTCGGCGAGGTGGTGGCGGGAGAGGTAGTCCCTGCGGGCCTCGTCGTCCAGCTCCCGCAGGACGGACTTGCCCAGCGCGGTGGCGTGTCCGGCGTCCTCGAAGCCCACCCAGAGATCGACGCGGGGCGCCCGGGGGCCGTCGACGATCTCGGCGACGCGGATCTCGCCGTCCTCGTAGAAGGTGAGGTAGGCAGCGGTCGCGAGTTCGTCGCGCAGTGCCGCAAGCGTGGGCCGCACCCGGCTGAGCAGCGCCTGCCCGCGCCCCGTCGTCCCCAGCGTGTGCAGCTTGTCCCCGAGGACGAACCTGCCGTCCTCCACCTTCCGCGCGTACCCGTCGTGCACCAACGTGCGCAGCAGGTGATAGGCGGTGGCCAACGGCAGCCCGGTCTCACGGGCCAGTTGCTTGGCGGTCGCGCCGTTCTCGTGCGCGCTCACCGCCTCCAGCAGCCGGAAGGCCCGTTGGACGGACGTGATCAGCGTGGGGCCGTCGTGCGCACCCATGGCACCAGCGTGCGCCGGGCGCCCTCCAGGGGCAAGGGGGAGCACCCGGGCGGCCCGCGACGTCTACTCGGGCGGGGTCGGTGTGTCGTGGGTGCGGTACATCGCCTGGACGTCCAGTTCCAGCTGGACCGTCGGGCCGACGACCGCGATCCCGCGGGCCAGCATCGACCGCCAGTTCAAGGTGTAGTCCTCGCGGTGGAGCTCCGTCCTGGCCAGGGCCGCGCAGCGCAGTTCCTCGCCGTAACCGCCGTTGACCATGCCGAGGTAGGTGGTGTCCAGCGACACCGACCGGCTGACCCCGTGCATGGTCAGCGTGCCGAGCAGGGACCACTTGCTGCCGCCCCGGTAGGCGAAGCGGGTGCTGCGGAAGTCGATGTAGGGGAAGTGCTCGACGTCGAGGAAGTCGGCCGAGCGCAGGTGTGTGTCCCGGGTGTTGTTGCCCGTGGTGATGCTGGAGGCGTCGATGCGCACATGGACGCGCGAGTCGGCGATGTCCTGGGTGACCTGGATGCCGCCCTCGAAGCGTTCGAAGCGGCCGTGCACATGGGCCATGCCGACATGCTTGGCGATGAACCGGATCGCCGTGTGCGGCGGGTCGAAGAGCCAGGTCCCCGGGACCGGAAGGTCGGCCTGCCGGCCCGGCTGGAGCCATACCCGCTGCGGGGCCGCGCCGGAGTCGGCGAGGACGTCGATGGTCTCGCGGTGCGGTTCCAGCCCCTCCGCGACGACCATCAGGCTGTAGCTGCCGGGCGGCAGCACGGCCATGAACAGGCCGTACGGGTCCGTGGTGCCGCGCGCGGCGACCTGGTGGCCGCGCAGTTCCGTCACCGTCACGTCGGCGCCGCCGAGCGGCTGGTTCACGGGGTCCATGACCTCGCGTACGACGACGCCGGCCCCGGCCGGAACGGGAAGCGTGAGGCCCGCGGCGCTTCCGGGGGCATTCCTCAGTCGCCGCCGGAGCAGTCCGAGGGGCATGGGGTTCACCTTTCAGTCGGCGGTGGGGGGAATCAGGTGTGGCCGAGGATCCGGCGCACCGCCTCGCCGAGCAGCCGCTCGGCGTCGGCGCCGGAGCCGGCCGCGGTCGGGTGCCGGAAGGCGACGTAACCGTCCGGCCGTACGAGCAGCGCTCCCGCGTCGGCGACCTCGCTCAGCCGCGCCCAGTCGCCGTAGGGGTCCTCGCACTGCTGACCGGGTCCGATGACGACGGTGGCGATCTCCAGGTCCTGGGCCTCGGCGGCGCGCAGCCAGTCGGTCCCGCCGATGCCGGTGAGCAGCGTGAAGCGGCCCCGTCCGACGGTGTCGAGGGTGGAGAGGGTGCGGGTGCCGGAGGTGATCCAGGCGTGCGGGAGCTTGGCGCCGGGGCGGGAGGTGGGCTGGTGGTACAGCTCTGGGTCGCGGTCGAAGCCGGGGTCGGGGGTGCCGTCCGGGACGATCGCCGTGGAGGTGTAGCGCTGGTTGAGGTCGACACCGTGCGCGTTGAACTCGTACGCCTTGAACGCGATCGCCTCGCGCAGCCGTGCCCGCTGCTTCTGCGCCGCCTCGGTGTCGCCCTTGCGGGCCGCGATGTTGGCCCACAGCTGCTCGGGGGTCTGCGGGGAGAGCCCGTCGAGTGCCTCGAAGATGGGCGCGGTCTCGCCGATGGACTTGTTGGCGCGGGTGACGATCTGCTTGCCGATCGGGGCGCGTTCGGCGGTGTAGGTGTCCAGGAGCCTCGGGGACGCGGTGCCGTCGAGGACGAGCTTGAGCTTCCAGGCCAGGTTGTAGGAGTCCTGGATGGAGGTGTTGGAGCCGAGGCCGTTGGACGGCGGGTGGCGGTGCGTGGCGTCGCCGGCGCAGAAGACCCGGCCGCTCGCGTAGGTCTCGGCGTACATCTCGTTGACGGTCCAGGCGGAGGACGACTTGATGGTCACCGGGATCTCGTCGTCGCCGACCAGTTGGCGCACGATCGTCTCGGCGTACTCGGTGGTCAGGTCGGGGGCGCCGGCCGTCACGTCGTACCCCCACACGATCAGCCACTCGTTCCACGGCCGCACACAGCGCACCAGGCCCGCGCCGATGCCGCCGACGGTGGCGCCGGGCGCCAGCACCCAGTACAGGGTGGACGGCCGGTGGGCGGTGTACTTGGTCAGGTCGGCGTCGAAGACGATGTTGATGCTGCCGGCCACGCCCATCTGGCCGCCCATCGGCAGTCCGGCGTCCTCGGCGACCTTGCTGCGGCCACCGTCGGCGCCGATGAGGTACTTGGCGCGGATGGTGTACTCGTCGCCGCGCAGCCGGTCCTCGACGGTGACCGTCACGCCGAAGGCGTCCTGCACGAAGGACTTGTAGACGGTGCTGAAGCGCAGCCGCGTGCCGCGCGCGACCGCCGCGTCCATGAGCACCGGTTCCATGAGGTGCTGGGGCATGTCGCACATCCGGGTGGGGCTGGCGAGCTCGTGGGCGGCCTGGACGAGCGGGTCGTTGCCCCAGGAGCGCACCCGGCCCAGCTCCTCGCCGGCGAGGCTGGTGCAGAAGGTCGTGTTGCCCATCAGCTGCTGCGGGGTCGCCTTGGCGATCACCTCGTCCTCGACACCGAGGTCGCGCAGCACCTCCATGGTGCGCTGGTTGGTGATGTGCGCCCGGGGCGTGTCGGCGAGGCTCGCGTAGCGGGTGACGACGATGTTCGGCACGCCGTAGGTGCTCAGGGCGAGCGCGGCGGAGGCGCCGGCGGGGCCACTGCCGACGATCAGTACGTCGGTGACGACATCGGGCTCGACGGTGTGCACGGGGAACGCTCCAGGGAATGAGAACAGGCGCAGACTCTTCAAGATCGTGTACGCCCGGGCGGCGGCGCGGGTGTCTCAATAAGAGACAGTGCGCCTCCGGGACCGATGGTTGCGCGTTCAACTGCTCCCGGTAGGGTGAACCCCGCCGTGACCACCGCAGAGCGCCCCACCGTCCGCCCGACCCTCGCAACGCTGCGCAGGGCCCGGGAGTTGTTCCTGCGGGGCGAGCAAGTCCCGGACGGCGTGCCCGAGGACGTCGTCGCCGCCTGGAAGCGCGCCCGGTTCTTCGGCGTACGACCCGGCACCAAGGCCCTCGCGCCGCCTCCTCCTTCAGTACGAGCGCTGGAGCCCCCTCTGCTCACCGCCGCCCGGCCCGTCCTCGACCGGATCGCCCCTACTCTCGGCACCGGCCGGACCTCGCTGGTGCTCACCGACGAGCGGCTGCGGGTGCTGTGGTCCGGCGGACTGGGCCCGGGCCGTTCCTGCCCCGACCTCTCCGAGCGGACCGTCGGCCCGAACAGCGCGGCCCGCGCCCTGCACACGCACGGCCGTGCCGAGTTGCACGGCCCCGAGCACTTCCTCGACGCCTGGCAGAACGTCTCCGCGGTCAGCGTGCCGGTACGGGCCCCGGAGACCGGACACCTGCTGGGCACGGTGACGGTGGCCTCCGACCTGTGCGCCGGGAGCGCACCGCATCCCGGCGCCGCGCTCGCCGAGGCCGCCGCGCTCGCCGTCGAGGCCGAGCTGCTGTCCCGGTCCCGGGCGGCCGAACGGGCGCTGCTGGACGCCTACTTGCGAGCCGCCGGCGCATCGGGACGCGCGGTCCTGGCCCTCGACGGCCGCAGCAGGCTCGTCAGCGAGGCCGCGGCACGGCTCCTGTCACCCGAGGAGCTGGACACGCTGGAGAGGTACGCGGTCGCGCTGCTGCGGGACTGGGGCGGCGGGGCGCGCACGGTGCCCGGCGCGGCGGTGGCCGCCTCCGGCACCGGACTTGAGACCTCGTACCGCATCCGTCTCCCGGCCTGCACGGCGACCCTGGCTCCGGTCCTTCACCTGGGCTCGGTGGCCGGGGCGGTCGGTGTGGTGGAGCAGGCGGGGCCCGCGAAGGTGCCGGCCGCCCCGCGGCACGCGGTCGGTCTGGCCGGGCGCTCGGTGGCCTGGTGCCATGCGGTGGACCGCGCGGTGGAGTTGGCCGGATCCCCGGAACCACTGCTGATCGTCGGCGAGCGCGGTACCGGGAAGACCTCGCTCGCCCGCGAGCTGGTCGGGAACCCCCTGGTCGTGGACGCAGCCGAAGGCGAACTGCCGTGCGATGTCCGGGCGTTGCGGCACGAGGACCGCCCTGTCCTCATCCGCCACGCCGAACGTCTCACCCAACCCGACACGGCCCTCCTCAACACACTGCTCGCCACACGCCCCGACGCGCCTCTTCTGCTCACCTACACCCCGGGCACACCGCCCGGACCCTGCCTCCAACGGCTCCTGGACACCCTCGCGGCACGCTCCGTGACCCTCCCCGCCCTCCGCGAACGCCCCGAGGACGTACGGGAGTTGCTGTCCGCCCTCACCCCAAGGCCCGTGCCCGGCCGGCCGCCGGTGACCTGGACACTGGAGGCGCTGCGCGCCCTGGAGCAGCACCCCTGGCCCGGCAACGTCACCGAACTCGCCCATCTGGTAAGGGCGTTGGCGGAACAGCGCCGGGCGACCGGTCCCGTCCGGCGCGCCGAACTGCCGGATCCCGTGCGCGAGGGGCCCTCGCCCCGCCCCCTCACCCCGATGGAACACGCCGAGCGCGCCGCCATCCTGGAGGCGCTGCGCCTGCACGGCGGCAACAAGGCCCGTACGGCGGCCGCCCTGGGCATCGCCCGCGCCACCCTGTACCGAAAGCTGCGCGGGTACCGGAGCTGACGGCGCTCAGTGCCGGGCGAACTGGACCCGGGTCGGCTGCACGACGTTCGGCCGGATCGTGATGCCGTCAACAGTGAGCTGTTCGCCGTAGATGTCGGTGATCCTGATCGGGCCCCCGCAGCCGCCCCCGTCCTCGGCGAGGAAGTAGTTGTAGTCGGCGCGCGCCAGCTGCCGCCAGCCACTGCCGGAGCGAACCTCCAGCCGAGCGAGGGGGTTTCGGTGGCCGATGACCTGGATGCCGCACCAGTACCGCGAGGACCCGGTCTTGTAGCGGACCGAGAGGGTGCCGACGCCGCCGGGGCTCGCGAGCTCCCAGGTGATCGGGACACGGCCGGCCGAGGGCGCGGCGAGCTTGGCGAAGGCCTGTGCGCTGAGGTCGATCTGACCGACGGCACAGTCGCCCGGGCACTCGTTGGTGATGCGGACCGTGACGGAGGCACCGCTCGCGGCCCGCACGACCACGTACGCCCCGCACGCCTTCGATCCCTCGTAGTCGGCGGTGTTCATCGCCCCGGTCAGTACGTCACTGCTCGCGTCGTACAGACACGCCCCGGTGCCGTCGGTCTGGTAGAAGGTGGCGACGCCCTGGTGGGTGACGCCGGGGCGGATGCGTCCCGCCAACGGGGCCGTACCGGAGGCCGGTTGGGCGACCGCCGCTGCGGACGGCTTCGCCGACGGGGTGGTCGCCGAAGAGGCGGTCGCCGAGGGGGACTTCTTGCCCGCGGTGCGTCTCGCGGACGCACTCGGCGATGCTTCGGTCGCGTGAGCGGAGGGAGTCGGTGAGGCCGGCGAGGGAGTGACCTCCGCGCCGGTGGCGGGAGTCGGCGCGGCCGAGACCCGCCCGGCGTCGGCCTTGTGACCGGAGAGGAACACCACCGTCAGGGACGCGACGATGAGCACCACGGCCGCCGAAAGGAACAGCCACCGTCTGTGCACCGAACCTCCGTTGCCAGAGTGACAGGAGTAACGATCCTGCCACGGTGACGAACGCGGCGGGAGGAAAACCCCGGGACTCGCGCTACCCGCCGCCGCTCACGGGCCGGTACGCGGTGACGGCGACGGTGGTGGTCCAGTCGCCGTCGTCCTTGTCCAGGACCTGGATGACGGCGATGTCGCGGGTGAGGTCGTCGCGCACACAGAACCAGGTGCCGGCCGGGACCTGCGGGAAGCGGACGACGGAGACCGGCTGCTGGGCGATGCCGAGGGCGCAGCGGGCGGGGGTGAGGGGTGACTGTCCGCCGATGTACGCCTCGCTGGACTTCTGCGGTTCGAAGGCGCCCTTGCTGTTGCCGCCCGCGTCGGTCGACAGCAGCCAGGAGCCGTTCGTGGCGACGCGTCCCCGCGCCAGGTCGAAGGAGTGCGCGTCGTCGGGGAGGGTGAGGGGCCGGCCGCTGTAGAGCGGCCGGTAGTGCGCGTCGGCCGGGCCCGGTACGGCACCGGGCGTGGACAGGGCCGGGATGTGCCGGTAGAAGTCCAGGCCGACGTCGGCGCCCCAGCCCCCGGTGTCGGTACTGACGACCCGCAGCACGGCCACGTCGCCGGTCAGCCGCCACCGAACACAGAACCAACTGCCCGGCGGCACCTGCGGCCAGTGCACCTCGTCCTCCACCGGCCGACGGGCGACCCCGGCCGCGCACTGCGCCGGAGTGATCGGTCCCGACCCCGCGACATAGGCGTCCGTGGCGTCCTGCAGCGAGAAACCGCCCTTGCCGTCACCGCCCGCGTCGGTGGACAACGTCCACAGCCGTCCGCCCGGCACCCGGTCCCCGGTCATCAGGTCGATCTCGAAGTCGTCGTCCTTCAGAGAGACGGGCCGGTCACGGAAGACCGTGCGATACCCCTGGGCGGCGGCCTCGGACGCCGACGCGGAGGAGCCGGAGCCCTGCGTGGAACGGCCGCCGTGCTGGGTCAAAGCGAACACGACGGCGCATACCAGGAGAACCGCCAGCGACACCGCCCCCACCCTGACCCGGACACCGGAGCGTTTCCGCGCGGCCCGCTCCAGCGCGTCGGTCAGATCGGCCTCCCGGCGGGCGACCCGGGCCGCGACGACCTGCGGGAGCCAACCGGAGGAGCGGGGAGGTCCGACCGTCCCGGCGGCGATGATCTGCCGCGGGGTCGGCCGTTGCGCGGGGCCCTTGTGGAGGCATCGTGTGATCAGGTCCCGCAGTTCGTCGTCACCTACGGCGAGGGCGTCCGGATCGGGTTCCTCACGGGTGATCCGGAACGCCACCTCTCCGGCGCCTCCCTCCCCGAACGGGGTCAGGCCGGTCGCCGCGTACGCCAGCAGCCCGCCGAGGGAGAACACGTCGCTCGGCGGGTCGAGGGGGCGGCCCTCGACCTGTTCCGGGGACATGTACGGCACGGTGCCCAACGCGACGCCCGTGCCGGTGAGTTGGGTGCGGTCGGCGGCGCGGGCGATACCGAAGTCGATCACCCTGGGACCGTCCCGGTCCAGCAGGACGTTCGACGGCTTGAGGTCGCGGTGCAGGACACCCGCGCCGTGGATCGCGGCGAGCGCCTCCGCGATACCGGCGGCGAGCGTCCGTACGGCCGGCGCGGGCAGCGGGCCGGAGGCCCGGACGACGTCCGCGAGGGAGGGGCCGGCGACATAGGTCGTGGCCAGCCAGGGCCGCTCCGCCTCCGCGTCGGCGTCGACGACGGCAGGGGTGTACGGCCCCTGCACGCGCCGCACGGTGGCGACCTCGGCGGCGAACCTCCGCCGGAACGCCGGGTCCTGGGCGAACTCGGCCCGTACGACCTTCACCGCGACGGGCCGCCCACCTCCGGACTCGGCGAGAAACACCTCCCCCATCCCACCCGCCCCGAGCCGCCCGACCAACCTGAACGCCCCGACCCTCACCGGGTCTCCCTTGCGCAAGGGCTCGACAACCGGGGAGTCGACGACAGTGGGGGTGCGGGGAGGGGAGACGGCAGGGGGTGCGGGAGCGGCGGATGCCGGAGCGGCTGTAGGAGCCGCTGCCGGTAACGCGCCGATGCCGGAACCGGAGTCCGGCTGCGCGCCCCGACTCCGGCCGGTGATTGCCCGCACACCGGCGCCTGAACCGCCTGACCGCGCTCCGCCGCCCGAGCCCGGCCGGGACCCCTGACCGGCAGGAGACCCGGCGCCACCAGAGCCGTTGCCCGACTGTGGGCCGAAACCCTGCCGAGCCCTTGTTCCGCCCAGATCACCGGAGCCACCAGCGGACCGCACCTCGACATCGGGGCCGGCAGCCGACTCACCGCCCTCACCCGAGCCGCCGGCCCACCGCGCCCCGGAACCGTGACCGGCAGCCGACTCACCGCGCTCATCCGAGCCGCCGGACAACGGAACCCGAGAATCCACCCGAACCGTCTCCCCGCCAGGGCCATCCGCCCCGGCAGGCGACCGCGTACCGGCCCCCGGCCGAGCGGCGGCGCCGCCGCCGGCGCCCGAGTTGCCCGAGTTGCCCGTCGGCAGTGCACCGGGACCCGAAGCGGCGTCCCCCACGGCATCGGCGCCCGAGCCGCCCGCCGTAGACCCGCCCGCGTCCTCAACCCCCGCCCGCAGCCGCTCGAGCCTGCCCTCAGCAGCAGGTATGTGACGTGGGTCAAGGCCAGGCACCTGGTGCAACAGCGCGACGAGTTCCGAGCCGAGCCGCAGTGCCTCCGCCCCGTCGGTCACCCGCTCCCAGCACCAGTGCGCGCTGCGTGCCGCCGCCACCGCCCCCGGTCCGTCCGAGGGGCGTGAGGCCAGACGCCTTCGCGCCGCCGTCAGCCACCACCGGGTGGCCGCACCCAACTCACCTCCCGCCCGCGCGACATCGGCCCGTATCTCGGCCCACCCCGCGGCATCGGCGCTCGCGGCACCGTGCGCACGCACGGCTTCCTGTTCCCGGGCCCCGGCCTCCTCGGCGGCCCGCCGATGGTCACCGGCCTCGGTCAACCGCCGTATCACCGCCCGCGGATCGACGTCCCCTCCGCTCCGAGCCCCCGGCACCGCCCCGTCCCGTACGGCATCGCGTTCGGCGCCCGTCTCGACGACGATGCCGTCAGCCCCGACATCACCTGTCGGCGATTCCCGCCCTTCCACGTCTCTCCCCCGACCCCCTCGACGAGGACACGCCAACCCGGCGCACAACCGGATTCTTCGCCTCGGCCATCCACCCGTCAATCACGAACTCTCGCCAACCTCGCCCCAAGTCCCCACGTACAGAACCAAGTTGACCTTGCCCTTGGGTGAGCCCGCACCATCGGCCCAGGAACGGCGTCCGGACGACGAGAGGGCAAAGGTGCTGGTCGACACAAGGCCACTGCGAGTGAGCGAGTTCCGGCGGCTGTGGGTGGCCGGCATCGTGACCGCCCTGGGCGCCCAGTTGACGGCCGTGGCGGTGCCCCTGCAGATCTACGCCCTCACCGGCTCCTCGGCGTACGTCGGCCTCGCAGGCCTGATCGGCTTCGCCCCCATGGCTCTGGCGGCCCTGTGGGCGGGCGCGCTCGCGGACATGCACGACCGCCGGCGCGTGCTGCTGGCGACCACCACCGGCATCGGCGCGACCTCGGTCCTGCTCTGGGCGCAGGCGTGGGCGGACCTCCGGTCGACCGGCGTCCTTCTCCTCCTGACCGGCGTCCAACAAGCCCTCTTCGGCGCCAACACCGCCGTGAGCAGGGCAGTGACGCCCCGCCTACTGCCGCCCGAAGCATTGCCCGCCGCCAACGCCCTCCAGTCCACGGTGATTCTCTCCGCCGGAATCACCGGCCCCCTGCTCGCCGGCGCCCTGATCCCGGTCGTGGGACCCCAGACGCTGTACCTCACGGACGCGACGGCGGTCTGCGCGACGCTCTGGGCCGTATGGCGACTGGCCGCCCTCCCCCCGACCGTCATCACCACGCACACGCTTCGTCCAGCCTCGGCAATCCAGCGAATCGCCGAGGGTCTGCTCCTCCTGACCCGGCATCAACTCCTTCTGGTGGTCTGCCTGTCCGACTTCGCAGCCCTCTTCCTGGCCCTCCCCACCGCCCTCTTCCCGCAGCTGACACGGGAGGCCTTCCACCCGTCCGACATCGGCGTGCTGTACGCCGCACTCTCGGCCGGCGGTCTGCTTGCGGCCCTGTTCTCCGGCCTGTTCACCCGCGTCGGTCGTCACGGCCTCGCGATCGGCGTCTCGATCGCCGTATGGGGCACGGCAGTTGCGGGATTCGGGCTCTCCCGATCACTGCTCACCGCGTCGATCTGGCTGGTCCTGGCAGGCGGCGCGCTGCTCACCCTGAGCGTCTTCCGCCAGACGGTGCTGCAGACCGCCGCGCCGGACGACATGCGGGGCCGACTGCAGGGAATCGACACCGTGCTCGCCGCGGGCGGACCACGCTTGGGCGACCTCGCCCACGGCACGGCCGGTGCCGCCTTCGGTACGACCTGGACGATCACCGGCGGCGGCCTCCTGACCGTCGGGGTCGCCGTCGCCGTGCTGCTCCTCTCCCCTGTCCCGTAGCGCCAAGCGCCGTGCACCGACCCGGTGTCGGCGAAGCGTGCGACGCCCCGCCGACACCGCCCGTCCTGCGTTGGGCCGTCAGCCGAGGCCGGTGAGGAACGGTGTGAGGGTGTGGGCAGCCCGAGCGAGCGCGTCAGGTCGGTGTCCCGGTAGACGTCGGCGACGTCGAGGGCGACGGAGAGGCGGGCGGGCCAGTACCACTCCCACACCGCCGGTACCGGGCCGCCCGCGTACGCCGCGGCGACCCGGCCGATGGGGGTGACTTCGTCCGGAAAGGCTTCGAAAGATTCGGAGAATCGCGGGCCCCGTAATCTGCCTCACCTTCTCGACAATATGAGCCATCCGGCTCATTTACATCACTAGCCGCTTCGAGCTGCTCCTTCTCTCATCCAGGAGGCATCCAGCGTGACGAATGTTTCGAAATAACTACCGAAACTGTTGACGCTTGACGGGTGCAGGCCAACACTGTTCGACCGGACCCCGCCCCCTTGGAGGACACGGAGGAAACCGCTCATGGACGTCGCACCCGCACCCACGACGACCCGCCGGACCGCCTGCGCGATGCTGCTGGGCGCCACCGCCGCCCTGGCGTTGCCCGGCACCGCCCGGGCCGCCACCGTCATCACCACGAACCAGACCGGCACCGACAACGGCTTCTACTACTCCTTCTGGACCGACGCCCAGGGCACGGTCTCGATGACCCTGGGCTCCGGCGGCAACTACAGCACCAGCTGGCGGAACACCGGCAACTTCGTCGCCGGCAAGGGCTGGAGCAACGGCTCCCGCAGGACTGTGTCGTACTCCGGCAGCTTCAGTCCCTCGGGCAACGGCTACCTGTCGCTGTACGGCTGGACGTCGAACCCGCTCGTGGAGTACTACATCGTCGACAACTGGGGCACCTACCGGCCCACGGGCACGTACAAGGGCACGGTCACCAGCGACGGCGGCACCTACGACATCTACCAGACGACCCGGTACAACGCGCCGTCCGTCGAGGGCAACAAGACCTTCAACCAGTACTGGAGCGTACGGCAGTCCAAGCGGACCGGCGGCTCCATCACCACGGGCAACCACTTCGACGCCTGGGCCCGCGCGGGCATGCCCCTCGGCAGCTTCAAGTACTACATGATCCTCGCGACGGAGGGCTACCAGAGCAGCGGCAGTTCGAACATCACGGTGGCGTCATGAGGGCCGCGCCCTTACGGCCCCTGCTGGCGGCCACCGCCGCCGTCGCCCTCGCCGTCGGCTCCCTCACCCTCGCCACCGCTCCCGCGTGGGCCGCCACCTGCAACGGCTACGTCGGACTCACCTTCGACGACGGCCCCTCCGGCAACACGCCGAATCTGCTGAACGCGCTCCGGCAGAGCGGGCTGCGGGCCACGATGTTCAACGAGGGCCAGTACGCCGCCGCGTACCCCGCCCAGGTCCGCGCCGAGGTGAGCGCGGGCATGTGGGTCGGCAACCACAGCTACACCCACCCCCACCTCACCCAGCTCGCCCAGTCGCAGATCGACTCGGAGATCTCCCGTACCCAGCAGGCCGTCGCGAGCGCCGGTGGCGGTACGCCCAAGCTGTTCCGGCCGCCGTACGGCGAGACCAACGCGACGGTGCGGACGGTCGAGGCCAAGTACGGGCTGCGGGAGATCATCTGGGACGTCGACTCGCAGGACTGGAACGGCGCCAGTACGGACGCGATCGTGCAGGCCGCGGGCCGGCTGGCCAACGGCCAGATCATCCTGATGCACGACTGGCCGGCCAACACGGTCGCGGCCGTCCCCCGCATCGCCCAGGGCCTCGCCGCCCGCGGCCTGTGCGCCGGGATGATCTCGCCGCAGACCGGCCGGGCCGTCGCCCCCACGGGCTGACGCCCGGCAACGTCCCCCGCGGACACCGCACTTGCGGCGCGGCTGCCACGAGCTGCCGCGCCGCACCCCCATCATGTCGACCCGGCTGGGCATTGCGCCGGGAGCCTGATTAATCGGCGTGCCGCGGCCAGGCGTCACGCGATCGGGCCTCCCGGAGGCGACCGTGAGCGGACCGTCGTCGTACGACACCACGACGCCCGACCGCTTCCAGGAGAGCTTCTTGCGCCTGCACCCCCTCGCGGCCGCCCTGGCCTCGGCCGTCCTGCTGGCCCCACCGGTCCACGCGGCGCCCCTCACCACGCGCCTCACCGACGACCCGGCCGGCTACGTCAACCCCTTCGTCGGCACGGCACCGGGCGGCGTCGACTTCGGTCACGGCGGCGGCGGGGGCAACACCTTCCCCGGCGCCTCGGCGCCGCTGGGCGGGATCCAATGGAGCCCAGACACGGTCACGCACCAGCACGGCGGCTACGCGTACCCCGACAACCGGATCCGGGGCTTCAGCCTCACCCACATCTCGGGCGCGGGCTGCAGCGACTACGGCAACATCCCCTTCATGCCGCTCACCGGCCGCCCCGATCCGGACCCGGCCGCCCGCTTCGCCACCTTCTCCCACGTCAACGAGCAAGCATCGCCCGGCAGTTACGGGGTCCGCCTCGACAACGGCATCCACACGGAGATCGCCGTGACCCGGCGTTCCGGCGTTGCCCGCTTCACCTACCCGGCCGACGGCATCGAGCCGGCCGCGCTGACGGTGGACGCGGCCCGGGCGTTCAACGGCGCCACCGGAGAGATCGCCATCGGGTCCCGCAGCCTGTCGGGGCACACCGACAGCGGCGGCTTCTGCGGCAAGTCCAACCGCTACCGGCTCTACTTCCACGCGGTCTTCGACCAGCCCTTCGCCACCGCCGAGCCACTGGACGGCAAGAGCTCCGGGGCGTACGTCTCCTTCGCGCCCGGTACCCGTACGGTGACCGCCCGGGTGGGCATCTCCTTCGTGAGCGTCGACTCCGCGCGCGCCAACGCCCTGGTGGAGCAGGAGAACCGCTCCTTCTACGCCGTACGACGGTCGACCCGCGACCTGTGGAACACGTGGCTCGGCAGGATCGCCGTGCAGGGCGGCACCGAGGAACAGCGTCGGATCTTCTACACCGCGCTGTACCACTCGCTGCTGCACCCGAGTGTCCTCAGCGACGCCGACGGCCGCTACCCGGGAATGGACGGCCTCGTCCACCGCACCCGCCCCGGACATGCGCAGTACGCCGACTTCTCCGGCTGGGACGTCTACCGCTCCCAGGTCCAGTTGCTGGCGCTGCTCGCTCCGCACGAGGCCTCCGACATCGCCCAGTCGATCCTCGAACAGGGCCGCCAGGCGGGGTACTTCGACCGCTGGACCGTGGCCAACGGCGGTACCGGCGTCATGGTCGGCGACCCGCTGCCCGCGATCGCCGCCTCGATCCACGCCTTCGGCGCCACCGACTTCGACGCCGAGGGCCTGCTGCGGACCGCACTGGCGGGCCGGCACGACAGCAGGCAGCGACCGGGCCATCAGCAGTACGACAGCCTGGGTTACGTCCCCACCGCGACCAAGGGGGTCTGGGGCAGCGCGTCCACCACTCTCGAGTACGCCGTCACCGACGGCGCCCTCGCCCGTCTCGCGGGTCGCCTCGGCGAGACGGACACCGAGGCGGCCCTGACGCGCGCCGCCGGCACCTGGCGCTCGCTGTTCAACCCCGCGAGCGACTACCTCCAGCCCCGCGCCGCCGACGGCAGCCGGCCGCCCTTCACACCGGCCCAGCGCGCGGAGTACGTCGAGGGCAACGCGGCGCAGTACACCTGGATGGTCCCGCACGACCTGCCCGCCCTGTTCGCCGCGATGGGCGGCGACGCCGCCGTCACCGCCCGCCTGGACGCCTTCTTCACTCGACTCAACGCCGGCCCCGACGAGCCGTACGCCTACCTGGGCAACGAGCCGTCCTTCGGCACCCCGTGGGCCTACGACTCGGCGGGCCGTCCCGATCGGGCCCAGGACACCGTCCGGCGGGTGCTGACCAGCCTGTACGCCGACCGCCCCGACGGCCTCATGGGAAACGACGACCTCGGCGCCATGTCGTCCTGGGCCGTGTGGGCCGCCCTCGGCATGTACCCGCACATCCCGGGAAGCCCCCAACTCGCCCTCGCCAGCCCGCTGTTCCCCGCCGTCACCGTCCACCGCGGCAACGGGGTCACCTTCACGGTCCTGGCCCCGCGGGCGTCCGCGACAACTTCGCGTGTACGGTCCCTGACCCTCGACGGTCGCCCGGCCGGCACCGCCTTCCTCCCGGACACCTTCGCTGCGACGGGTGGCGTGCTCCGCTACAAGCTGGAGGATCCGTCCGTGGCCGGCTCCAAGGACTGAACGCGATCACAGAAGCGCCGGGCTCGCCCCCGGCGACGGCAGGAACCACTCCGGCCCGCCCGCGCGACGCGGGCGGGCCGACGTCTGTACAGGACACCTTGTCGATACGTCCTGACAAATCTATTGACATCACCTGGGGGGCGCTCCATAGTACGAGCACCTAGCGCGCGCTAGTAACGCGCGCTAGTCACATCGATGAGCGGAGCACCATCCACGCCTGCCGCACACGACGCCCCGCCGCCGCACCAGGCGCTCCCAAGCCGCTCGCCCGCCGCCGGAACGGGTGGAGCGCCCCGTTTGAGCCGATATCCCGTTTCCCCTGATCAGTACAGCGAGGTGCAAGGGACATGCACACACGTCACCGAGCCATCACCCTGACCGCGACCGCCCTGGCCGCCACCCTGCTCGTCACCGCCTGCTCCAGCAGCTCCGGCGGCAAGAAGTCCGAGGAAGGAGGAGGCGCCGCCGCCGCGGGCAAGGCCACCACCCCGCGGATGACCGTCGCCATGGTCACCCACGCCTCCCCCGGCGACACCTTCTGGGACCTCATCCGCAAGGGCGCCCAGGCAGCCGCCGCCAAGGACAACATCAAGCTCGTCTACTCCTCCGACCCCAACGCCGGCAATCAGGCCAACCTGGTGCAGAACGCGATCGACCAGAAGGTGGACGGCATCGCGTTGACGGCCGCCAAGCCCGACGCCATGAAGGACGTCGTCGCCAAGGCGAAGGCCGCGGGCATCCCCGTCGTCGGCTTCAACTCCGGCGTCTCGGACTGGAAGCAGCTCGGCATGCTCGAGTACTTCGGCCAGGACGAGAACATCGCCGGCCAGGCCTTCGGGCAGCGGCTCAACCAACTCGGCGCCAAGCACGCCCTGTGCGTCATCCAGGAACAGGGCCAGGTCGCCCTCGAGGCCCGCTGCGCCGGTCTGAAGAAGGGCTTCTCCGGCAAGACCGACGTCCTCTACGTCAACGGCACCGACATGCCCTCGGTGAAGTCGACCATCACCGCCAAGCTCAAGCAGGACTCCTCCATCGACCAGGTTGTCACCCTCGGCGCCCCCATCGCTCTGACCGCCGTGCAGTCCCTGTCCGACGCCGGCTCCAAGGCCAAGATCGCGACCTTCGACCTCAACAAGGACCTGGTCAAGGCCGTCCAGAACGGCAGCGTCGAGTTCGCCGTCGACCAGCAGCCCTACCTCCAGGGCTACCTCGCCGTCGACGCCCTGTGGCTGTACAAGACCAACGGCAACTTCAGCGGCGGCTCCACGGCCCCCGTCCTGACCGGCCCCGCCTTCATCGACAAGACCAACATCGACCAGGTCGCCCAGTTCGCCGCGAAGGGCACCAGGTGATGCGCATGACCCAGCATGCCGAGCCGGCGGTGACCTCACCGCCGGCCCCCGGTCGCCGGGAGACCGACGGCCGCACGGCCGAACGTCCCCTGGCCGTACGCCTGTTGGCCCGGCCCGAGGTCGGTGTCTTCCTCGGTGCCGCCGCGGTGTACGTCTTCTTCCTGATCGCCGCCCCGCCGGTGCGCGACGGCGGTTCCATGGCGACCGTCCTGTACCAGTCGTCGACCATCGGCATCATGACGCTGCCGGTCGCCCTGCTGATGATCGGCGGCGAGTTCGACCTGTCGTCCGGTGTCGCGGTGATCACCTCCGCGCTCACCGCGAGCATGCTCAGCTTCCAACTGACCATGAACGTGTGGGTCGGTGTGATCGTCGCCCTTCTGGTGTCGCTGGCGATCGGCTTCCTCAACGGCTGGCTGGTCGTGAAGACGGGCCTGCCCAGCTTCCTGGTCACCCTGGGCACCTTCCTGATCCTCCAGGGCGTCAATCTCGCCGCCACCAAGCTGATCACCGGGAACGTCGCCACCGACGACATCAGCGACATGGACGGCTTCGGCCAGGCCAGGAAGGTCTTCGCCTCGTCCTTCGACGTCGGAGGCGTCCAGGTCAAGATCACGGTCGTGTACTGGCTGGTCTTCGCCGCCCTGGCCACCTGGGTGCTGCTGCGGACCAGGTACGGCAACTGGATCTTCGCGGTCGGCGGCAACAAGGACTCCGCACGGGCCGTCGGTGTGCCCGTCACCTTCACCAAGATCTCCCTGTTCATGCTGGTCGGCTTCGGCGCCTGGTTCGTCGGCATGCACCAGCTCTTCACCTTCAACACCGTCCAGTCCGGCGAGGGCGTCGGCCAGGAACTCATCTACATCGCGGCCGCGGTGATCGGCGGCTGTCTGCTGACCGGCGGCTACGGCTCCGCCATCGGCCCGGTCTTCGGCGCGTTCATGTTCGGCATGGTCAACCAGGGCATCGTCTTCGCCGGCTGGAACCCCGACTGGTTCAAGGCCTTCCTCGGCGTCATGCTGCTCGGCGCCGTGATGATCAATCTGTGGGTCCGCCAGTCGGCGACCAGGAGGTGAGCTCATGACATCCAGCAACGGAACCGCCCCGCACGGAGCGATCCTCGCGGACACCCCGCCGGAGGGCGGGGACACCCCGATCGTCGAACTCCGCAACGCCGGCAAGTCCTACGGCAACATCCGCGC
>NZ_JBEXPK010000010.1:0-223258 GCF_040612015.1 Streptomyces sp. NPDC006476 | reverse complement strand
TTCTCGTGGTCGATCTTGGCGGTGCCGAAGGTCTCCACGAACAGACCCACCGGCTCGGCCTTGCCGATCGCGTACGCGACCTGCACCTCGCAGCGCGAGGCGAGACCCGCGGCGACGACGTTCTTGGCCACCCAGCGCATCGCGTACGCCGCCGAACGGTCCACCTTGGACGGGTCCTTGCCGGAGAAGGCGCCGCCGCCGTGCCGGGCCATGCCGCCGTACGTGTCGATGATGATCTTCCGGCCGGTCAGGCCCGCGTCGCCCATCGGGCCGCCGATCTCGAAGCGACCGGTCGGGTTGACCAGGAGACGGTAGTTCTCCGTGTCGAGCTTGATGCCCTCGTCCAGCAGCGCCTTCAGCTCCGGCTCCACGACGAACTCGCGGACGTCGGGGGCGAGCAGGGAGTCCAGGTCGATGTCGCTCGCGTGCTGGGAGGAGACGACGACCGTGTCGAGGCGGACGGCCTTGTCGCCGTCGTACTCGATGGTGACCTGCGTCTTGCCGTCGGGGCGCAGGTAGGGGATGGTGCCGTTCTTGCGGACCTCGGACAGGCGCTTGGCCAGCCGGTGCGCCAGGAAGATCGGCAGCGGCATCAGGGTGGGCGTCTCGTCGGACGCGTACCCGAACATCAGGCCCTGGTCACCGGCACCCTGACGGTCCAGCTCGTCCTCGTCGCCCTCGACCCGGGACTCGTACGCCGTGTCGACGCCCTGGGCGATGTCCGGCGACTGCGCGCCGATCGACACCGAGACACCACAGGAGGCGCCGTCGAAGCCCTTCTTGGAGGAGTCGTAACCGATCTCGAGGATCTTGCTGCGGACGAGGGTCGCGATGTCCGCGTAGGTCTTGGTGGTGACCTCGCCGGCCACGTGCACCAGGCCGGTGGTGATCAGCGTCTCGACGGCGACCCGGGAGGTCGGGTCCTCCTTGAGCAGCGCGTCGAGAATGGTGTCGCTGATCTGGTCAGCGATCTTGTCGGGGTGACCCTCGGTCACGGACTCCGAGGTGAACAGGCGACGGGACACAACGCTCCCTGGGGTTGCAGCGGCTGCTGGCTGATCATGGGCGGACGGGCTCGGGGGCTGCGCCCGGCTCCGTCCGAGAACAGTTTATCGGTCGTACTCGGCCAAGGGCCTCCCTGTCTCGCCTCTCGGGAGGGCCGTGACCTGCGGCACGGGCATTCTGCCCAATGCACCGGCGCCTTGACCAGGGTCGCCACGCCCGTGTGGCAGAGGTTTGAGGGGACCGAGAAGCGAATGACACATTCACGTGAGGCGCTCCGCCACCAGGTCCCAGACGATTTCGGCCAGATGCTCCTTCGGGCCGTGGGGTACGGGCGTCTCGCTGCCGTCGGCGCCCAGCACCACCGCCTCGTTCTCCTCGGAGCCGAAGGTCTTGCGTTCCCCCACCTCGTTGACGACGAGCAGGTCGCAGCCCTTGCGCGCGAGCTTGGCCCGCCCGTTGGCGAGGACGTCGTCGGTCTCGGCGGCGAAGCCGACGACGAGCTGTCCGGGCCGGGCGCGGTCGGCGGAGATCTCCGCGAGAATGTCCGGATTCCGTACGAGGACGATGGGATCGGGGTCCCGGTCGTCCTTCTTCTTGATCTTCCCGGTCGCATAGGTCTCCGGCCGGAAGTCGGCGACCGCGGCGGCCATGACGACCGCGTCGGCCTCCGCCGCGGCCTTCAGCACCGCCTCGCGCAGCTGTACGGCGGTGCCCACCTGGACGACGTCGACGCCCGCCGGGTCGGGCAGGCCGGTGTTGGCGGCGATCAGGGTGACCCGGGCACCGCGGGCGGCGGCGGTGCGGGCCAGGGCGTAGCCCTGCTTGCCGGAGGAGCGGTTGCCGAGGAAGCGCACGGGGTCGAGCGGCTCGCGGGTGCCGCCGGCGCTGACGACGACGTGCCGGCCGACGAGGTCGGGCTCCGTCACGCCCCGGGCGAGGACGCGGCGGCAGACCTCGAAGATCTCGGCGGGGTCGGGGAGCCGGCCCTTGCCGGTGTCGACACCGGTGAGACGGCCGACGGCGGGCTCGATGACGACGGCGCCGCGGAGGCGCAGCGTGGCCACGTTCTCCTGGGTGGCCGGGTGCTCCCACATCTCGGTGTGCATCGCGGGTGCGAAGACGACCGGGCAGCGGGCGGTCAGGAGCGTGTTGGTGAGCAGGTCGTCCGCCAGGCCGTGGGCGGCCCTGGCCAGCGTGTCCGCGGTCGCGGGGGCGACGACGACCAGGTCGGCGTGCTGTCCGATACGGACGTGCGGGACCTCGTGGACGTCGTCCCAGACCTCGGTGGAGACGGGGTTGCCGGAGAGGGCGGACCAGGTGGCGGCGCCGACGAAGTGCAGCGCGGAGGCGGTGGGGACGACGCGGACGTCGTGGCCCGACTCGGTGAACCTGCGCAGCAGCTCACAGGCCTTGTAGGCGGCGATGCCGCCGCTGACCCCCAGCACGACCTTGGGCTTGTCCACCGTCTCTCCCCGGCTCGGCAACGTACGGGTCCATCACACACCACAGGCCCGACAGTCGCGCTGCCGGGCCTGTGGAAAAGCCAACTGCAATGTGAAAGTACTACTGCGCGGGGCCCTCGACGGCCTCGGACGTCAGCAGACCCGCGTTGATCTCGCGCAGGGCGATCGAGAGCGGCTTCTCGTGCACGTGGGTGTCGACGAGCGGACCGACGTACTCGAGGAGGCCCTCGCCGAGCTGCGAGTAGTACGCGTTGATCTGGCGGGCACGCTTGGCCGCGTAGATCACGAGGCTGTACTTCGAGTCGGTGGCCTCGAGGAGCTCGTCGATCGGCGGGTTGATGATGCCCTCGGGCGCGGAGATGGAAGAGGACACGCTCTACCTTCCGATGGATGGGAAAGAATCAGTGCGGATGATCACACCTGAACGATCAGGCACGATCACACGACATCCATCAAGGCTAGCAGCTCGCGCGCCACGTCCTCGACGGAGGTGTTGACCAAGGTCATGTCGAACTCCGGCTCGGCCGCCAGTTCGACCTTCGCCGCGTCGAGGCGACGCTCGATCACCTCGGGCGGCTCGGTGCCACGTCCCGTGAGCCTGCGTACGAGCTCCTCCCAGGAGGGAGGAGCCAGGAACACCAGCTGGGCGTCAGCCATCGACTCCCGGACCTGCCGGGCCCCCTGGAGGTCGATCTCCAGCAGGACGGGCTCACCCGCCTCCAGGCGCTCCAGCACGGCCGTACGCGGCGTGCCGTAGCGGTTGCCGGCGAACTCGGCCCACTCCAGCAGCTCTCCGTTGGCGATCAGCTTGTCCATCTCCTCGTCGGTGACGAAGAAGTAGTGGACTCCGTGCCTCTCGCCCGGGCGGGGTCTGCGGGTCGTCGCCGACACCGAGAGCCAGACCTCGGGGTGTTCCTTGCGCATATGGGCGACGACCGTGCTCTTGCCGACCCCGGAGGGGCCGGAGAGCACGGTCAGCCGCGGACGTTCACTCATGCAGCGATTATTCCAGCAATCCCGGAGTGCCCGGGACTCCCGGTCCGGAGGTTCCGGACCTCAGGAGCCGGTGCTGCCGAACTCACGCTCCAGGGAAGCGATCTGGTTGGAACCGAGACCGCGCACACGGCGGCTCTCGGAGATGCCGAGTCGCTCCATGATCTGCTTGGCGCGGACCTTGCCCACGCCCGGCAGGGACTCGAGCAGCGCGGAGACCTTCATCTTGCCGATGACGTCGTTCTCCTGGCCCTGCTTGATGACCTCGTGCAGGGAGGCGCCGGAGTGCTTGAGTCGATTCTTGACCTCGGCCCGCTCCCGGCGAGCCGCGGCGGCCTTTTCGAGCGCGGCTGCGCGCTGTTCAGGGGTAAGGGGCGGAAGAGCCACGCCTACGTCACCTCGGATGTCGAACTGTCGGATACGGACCGGTGAGGAACCTAGTCGCCCCACACCTGGGGAGCCACGAGCAACACGCTCGCCCGGTGACTCTCGTCGGAGACTAGCGGCCAACTCCGCCAGAGTCAGCGAGAACAGCGGAAAAGTCCTGGTCAGCCTCCGCCAGGCCGGACATTTAGGACATAATGCCCCGGATTTGAGGATGTATTCAGACTCAAGCGGGCCTCGAACCACTCGTCGGAGGACTCGATCGAGCGGCTCGAACACCCCTGACGGTGGTCAGGAGGCCGTCACAGCGGTCCGGATCTCGTCCGCGAAACGGTCCGAGACGGAACGCAGCGCGGCGACGTCCGGACCGTGCCGCAGCACACCCCGGCTGACGTTCGGGACGACGTTGCGGACGGCCGCGCCGAACACGCCGGGAAGATCGGCGGCTGTCGCCCCCTGCGCGCCGACTCCGGGCGCGAGGAGCGGGCCGTTGATGGCCAGGTCGTACGACGACAGGTCGCCCAGCGTGGCGCCGACGACCGCTCCGAACGACCCCAGGGGCTCCTCCCCGGTGTTCTCGGCCGCCAGGTGGCCCAGCATCGTCGCTCCGACGTTCCGGCCGTCCGCCCGGACCGCGTGCTGCACCTCGCCGCCCTCCGGGTTGGAGGTCAGGGCGAGCACGAACAGCCCCGAGCCGCTCTCGCGCGCGAGGGCGATCGCCGGCGAGAGCGAGCCGTAGCCGAGGTACGGCGAGACGGTCAGCGCGTCCGAGAACAGCGGGGAGTCCTTGCGCAGGAAGGCCTCGGCGTACGCGGCCATGGTGGAGCCGATGTCGCCGCGCTTGGCGTCCATCAGGACGAGTGCGCCGGCCGCCCGGGCCTCCTCCACGGTCCTCTCCAGTACGGCGACGCCCCGGGACCCGAACCGCTCGAAGAACGCGCTCTGCGGCTTGACGACGGCGACCCGGTCGGCGAGCGCCTCCACGACCGTGCGGCTGAACCGCTCCAGGCCCGCCACGTCGTCGTTCAGGCCCCACTCGGTGAGCAGGGAGGCATGCGGGTCGATGCCGACGCACAGCGGCCCACGCTCGTCCATGGCGCGGCGCAGCCGGGCGCCGAAGGGCTCGTACGAGGTCATACGGTCTTCCTCACGTCGGCGCCGACCGCGTCGGCGAGGGTGGCGTAGGGACTCGTGCGCAAGCGGGCGACGAGTCCCTTGTGAATGGCCCGGCTCCAGAAGGGCCCCTGGTAGACGAACGCGCTGTAGCCCTGCACGAGGGTGGCCCCGGCGAGGATGCGCTGCCAGGCGTCCTCGGCGTTCTCGATGCCGCCGACGCCCACCAGGGTGATGCGGTCGCCCACGCGCGCGTAGAGGCGGCGCAGCACCTCCAGGGAGCGCGCCTTCAGGGGTGCGCCGGACAGGCCGCCCGTCTCCTTCACGAGGGTGGGTTCGGATCTCAGACCGAGGCCCTCGCGCGCGATGGTGGTGTTGGTGGCGATGATCCCGTCCAGGCCGAGCTCGACGGCCAGGTCGGCGACGGCGTCCACGTCCTCGTCCGCCAGGTCCGGGGCGATCTTCACCAGGAGCGGCACGCGACGGCTGCGCACCACCCGGTCCGCGGCCTCGCGGACGGCGCTCAGCAGGGGCCGCAGCGCCTCGGTGGCCTGCAGGTTGCGCAGGCCGGGCGTGTTCGGCGACGAGACGTTCACGACCAGGTAGTCGGCGTACGGCGCCAGACGCTCGGTCGACTTCACGTAGTCGTCGGCCGCCTCCGCCTCCGGGACGACCTTGGTCTTGCCGATGTTGACGCCCACGACGGTCCTGAAGACCGGCTCACGGGCCGCCAGACGGGCCGCCACGGCCAGCGAGCCCTCGTTGTTGAAGCCCATGCGGTTGATGAGCGCCCGGTCCTTCACGAGCCGGAACAGCCGCTTCTTGGGGTTGCCCGGCTGGGCCTCCCCCGTCACCGTGCCGATCTCGACGTGGTCGAAGCCGAGCATCGACATGCCGTCGACGGCGACGGCGTTCTTGTCGAAGCCGGCGGCGAGCCCGAAGGGGCCGTGCATGCGCAGCCCGAAGGCCTCGGTGCGCAGCTCCTTGTGGCGGGGGGCCAGGGCGGCGGCGACGAAGGTGCGCAGCACGGGAACGCGGGCGGCGAGGCGGATCCAGCGGAAGGCCAGGTAATGGGCCTGCTCCGGGTCCATCCGTGTGAAAACCAGACGGAAGAAAAGCTTGTACATCTCAGGCGTGTCCTCGGATGGGTCCTCATACAGAGGGGGACACCGTTTCCGGTGTCCCCCTCGTCGGCTGCTAGTCGCGGGCCGCGGTCAGGTGCTCCGCGTGTTCCTGGAGCGAACGGACGCCCACGTCACCGTGGTTGAGGGCGTCGATGCCCTGGACGGCCGCGGCGAGCGCCTGGACCGTCGTCAGGCACGGGACCGACCGCGCCACGGCCGCCGTACGGATCTCGTAGCCGTCGAGGCGGCCGCCGGTGCCGTACGGGGTGTTGACGATGAGGTCGACCTCGCCGTCGTGGATGAGCTGGACGATGGTCTTCTCACCGTTCGGGCCGGTGCCCTCGAACTGCTTGCGCACCACCGTGGCCTTGATGCCGTTGCGCTTGAGGACCTCTGCCGTGCCGGAGGTGGCGAGCAGCTCGAAGCCGTGCGCCACCAGCTCGCGCGCCGGGAAGATCATCGAGCGCTTGTCGCGGTTGGCGACCGAGATGAACGCGCGGCCCTTGGTGGGCAGCGGGCCGTAGGCGCCGGCCTGCGACTTGGCGTACGCCGTGCCGAAGACCGAGTCGATGCCCATGACCTCACCGGTGGAGCGCATCTCCGGGCCGAGGACGGTGTCGACGCCGCGTCCCTGGATGTCCCGGAAGCGCGACCAGGGCATGACCGCCTCCTTGACGGAGATCGGCGCGTCGAGCGGGAGCTCGCCGCCGTCACCGTTGGCCGGAAGCAGACCCTCCGCCCGCAGCTCGGCCACGGTCGCGCCGAGGGAGATACGGGCGGCGGCCTTGGCGAGCGGCACCGCGGTCGCCTTGGAGGTGAAGGGGACCGTACGGGACGCGCGCGGATTGGCCTCCAGGACGTACAGGATGTCGCCGGCCAGCGCGAACTGGATGTTGATCAGGCCGCGCACGCCGACCCCGCGCGCGATGGCCTCCGTCGAGGCCCGCAGCCGCTTGATGTCGAAGCCGCCCAGTGTGATCGGCGGCAGCGCGCAGGCCGAGTCGCCGGAGTGGATGCCGGCCTCCTCGATGTGCTCCATGACGCCACCGAGGTAGAGCTCCTCGCCGTCGTACAGCGCGTCGACGTCGATCTCGATGGCGTCGTCGAGGAAGCGGTCGACCAGGACCGGCCGGGAAGGGCTGATCTCGGTCGACTCGGCGATGTAGGTCGCGAGCCGGGTCTCGTCGTAGACGATCTCCATGCCGCGCCCGCCGAGGACGTACGACGGCCGCACGAGGACCGGATAGCCGATCTCGTCGGCGATGGCCTTGGCCTCGGCGAAGGTGGTGGCGGTGCCGTGCTTGGGGGCCGGCAGGCCCGCCTCGGCGAGCACGCGTCCGAAGGCGCCGCGGTCCTCGGCGGCGTGGATCGCCTCCGGGGAGGTGCCGACGATCGGCACGCCGTTGTCCTTGAGGGCCTGCGAGAGGCCGAGCGGGGTCTGGCCGCCCAGCTGGACGACGACACCGGCCACCGGGCCGGCCTGCTGCTCGGCGTGGACGATCTCCAGCACGTCCTCGAGCGTCAGCGGCTCGAAGTACAGGCGGTCGGAGGTGTCGTAGTCCGTGGAGACGGTCTCCGGGTTGCAGTTGACCATCACGGTCTCGTACCCGGCGTCGCTCAGCGCGAAGGAGGCGTGGACGCAGGAGTAGTCGAACTCGATGCCCTGGCCGATGCGGTTCGGACCGGAGCCCAGGATGATCACGGCCGGCTTCTCGCGCGCCGCGACCTCCGTCTCCTCGTCGTAGGAGGAGTAGAAGTACGGCGTCTTCGCCGCGAACTCGGCGGCGCAGGTGTCCACCGTCTTGTAGACCGGACGGATGCCCAGCGCGTGCCGCACCTCGCGCACGACGTCCTCGCGCAGGCCCCGGATCTCGCCGATCTGCTGGTCGGAAAACCCGTGCCGCTTGGCCTCTGCCAGCAGGCCGGGCGTGAGCTCCACCGCCTCGGCCAGCTCGTCGGCGATCTCCTTGATCAGGAAGAGCTGGTCGACGAACCAGGGGTCGATCTTCGTGTACTCGAAGACCTCCTCGGGCGTGGCGCCCGCGCGGATGGCCTGCATGACGGTGTTGATCCGGCCGTCGGTCGGGCGGACCGCCGCCTGCAGCAGCTGTCCCTTGTCGCCGGGCTCGCCGACGAAGGTGAACTGGCTGCCCTTCTTCTCCAGCGAGCGCAGCGCCTTCTGGAAGGCCTCGGTGAAGTTGCGGCCGATGGCCATGGCCTCGCCGACCGACTTCATGGTGGTGGTCAGCGTGGAGTCGGCCTGCGGGAACTTCTCGAAGGCGAATCGCGGGGCCTTGACGACCACGTAGTCGAGCGTGGGCTCGAAGGACGCCGGGGTCTCCTGGGTGATGTCGTTCGGGATCTCGTCGAGGGTGTAGCCGACGGCGAGCTTGGCGGCGATCTTGGCGATCGGGAAGCCGGTCGCCTTGGAGGCGAGGGCCGAGGAGCGCGACACGCGCGGGTTCATCTCGATGACGATCACGCGGCCGTCCTCGGGGTTCACCGCGAACTGGATGTTGCAGCCGCCGGTGTCGACGCCGACCTCGCGGATCACGGCGATGCCGATGTCCCGCAGGATCTGGTACTCGCGGTCGGTGAGCGTCATCGCGGGCGCGACGGTGATGGAGTCGCCGGTGTGCACGCCCATGGGGTCGAAGTTCTCGATGGAGCACACGACCACGACGTTGTCGTGCTTGTCGCGCATCAGCTCCAGCTCGTACTCCTTCCAGCCGAGGATGGACTCCTCCAGGAGCACCTCGGTGGTCGGCGAGAGGGTGAGGCCCTGGCCGGCGATGCGGCGCAGCTCCTCCTCGTCGTGCGCGAAGCCGGAGCCGGCGCCGCCCATGGTGAAGGACGGGCGGACGACCACCGGGTAGCCGCCGAGGGTGTCAACGCCCGCGAGGACGTCGTCCATGGAGTGGCAGATGACCGAGCGGGCGGACTCGCCGTGCCCGATCTTCTGGCGGACGGCCTCGACGACCAGCTTGAACTGGTCGCGGTCCTCGCCCTTGTGGATCGCCTCGACGTTGGCGCCGATCAGCTCGACGCCGTACTTGGCCAGGACGCCGTTCTCGTCCAGCGAGATGGCCGTGTTGAGGGCCGTCTGGCCGCCCAGCGTGGGCAGGAGGGCGTCGGGCCGCTCCTTGGCGATGATCTTCTCCACGAACTCCGGGGTGATCGGCTCGACGTAGGTGGCGTCGGCGATCTCCGGGTCGGTCATGATCGTCGCCGGGTTGGAGTTCACCAGGACGACCCGCAGGCCCTCGGACCGCAGGACGCGGCAGGCCTGGGTGCCGGAGTAGTCGAACTCGGCGGCCTGGCCGATGACGATCGGGCCGGAGCCGATGACCAGGACGGACTGGATATCGGTGCGCTTAGGCACGCTGGCCCTCCATCAGGGTTACGAAGCGGTCGAACAGGTACGCGGCGTCGTGCGGGCCGGCGGCCGCTTCGGGGTGGTACTGGACGCTGAAGGCAGGCTGGTCGAGCAGTTGCAGACCCTCGACCACGTCGTCGTTGAGGCAGACGTGGGAGACCTCGGCACGCCCGAACTTCGTCTCGCTGACCTTGTCGAGCGGCGCGTCGACGGCGAAGCCGTGGTTGTGCGCGGTGACCTCGACCTTGCCGGTCGTACGGTCCTGCACGGGCTGGTTGATGCCCCGGTGGCCGTACTTCAGCTTGTAGGTGCCGAAACCGAGGGCGCGGCCCAGGATCTGGTTGCCGAAGCAGATGCCGAACAGCGGCGTCCTGCGCTCCAGGACGGCGGTCATCAGCTCGACCGGCCCGTCGGCGGTGGCCGGGTCGCCGGGCCCGTTGGAGAAGAAGACCCCGTCGGGGTTGACGGCGTAGACCTCGTCGGCGGTGGCCGTGGCGGGCAGAACGTGCACCTCGATGCCGCGCTCGGCCATGCGGTGCGGGGTCATGCCCTTGATGCCGAGGTCGATCGCGGCGACGGTGAACTTCTTCTCGCCGACCGCCGGGACGACGTAGGCCTCCTGGGTGGCGACCTCCTCGTACAGCGAGGCGCCCTTCATGTGGGGCTGGGCCTGCACGCGCGCGAGGAGCTCGTCCTCGGCGGCGATCGCGTCCCCCGAGAAGATCCCGGCGCGCATGGAGCCGCGTTCGCGCAGATGGCGGGTGAGGGCGCGGGTGTCGATGCCGCTGATGCCCACGACGCCCTGCGCGAGAAGTTCGTCGTCCAGGGAGCGCTTGGCGCGCCAGTTGGACGGCACGCGGGCGGGGTCGCGGACGACGTAGCCGGAGACCCAGATCCGCTTGGACTCGTCGTCCTCGTCGTTCCAGCCGGTGTTGCCGATCTGCGGGGCGGTCGCGACGACGATCTGGCGGTCGTACGACGGATCGGTGAGAGTCTCCTGGTAGCCGGTCATGCCGGTCGAGAAGACCGCCTCGCCGAAGGTCACCCCCACGGCCCCGTAGGCGCGGCCGCGGAAGGTCCGGCCGTCCTCCAGGACGAGTACGGCGGGAACCCGGGTGGCTCCCCTGGTGGAGGTTGTCATCGTGCGCCTTCCGTCTTGTTGATCATCTGGTTCAGCGTGTCGACCCACTCGGTGTGCTCGGCCGCGTGGTCCGAGCGGAACCCTGAGTCGATCAGCCTCTCGCCGTGCGCCCACGTGACCACGAGCAGGCCGCCCTCGGTCAGCACCTTGCCGGCGATGCCCTTGTCGAGCCGGGCCTCGCGCAGCTGCGTCAGCGGGACGAAGAAGTCGGTCGCGCCGGGGCGTACGACGTCCAGTCCCGCGTCCGTCAGGGTGAGCTCGACCCGGCTGCGGGTGCCGAGGCCGTGCGCCACGATGCGGTCGAGCCACTGGCCGGCGGTCGTGGAGCCGTGGTAGCGGCCGCTCATCGTCAGTCTCGCCTCGCCGGGCTCCTCCGGCGACGCGGGCAGTTCGGGGATGTCCCCCTGGAGCGTGCCGCGCCATTTCCAGCCCTCGCGCATCAGCCAGTAGACGAGCGCGACGAAGAGGGCGAGGCCGACCAGCCAGCCGACGCGCGCGGCCCAGTCGGTGACCTGGGCCGACTTCTTCTCGGCGGCGAGTGAGGCGGCGAGCAGGGTTACTGGTGTCACGTGAGCTTCCCGTCGACGAGCGTGGCCTTGCCCCGGAGCCACGTGTGCGTCACACGGCCCGGCAGCTCACGCCCCTCGTACGGGGTGTTCCGGCTGCGCGAGGCGAAGCCCGCGGGGTCCACCGACCCACGGTATGCCGTGTCGACGAGCGTGAGGTTGGCGGGCTCACCAGCCGAGACGGGACGCCCGTGTCCCTGCGCCCGCCCGATCCGCGCGGGCTTGAAGGACATGCGCTCGGCGACCCCGGCCCAGTCCAGCAGGCCCGTCTCCACCATGGTCTCCTGCACCACTGACAACGCGGTCTCCAGGCCCACCATCCCCATGGCGGCCGCGGCCCACTCGCAGTCCTTGTCCTCGTGCGGGTGCGGGGCGTGGTCGGTGGCGACGATGTCGATCGTGCCGTCGGCCAGCGCCTCGCGCAGGGCCAGCACGTCGCGCTCGGTGCGCAGCGGCGGGTTGACCTTGTAGACCGGGTTGTAGGTGCGCACCAGCTCGTCCGTGAGGAGCAGGTGGTGCGGGGTGACCTCGGCGGTGACGTCGATGCCGCGGGACTTGGCCCAGCGGACGATCTCGACCGAGCCCGCGGTCGACAGGTGGCAGATGTGCACGCGGGAGCCGACGTGCTCGGCGAGCAGGACGTCCCGGGCGATGACCGATTCCTCGGCCACCGCCGGCCAGCCCCCGAGCCCCAGCTCGGCGGAGACGATCCCCTCGTTCATCTGGGCGCCCTCGGTCAGCCGCGGCTCCTGCGCGTGCTGCGCGACGACCCCGCCGAAGGCCTTCACGTACTCCAGGGCGCGCCGCATGATCACCGCGTCGTCGACGCACTTGCCGTCGTCCGAGAAGACGGTGACCCCGGCGGCCGACTCGTGCATGGCGCCCAGCTCGGCGAGCTTCCTGCCCTCCAGGCCGACGGTCACGGCGCCGATGGGCTGTACGTCGCAGTAGCCGTGCTCCTGGCCGAGCCGGTAGACCTGCTCGACGACACCGGCGGTGTCGGCGACCGGGAAGGTGTTGGCCATGGCGAAGACGGCCGTGTAGCCGCCGCTCGCGGCCGCGCGCGTACCGGTCAGCACGGTCTCGGAGTCCTCGCGTCCCGGCTCGCGCAGATGCGTGTGCAGGTCGACGAGGCCGGGCAGCAGCACCTTGCCGTCGGCCTCGACGACCTCCGCCCCCTCGGCCGACAGCCCGATGCCGACCGCCTCGATGACGGCGCCGTCGATCAGGACGTCCTGCGCCTCGCCGCCGAGCACCTTCGCGCCACGGATCAGGATCTTGCTCATCTGTCTTACTTCTCCTCGATACGGGCGTGGGTGACGGCGGGCTCGGCGCCGCCGAGCAGCAGGTACAGGACGGCCATCCGGATGGAGACTCCGTTTGCGACCTGCTCGACGACGGTGCAGCGGTCGGAGTCGGCGACCTCGGCGGTGATCTCCATGCCGCGGACCATCGGACCGGGGTGCATCACGATGGCGTGCTCCGGCATCCGCGCCATGCGGTCGCCGTCGAGGCCGTAGCGGCGCGAGTACTCGCGCTCGGTCGGGAAGAAGGCCGCGTTCATGCGCTCGCGCTGGACCCGCAGCATCATCACCGCGTCGGACTTGGTGAGCGTGGAGTCGAGGTCGTACGACACCTCGCAGGGCCAGGTCTCGACGCCGACCGGCACCAGGGTGGGCGGGGCGACCAGGGTGACCTCGGCGCCGAGCGTGTGCAGCAGGTCGACGTTGGAGCGGGCGACCCGGCTGTGCAGGATGTCACCGACGATGGTGATGCGCCGGCCGGACAGGTCCTGCCCGAGCCCGGCGTCCCGGCCGACGAGCCGGCGGCGCATGGTGAACGCGTCCAGCAGGGCCTGGGTGGGGTGTTGGTGGGTGCCGTCGCCGGCGTTGATGACGGCGGCGTCGATCCAGCCGGAGTTGGCGAGGCGGTAGGGGGCGCCGGAGGCGCCGTGCCGGATGACCACGGCGTCGACGCCCATGGCCTCCAGGGTCTGGGCGGTGTCCTTCAGGGACTCGCCCTTGGAGACGCTGGAGCCCTTGGCGGAGAAGTTGATGACGTCGGCCGAGAGGCGCTTCTCGGCGGCTTCGAAGGAGATACGCGTGCGCGTGGAGTCCTCGAAGAAGAGGTTGACGATCGTACGGCCGCGCAGGGTCGGCAGTTTCTTGATCGGCCGGTCCGCGACCCGGGCCATCTCCTCGGCGGTGTCGAGGATCAGGACGGCGTCGTCGCGGGTGAGGTCGGCGGCCGAGATGAGATGACGCTGCATCTGTCAGGCTCCGTAAGGCAGTTCAGGATTCGGGAGATTCCGGGCAGATCAGGGCACGCCGAACGGAGGCGTGCCAAGCGGCCGCTACTGGGTCTGCTTCGCGCCGAGCAGCACGGTGTCGCGACCGTCCTCCTCGGCGAGCTGGACCTTGACCGTCTCCCGCAGCGACGTGGGGAGGTTCTTGCCGACGTAGTCGGCGCGGATGGGCAGTTCGCGGTGGCCCCGGTCGACCAGGACCGCCAGCTGCACCGCGCGCGGGCGCCCGACGTCGTTCAGGGCGTCGAGGGCGGCTCTGACGGTCCGGCCGGAGAACAGCACGTCGTCGACGAGGACGACCAGCTTGCCGTCGATGCCGTCACCGGGGATCTCGGTGCGGGCCAGCGCACGCGGCGGATGCATGCGCAGGTCGTCGCGGTACATGGTGATGTCGAGCGAACCGCACGGGATCTTGCGGTCGGTGATCTCCTCGAGCTTGGCGGCGAGCCGCTGGGCGAGGAAGACGCCTCGGGTCGGAATGCCGAGCAGCACCACGTCGTCGGCGCCCTTGGCGCGCTCGACGATCTCGTGGGCGATGCGGGTCAGTACCCGCGCGATGTCAGGGCCTTCGAGCACGGGCCGGGCATCGGACGCCGGAATCCCGGACGTGTCCTGCGTGTCCATACGAAACGGACCTCCTTCTCCGCCTCACGGGACGGACCTTAAAGGACGTCGGATTTGCGCCATCCACGGTAGCAGGCCTCCACGACACGCCTGATCACCCCCCTGGCCCAATCGGCCACCGCTACCACGGAAGAGTCGGGGTGGACCATTCGGCTTGACGCAGAAGAATCACGCTGCGTAACCTCACAGTGAGTTACCAGACGCGCGGCCGCGGAACCTCCGCAGCCGCGTCGACACAGTGTCCGGGGAGCTATATGTCCAGCGAATACGCCAAACAGCTCGGGGCCAAGCTCCGGGCCATCCGCACCCAGCAGGGCCTTTCCCTCCACGGTGTCGAGGAGAAGAGCCAGGGACGCTGGAAGGCGGTCGTGGTCGGTTCGTACGAGCGCGGTGACCGCGCGGTGACCGTACAGCGTCTTGCCGAACTGGCGGATTTCTATGGCGTTCCCGTCCAGGAGCTGCTGCCGGGCACCACGCCGGGCGGCGCGGCCGAGCCGCCGCCGAAGCTGGTCCTCGACCTGGAGCGGCTGGCCACCGTGCCGGCCGAGAAGGCGGGGCCCCTGCAGCGCTACGCTGCCACGATCCAGTCGCAGCGCGGTGACTACAACGGCAAGGTGCTCTCGATCCGCCAGGACGACCTGCGCACACTCGCCGTCATCTACGACCAGTCGCCCTCGGTCCTCACCGAGCAGTTGATCAGCTGGGGCGTACTGGATGCCGACGCGCGTCGCGCGGTGGCCTCCCACGAGGAGGGCTGAGCCGCACGGCTCCTCAGCAGAAACGTGCCGCCGGGGTGGCCGGGACTTCAGGTTCCGGCCACCCCGGCGGCTTTCTCAGCCTCTCGGAGGCCGCTTCGGCCCCGGAACGCCAGGGGGCCCGCAGCAGTCACGCTGCGGGCCCCCTGGCGATGCCGTACCTCTGTCACGCCTCTTCGCGGCGCAGCGAGGGCTTGAGCTCCTTGAGCCGGCCCAGCAGGCCGTTGACGAACGCCGGTGACTCGTCCGTGGAGAACTCCTTGGCGAGCTGCACCATCTCGTCGAGGACCACGGCGTCCGGGACCTCGTCGACCCAGATCAGCTCGTAGGCGCCCAGGCGAAGGATGTTGCGGTCCACGACCGGCATGCGGTCCAGCGTCCAGCCGACCGAGTACTGCGCGATCAGCTCGTCGATCCGCTTCGCCTGCTTGGCGTAGCCCTCGATCAGCTGCATCGTGTACTCGCTCACCGGCGGCTGCCGTGGGTCGTCCCGGGAGAGCCGGATCCAGTCCGCGAGGACCGTCAGGACGTCGACTCCGCGCTGGTCGCCTTCGAAGAGGATCTGGAAGGCGCGCTTGCGGGCCGTGTTGCGGGCGGCCACGGTTAGCTGTTCACCCGGCCGAGGTAGTCGCTGGTACGGGTGTCGACCTTGATCTTCTCACCGGTGGTGATGAAGAGCGGGACCTGGATCTGGTGGCCGGTCTCCAGGGTCGCGGGCTTGGTGCCGCCGGTGGAGCGGTCACCCTGCAGGCCCGGCTCGGTCTCCTGGACGACGAGTTCGACGGCGGCCGGCAGCTCGACGAAGAGCACCTCGCCCTCGTGCTGGGCGACGGTGGCGGTGAAGCCCTCGATGAGGAAGTTGGCGGCGTCGCCGACGGCCTTGCGGTCGACCATCAGCTGGTCGTAGGTCTCCATGTCCATGAAGACGAAGTACTCGCCGTCCATGTACGAGAACTGCATGTCGCGCTTGTCGACAGTGGCCGTCTCGACCTTGACGCCGGCGTTGAAGGTCTTGTCGACGACCTTGCCCGAGAGCACGTTCTTGAGCTTGGTGCGCACGAAGGCCGGGCCCTTGCCGGGCTTGACGTGCTGGAACTCGACGACGGACCAGAGCTGGCCGCCTTCGAGCTTGAGCACAAGGCCGTTCTTGAGGTCGTTCGTGGAAGCCACGGTTGCGGAATCTCCTGGACTGACGTGGACGACCCCGGCGCACGCACGTTGCCTATAGTGCGAGCAGCTCCTTGGTCGTGATGGTGAGTAGCTCGGGTCCGCCGTCCGCCTCGGGGCGGACGACGAGCGTGTCATCGATCCGGACGCCGCCCCGGCCCGGGAGGTGGACCCCCGGTTCGACGGTGACCGGCACGCAAGCGTCCAGTTTACCCATGGCTGAAGGGGCCAGCTGCGGGTCCTCGTCGATTTCGAGTCCGACACCGTGGCCGATCAGCGGGGGCAGGCCCTGGGTGTACCCCGCGGAGTCCAGCACCTGCCGAGCCGCCCGGTCCACGTCACGGTGGGCGGCTCCCGGCGCCAGCGCCTCGCGTCCGGCGCGCTGAGCGGCGAAGACGAGGTCGTAGAGCTGGATCTGCCAGTCGGCGGGTGAGGTGCCGATGACGAAGGTGCGGCCGATCTCGCAGCGGTATCCGCGGTAGGTCGCCCCGAGGCAGACGGAGAGGAAGTCGCCCTCCTCGACCCGGCGGTCGGTGGGGCGGTGGGCGCGACGGCCGGCGTTGGGGCCGGTGGCGACGGAGGTGGGGAACGCGGGGCCGTCGGCGCCGTGGTCGACGAGACGGCGTTCCAGTTCGAGGGCGAGGTGGCGTTCGGTGCGGCCGACGAGGATGGACTCCAGGAGCTCGCCCAGGGCCTGGTCGGCGATCTCGGCGCCGATGCGGAGGCAGGAGATCTCCTCCTCGTCCTTGACGACCCTGAGCTGCTCGACCGCGCCGCCGATGTCCGCGAGGCGGAGCCTTGGTACGACCGAGCGGAGTTCGCGGTGGCGGGCGACGGTGAGGTGGTGTTCCTCCAGGGCGAGGGAGTCGATGCCCTGTGCCTTCGCGAGACCGGCGGCGGCCACCGCGGGATCGCCGGGGCCGGGCAGGGCTTGGAGCCTGAGGTTGTCGTCGGGACGCCCGTCGGTCGAGCGCTCCTCGTAGGGGCGGACCAGGACGTCCTCGCTCCTGCCCAGCAGGAGGACGGCGCCCCGGGGGGCGGGGCCCGCGAGGTAGCGGACGTTGGCGGGGCGGGAGACGATCGCTGCCGCGTTGCCGGCGGCGTTGCACTGCTCCCTTAGCCGGTTTCGGCGGATCGCGTACATCTCTGACATGAGATGAGCGTAGGAGGGGTGGGCGATTTGTGCCGGTTGGGAGGGTGCCGTTCGGGGGATCGGGTGCCGGGGAGAGAGGCAGGGCATCCGCTCGTCCCCGGTCTACCAGTTCGGGGGGCTCGCGATCGAGCGGGCCAGGACGTCGTCCAGGACCCGGGCCGTCTGGGGGATGTCCAGCTGGCTGTTGTCGATGATCGGCAGGCCCGAGCCGTACCAGCCCGCCATGCGGCCGTGGATGCGGGCCACCTCCTCGTCGGTGAGGCGGCGGTTGCCCGAGCGTTCGGCGTTGCGTTCCAGGACGATCTCGAGGCCGGGGAGGAGGACGACCGGCAGGAGACCGGGGCCCACGTGGCGCTTCCAGCCGCCGAGGCCGACCACCGGGCGGTCGGGGAAGACGGCGTCGTCGAGGATGCAGGAGATGCCGTTGGCCAGGAAGTTGCGGGCGGCGAAGCCGCAGGTGCGGCGGGCGAGCCGGTACTGCGCCTCGGAGTTGTCGTTCCAGCCGGACTGGGGGTTGGCGAAGCCGGAGCGGACCCATTCGCGGACGTCGTCGAGGCTGATGTGGGCCGTGGGCACGCGCCGGTGGTCGGCCCAGTACTTGGCGACGCTGGTCTTGCCTGCGCCCGCGGGCCCGATCAGCAGCACGGCGAGCGTCGTGCCAGTGGGGTCGGGGGCCGTCGCCGTGGTGGGCGGGGCGCTGGGTACGGCGACCGGGGCACCGGGGGGCAGCGGGACATGGCCCGTGGTGTCCGGCGGCGGTGGCGCGTGGTGCGGGGCCGGGGGGATCGGGGCCGCAGGTGCTCCGGGGAAGGCCGGGGCGGGGGGTGGCGGAGGAACGGGGGCCGAGCCCTGGTGCGGGCCCGGGTGGCTCGGGTGCTGTGCGGCCGGTGGCCGGCCGGCGGCCGGTCCCTGCCCCGGCTGGTGGGGCGGCGGCAGCGGAGAACCCACTGCGTGCTGCATCCGGTGCCACTCCGTCTCATCAGGCAAATTGGCGCTGGCAGCGGGGTGGCACCCCGCTCCCTACCGAACGGTACCGTCCCCGGCCGCCGTTTGGTGAACGGCCGGGGGCGGTGTGAAGTGCCCTTATGGGCAAGGCACATAGGACGGATGGTGCGTGGGGAGACTTACTCGCCCACTTCGCCGTACGCGGCCAGCAGCACGGCCGGGTCGGGTCCCTCCAGGACGGTCGGCTTGGCGAGGCCGTCCAGGACGATGAAGCGCAAAAGGTCGCCGCGAGACTTCTTGTCGACCTTCATCGTCTCCAGCAGCTTGGGCCACTGGTCGTAGCGGTAGTGGAGGGGGAGGCCGACGGATTCCAGGATCGTACGGTGGCGGTCCGCCGTCGCGTCGTCCAACCGGCCCGCCAGACGGCCGAGTTCGGCGGCGAAGTGCATGCCGACCGCGACCGCGGCACCGTGCCGCCACTTGTAGCGCTCGTTCTTCTCGATGGCGTGGCCGAGCGTGTGGCCGTAGTTGAGGATCTCCCTGAGACCCGCTTCCTTCAGGTCCGAGGAGACCACCTCTGCCTTGACGCGGATCGAGCGCTCGATGAGCTCGGCGGTGTGCGGACCGGCCGGGGTGCGGGCGGCCTCCGGGTCGGACTCGATGAGCTCGAGGATCACCGGGTCGGCGATGAAGCCCGCCTTGATGATCTCGGCGAGTCCGGAGACGTAGTCGTTGACCGGGAGGGAGTCGAGGGCCGCCAGGTCGCACAGGACACCGGCCGGTGGGTGGAAGGCGCCCACCAGGTTCTTGCCCTCGGCGGTGTTGATGCCGGTCTTGCCTCCGACGGCCGCGTCCACCATCGCCAGGACGGTGGTGGGGACGGCGATCCAGCGCACACCGCGCAGCCAGCTCGCGGCGACGAATCCGGCCAGGTCGGTGGTCGAGCCACCGCCCACGCCCACGATGACGTCGGTGCGGGTGAACCCGGACTGGCCGAGTGCCTTCCAGCAGTAGGCGGCGACCTCGGCGGTCTTGGCCTCCTCCGCGTTGGGCACCTGGATGGCGACGGCCTCGTAGCCCTGCTCGGCCAGGTCGGCGCGCAGCGCGTCACCGGTCTCGGCGAGCGCCTCGGGGTGGATCACGGCCACCCGCCTGGCCTTCTCCCCCACCAACCCGGCCAGCTCGCCCAGCAGTTGACGGCCCACCAGAACCTCGTACGGGTCGCTGCCCGCGCTCCCGCCGACCTGGATCCGGGTGACTGCCTCGCTCATGCCTGCTTCAACTCCAAAGCGTCCAGGACGACTTCAGTGACTTCTTCGGGTGTACGGCCGTCGGTGGCCACCACCACCGTGGCGACCTCCTCGTACAGGTGCCGCCGGGCCTCCATCAGCTCGCGCCACTGCTTGCGCGGGTTGACCGCGAGCAGCGGACGGGCCGCGTTCAACCCGGTGCGCTTGACCGCCTCCTCGACGTCCATCGAGAGGTAGACCACCCGCTGCCCGGCCAGCAGCGCGCGGGTGTCCGCGTCCAGGATCGAGCCGCCGCCCAGCGCCAGCAGCCCCTCGTGCTCGCCGAGCGCCCGGTGCACGGCCGCCTTCTCGATCGCCCGGAAGACCGGCTCGCCCTCGTCGACGAAGATCTCCGCGATGCTGCGGCCCTGCTCGGCGACGATGTCGTCGTCCGTGTCCCGGTAACCCACCCCGAGCCGCCCGGCCAGCAGTTGCCCGACGGTGGACTTGCCCACGCCCATCGGACCGACCAGGACGAGAAGCGGCCCGCTCACCGGATGGCCAGGTTGTCGAGGTAGGAGCGCACGTTGCGGCTGGTCTCGGCCACGCTGTCACCGCCGAACTTCTCCGCCACCGCGTCCGCCAGCACCAGCGCCACCATCGCCTCGGCGACGATGCCGGCCGCCGGGACGGCCGAGACGTCGGAGCGCTGGTGGTGCGCCTGTGTCGCCTCGCCGGTGGCCACGTCCACCGTCTTCAAAGCCCGCGGCACGGTCGCGATCGGCTTCATCGCCGCCCGCACCCGCAGCAGCTCACCGGTGGACAGACCACCCTCGGTGCCGCCGGAACGGCCCGAGACTCGCCGGATGCCCTCCGGCGTGCCCACGATCTCGTCGTGCGCCTTCGAACCCGGCACCCGCGCCAGCTCGAACCCGTCGCCGACCTCGACGCCCTTGATCGCCTGGATGCCCATCAGCGCACCCGCCAGCCGGGCGTCCAGCCTCCGGTCCCAGTGCACGTGCGAGCCCAGCCCCACCGGCACCCCGTAGGCCAGCACCTCGACGACACCGCCGAGGGTGTCGCCGTCCTTGTGGGCCTGGTCGACCTCCGCGACCATCGCCTTGGAGGTGTCCGCGTCCAGACAGCGCAGCGGGTCGGCGTCCAGCCTCTCCACATCCGCCGGCGTCGGGTACGCGCCCTGCGGGGCCTTCACCGAGCACAGCTCCACGACATGGCTGACGATCTCGATGCCGGCCGTCTCCTTCAGGTACGACCGGGCCACCGCGCCCAGCGCCACCCGCGCCGCCGTCTCCCGCGCCGAGGCACGCTCCAGGATCGGGCGGGCCTCGTCGAAGCCGTACTTCTGCATGCCCGCCAGGTCGGCGTGACCGGGCCGAGGACGGGTCAGCGGGGCGTTGCGGGCCAGCCCGGCGAGGATCTCGGGGTCGATGGGGTCGGCCGCCATGACCTGCTCCCACTTGGGCCACTCGGTGTTGCCCACCATGACCGCGACCGGCGAGCCGAGGGTCAGACCGTGCCGCACACCGCCGAGGAAGGTGACCTCGTCACGCTCGAACTTCATGCGCGCACCGCGTCCATAACCGAGCCGGCGCCGGGCCAGGTGGTCCGCCACCATCTCCGTGGTGATCGGCACACCGGCGGGAAGACCCTCCAGCGTCGCCACGAGTGCGGGACCGTGGGACTCCCCCGCGGTCAGCCAGCGCAACCTGCTCAACGGTGCTCCTCAGTGCTCGCGCCCTGGTACTGCTGCGTACGCGCGTCCTCGCGTACGGCGACGGCGCGACCAGGTGCGCGGATCTGGCCCGCCACCTCCGATCCTCCCACGTCCCGGGGACGGCTCAGATCCGAGTCCGGCAGACGGACAGATCAGGCCGGTCGGGCGGCCTCCCGCATCGCGGCCAGCGGAGAGCGCGGGTCACCGGTGAACTGGTGGAACTGGAAGACGGCCTGGTGCACCAGTAGGTCGAGGCCGCTGAGCACCTGCCCGCCGCGGTCCCGCCAGGCGGCGGCGAGCGGGGTGGGCCAGGGGTCGTACAGGACGTCGAAGAGCGTGCCGACCCGGTCGGGGAGCGACGCGGCGAGCTGGTCGGTGCCTCCGGCGGGCGTCGTCGAGATCACCAGGGGCGCCTCGAAGGCCCGTACCGCCTCGGCCCAGTCCGCCGGGCGGACCTGCACACCGAGCCTGCTGCCCCACTGCCGCATCTCGTCGGCGCGCCGCTCGCTGCGCACGTACACGGTGACCTCACCGCTGCACAGCCTGGCCAGGGCCGCGAGGGCCGAGGACGCGGTGGCCCCGGCGCCGAGAACGGCCGCCGACTCGACCTTCTCCACGCCCCGCTCCTCCAGGGCGGCGATCAGGCCCGGGATGTCGGTGTTGTCGCCGACCTTCCGCCCGTCCGGACGGAAGACCACGGTGTTGACGGCCTCCACCGAGGCCGCCGTGTCGGTCATCTCGTCCAGCAGCGGGATGACCGCCCGCTTGAGCGGCATGGTCAGTGACAGCCCGGCCCACTCGGGACCGAGCCCGCCGAGGAAACCGGGCAGCGCGGCCTCGTCGATCTCGAACCTGTCGTACGACCAGTCGTCCAGGCCCAGCGCCCGGTACGCCGCGGTGTGCAGCCGGGGCGAGAGGGAGTGGGCGATGGGCGAGCCGAGCACGGCCGCCCGGTGGGGTGTTGCCATCAGTTCTTGTTCCTCGACGCGTTGAACTCCTGGACCAGCCTGTCGTGCTCGGCCAGCGTCTTGGTGAACTTGCTGGTCTTGCCGTCCAGGGAGATGAAGTAGTACCAGCCGTCGTGCGTCGGGGCGAGCGCGCCCTTGATCGCCTCCTCGCCGGGGTTGTCGATCGGGCCGGGCGGCAGTCCCTTGACGTAGTACGTGTTGTACGGGTTGTTGTACTTGCGCAGCTCGGCGATGCTCAGGTCGATCTTGCTCTGGTTCTTGACGTAGTTGTACGTCGAGTCGAACTCCAGCGAGCCGTAGGTCTCGGGGTTGCCGGGCTTGAGACGGTTGTAGACGACCTCGGCCATCTTGCGGAAGTCATCGTGGCTCGTGCCCTCGGCCTGTACCAGGCTCGCCACGGTGAGCAGCTGCCAGGGGCTGTCGAGGCCGAGGCTCTTGGCCTTGCTCCGCAGACCCAGTTCCTCGTACTTGTCGTTGGCCCGGGTGACCATGTCCTTCAGGACGGCCTCGGGCTTCTGGCCCTTGCTGACCGCGTAGCTGGACGGGTAGAGGAACCCTTCCAGCGGATCCTTGAGATTGGGGTGGTTCAGCGCCCAGGAGGGCAGGCCGAGCTTCTTGTAGTCCTGCTTGGCGATCTTCGCCGTGGTGCCGTCGGTGACACCGAGACGCGCGTCGATCAGCTTGTAGACGGACGCGTTGCGCGTACCCTCGGCGATGATCAGGTTGCTGCGGCTCTTCGGGCTGAGCATCAGTTCGACCGCGCTGGCGGCCGACATCTGCTTCTCGAGCGTGTAGACGCCGTCCTGGATCTTCTTGCCGTCGGGGTTCGACTGCTGCGCCGAGACGAAGGCGTCGACGCTTTTGACGACACCCGCCTCCTTGAGCTTCTGCCCGATCACATAGCCGCCGGCACCCTTGGGGATGACGACCGTGACCTGGGCGCCGTCACCCTGGCCCGCGTAGTCCGGCGCCGGGCCGAAACGATTTTGGTAGAACTGCCAGCTGAAATAGCCGACACCGGCGGCACCGCCGCCGAAGACCAGCACGAGGACGAGACAGGCGACGCCGTTGCGGCTCTTCTTCTTCGGCTTCTTGCCGCCGCGGCCCTTGCGACCCTCACCCGGGTCGACGTCCTCGTCCGCCTCGTCCGCCTCGCCGTCGCCGTCACCGGCGAAGAAGGCGTGTTCTCCCTGGTCGGGGCCCGGGTCCCAGTCGGTCTGCGGTGGTTCGGGCTCCACCTGGCGGCGGCTCGGCGGCTCGGGCGGGGGGTAGGCGTCCTGGGTGCCGTAGTAGTCGGGCTGCTCGCCGCCGTACCCGGCGGACGCCTGCTGGGCATAGGGGTCCTGGGGGTCCGTGTACTGGACATGCGTATGCGTGCCCTGGCCCCAGGCCTGCTGGTCGTACGACTGCTGCTGTCCCTGACCCGCGTAGTACTGCTGGTCGTACTGCTGGTCGTACTGCTGGTACTGCTGCGCCTGATCGTAGTGGGCCTGCTCGCCCTCGCCCCAGCCGCCGTCGTAGTACTGCTGCTGCTGCTGCGGCTGCTCCGGATAATGCTGCGGCTGGCCGCCGTAGGGGGACTGCTGGCCCGCGTGGGCCTGCTGTCCACCCCATCCGTCGTCCCCGTACAACGGGTCCTCCGGATGCCACGGTTCGGAGCCTTGGCCCCGGCCATACTCAGTCATCAAACCCCTAGAGCCGCGAGGCGGGGCGCGATCACGTGGCCTTCGTCGGGCCCGCTCACCGTTCCGCCTCTTTCTGTGCACCGGCTGTTCGAATCAGCGGCGCAGTCGCGCGGAACGTTACCGTATCGCGATCAGATGACCACTTCGACGCCCTCGCCGGGCGCTTTACCTGACACCCGTTCGGATTCCAGGGCTTGCTGGAGGATGATCACAGCGGCTGCCTGGTCGATCACCGAGCGGCCCTTCTTGGCCTTCACCCCTGAGGCGCGCAGTCCCTGACTGGCCGTCACCGTGGTCATCCGCTCGTCGACCAGACGGACCGGGACGGGCTTGATGCCCTTGGCCAGCTCCTGGGCGAAGGCCCGAACCTTTACCGCGGCCGGTCCCTCGCCCCCCTTGAGGGAGCGCGGGAGTCCGACGACGACCTCGATCGGCTCGTACTCCTCGACCAGCTGACGCAGCCGGCGGTGGGCTGCCGGGAGGTCACGGCCGGGGACCGTCTCCACCGGGGTGGCGAGGATCCCATCGGGGTCGCAGGAGGCGACCCCGATCCGGGCGTCCCCGACGTCGATGGCGAGCCGCCGGCCTCTGCGCATGGTCACTTCGCCGTGTCCGTGACCAGCCGCTCGACCGCGTCGACAGCCTCGCCGATGGCGGCCGGGTTCTGGCCGCCGCCCTGGGCGACGTCCGGCTTGCCGCCACCGCCGCCGCCGAGGGTCTTGGCGGCGGTGCGCACCAGGTCACCGGCCTTCAGACCCCGCTCGCGGGCGGGTTCGTTGGTGGCGATGACGGTGAGGGGCTTGCCGTTGTTGACCGTGAAGAGGGCCACCACGGCGGCCCGTCCGCCCTGGATGCGGCCGCGGACGTCGAGGACCAGCTTGCGCAGGTCGTCGGGGGTCGTACCGTCCGGGACCTGCCCCGTGACGACGGCGATGCCGCGGATGTCCTTGGCGGATCCGGCGAGACCGGCGGCGGCCTGGAGCACCTTCTCGCCGCGGAACTTCTCGATCTCCTTCTCGGCGTCCTTCAGCTTGCCGAGCATGGCGGAGACCTTCTCCGGAAGCTCCTCGGGACGGCCCTTGATCAGCTCCTGGAGCTGGGCGACGACCGTGTGCTCGCGGGCGAGGAAGTTGTAGGCGTCGACGCCGACCAGGGCCTCGATACGGCGGACACCGGAACCGATCGACGACTCGCCGAGCAGCTTCACCAGGCCCAGCTGGGAGGTGTTGTGGACGTGCGTGCCGCCGCACAGCTCCTTGGAGAAGTCGCCGATGGTCACCACGCGCACCCGCTCGCCGTACTTCTCGCCGAACTCGGCGATGGCGCCCTGCTTCTTGGCCTCGTCGATGCCCATGATGTCGGCGCGGACGTCGAGGTCGCGGGCGAGGACCTCGTTGATCTTCTGCTCGACGTCGGTCATCACGGCCGTCGGGACGGCGGAGGGCGAGCCGAAGTCGAAGCGGAAGCGGCCGGGCTGGTTCTCGGAACCGGCCTGGGCGGCCGTCGGGCCGAGCGCGTCGCGCAGCGCCTGGTGGGTGAGGTGGGTGGCCGAGTGGGCGCGGGCGATGGCCGTCCGGCGGCGGGCGTCGATGGAGGCGTGGGCCTTTGCGCCGACCGTCACCTCGCCGACCTGGACGACGCCCTTGTGGACGTAGACGCCAGGGACCGGCTTCTGGCAGTCGCGGACCTCGATGACGGCACCGGTGTCGACCTTGATGCGGCCGGTGTCGCCGATCTGGCCGCCGCCCTCGGCGTAGAAGGGGGTGCGGTCGAGGACGATCTCGACCTCGTCGCCCTCGGTGGCGGCCGGGGAGGAGGCGCCGTCGACGAGGATGCCGACGATCGTGGACTCGCCCTCGGTGTCGCTGTAGCCGATGAAGTCGGTCTCACCGACCTTGTCGGCGATCTCCCGGTAGGCGCCCGCGCCGGCGTGGCCGGTCTTCTTGGCCTGGGCGTCGGCCTTGGCGCGCTCCCGCTGCTCCTTCATCAGGCGGCGGAAGCCCTCCTCGTCCACGGAGAGGCCCTGTTCGGCGGCCATCTCCAGGGTGAGGTCGATCGGGAAGCCCCAGGTGTCGTGGAGCAGGAACGCCTTGTCACCGGCGAGGACCGTGCCACCGGCCTGCTTGGTCTCGGTGACGGCCGTGTCGAGGATGTTGGTGCCGGCCTTCAGCGTCTTGAGGAAGGCGTTCTCCTCGGCGAGCGCGACCTTCTCGATGCGCTCGCGGTCGGTGACCAGCTCCGGGTACTGCTGGCCCATCATGCCGATCACGGTGTCGATCAGGTCGAGCACGACCGGGCCGGTGGCGCCCAGCAGCCGCATGTTGCGGATGGCGCGGCGCATGATGCGGCGCAGGACGTAGCCGCGGCCCTCGTTGCCCGGGGTGACGCCGTCGCCGATGAGCATGACGGAGGTGCGCATGTGGTCGGTGACCACGCGCAGGGAGACGTCCGAGGCGTGAGCGTCGCCGTAGGCGACACCGGTCAGCTCGGTGGCCTTGTTGATGACGGCCATGGAGGTGTCGATTTCGTACATGTTCTGCACGCCCTGCAGAATCATCGCGAGTCGCTCCAGGCCGAGGCCCGTGTCGATGTTCTTGCTGGGGAGCTCGCCGAGGATCTCGAAGTTGTCCTTGCCGATGCCCTCGCCGCGCTCGTACTGCATGAAGACGAGGTTCCAGATCTCCACGTACCGCTCGTCGTTGACGGCGGGGCCGCCCTCGACGCCGAACTCGGGGCCGCGGTCGTAGTTGATCTCGGAACAGGGGCCGCAGGGCCCGGGGACGCCCATGGACCAGTAGTTGTCCTTCATGCCGAGGCGCTGGATGCGCTCCTTCGGCACCCCGACGACCTCGTGCCAGATGCGCTCGGCCTCGTCGTCGTCCTTGTAGACGGTGATCCACAGGCGGTCGGGCTCCAGGCCGTAACCGCCCTTGTCCTGGGGCGTGGTGAGCAGCTCCCAGGCGTACTTGATGGCGCCTTCCTTGAAGTAGTCGCCGAAGGAGAAGTTGCCGCACATCTGGAAGAAGGTGCCGTGCCGGGTGGTCTTGCCGACCTCCTCGATGTCCGGCGTGCGCACGCACTTCTGGACGCTGGTGGCACGGTCGAAGGGCGGCTTGACCTCACCCAGGAAGTAGGGCTTGAAGGGCACCATGCCAGCCGGGACGAGGAGCAGAGTCGGGTCGTCCGCGATGAGCGACGCCGAAGGGACGACGGTGTGCCCGCGCTCCTCGAAGAAGCTCAGCCAGCGGCGGCGAATCTCGGCCGACTCCATCAGTGGTCCTCATTCCGGTTGTACGAGTTGTTCGAGTACGTCTGGTACGTCGAACCGTCGACGTACTTCGGGTTGTTGCGGTTCTCGATGGCGGCGTACCGCCGGGGCGCGGGGAGCTCGGGGGCCGCGTTGATGCCGAGGGCCTCGCCCAGCTCCTCCTCCCGCCGGGCCATGTTGTCGCGGACGTCCAGCGCGAAGCCGACCGCGCGGTCCTTGATGCGGTGACCGGCCTCGAGCGCCTTGTTGGCCGCGCCGACCGCGAGGTTCTCGGGGGTCAGCTGCTTCAGCTTGCGGTTGACCTTGGTGGTGGCCCACACACCGGCGGCGACGCCCGTGCTGAACCAGAACGTACGGCGGAACATCGCTAGGTCTCAGTCCTTCTTCCGCTTGCCCCGCCGCGACGCCGGGACGGTCCGGCCCACGATCACGGTACGCCGGGACTCCTTGGCGGGCACGTCCTCGCGGCGGGCTCCCAGGGCCCGGCGGACGCCGTAGCCGAAGGCGGCGACCTTGACCAGGGGGCCGCCGAAGGTGGAGGCGACGGTGGTGGACAGGGCGGAGGCGTTGGAGGTGACCTCCTGGACGTCGGTGGCGATCGCGTCGACCCGGTCGATCTGGGTCTGCGCGGAGCGCACCGCCGCGGAGGCGTCGGCCAGCAGGGGGACGGCCTGGTCGGTCACGTCCGCCACCAGCTTGGTGGTCGCCCTGAGCGTCTGGGCCAGTCTCGCCAGCGCCACGGCGAGGAAGGAGACCAGGATCGCCCAGAACACGGCCACCAGGATCCCGGCCACCTCACCACCGGACACCACGCGCACCCGCTCCCTGAACTTGCTCTGAACATCGGAACCATTGGAAAAGCAGTGGACCGAGCCTATCGCGCCGGGCGCGGCGCTCCGTACCGGATTCCGAGGGGCGCGCTGCCGAGTTGCGCTCGGTGATTGTACGGACTGAACACGACTCAGTACGCTCCGTATTCCATGCGGGATCATCAGTGCGGCGACAGCCCGGTCCTCGGCAATCTGCCCCTGGAGCTCGACGCGTTCGTGGGGCGCTCGGCCGAACTCGCCGGGCTCGCACGGGCACTCGACGCCGCGCGGCTGGTGACGGTGACCGGCGCCGGCGGAGTCGGCAAGTCGCGGCTGGCGGCCCGGACCGCGGCACGGCGCGCGCCGCGCGACGGGGTGTGGCGGGCGGAGCTGGCGCCGGTGCGCGACCCGGAGTTCGTCGACCACGCGGTCGTGGAGGCGCTGGGCCTGACGGATCACACGACACGGCTGCCGCGCGAGACGCTGCTCGCGCATCTCGCCGAGCGCCAACTCCTCCTCGTTCTCGACGGGTTCGAGCATCTCGTGGAGGCGTGTGCCGAGCTGGTGGGCGAGTTGCTGCGCGAGGTGCCGGGGCTCAGGATCCTCGCGGTGGGGCGCCGGCCGCTGGCCGTGGCGGGAGAGCAGGTGTTCCCGCTGGAGCCGCTCGGCGAGGACGACGCGGTGGAGCTGTTCACCGAGCGAGCGGCCCTGCAGGGCGTGCGGGTCACGGACGAGCAGGACGTACGCGCGCTGTGCCGCCGCCTCGACGGCATCCCACTGGCGGTCGAGCTGGCGGCCGGGCGGCTGCGGGCACTGTCCCCGGGGCGGTTGCTGGAGCGACTCGACGACCGGTTCCGGCTGCTGACCGGTGGCGGCCGGGACGCACTCCCCCGGCATCGGACGCTGCGGCTGGCGGTCGGCTGGAGCCATGAACTGTGCACACCGCGGGAGCGGTTGCTGTGGTCGCGGCTGTCGGTGTTCGCCGGACGGTTCGACCTGGAGGCGGTCGAGTACGTGTGCGCTGGGCACGGTCTGGACGCCGACGACGTCCTCGAGGTACTGACCGAGTTGCTCGCGCAGTCAGTGCTCGCACGCGAGGAGACGCCGGCTGGGGTGCGCTACCGGATGCTCGACACCGTGCGGGCGTACGGCGCCGAGTGGCTGGAGGCGACCGGGGACGCGGCCCGGCTGCGGCGGCGGCACCGGGACTGGTACCTGGGGCTGGCGACCTGGTGCGAGCTGGACTGGTTCTCGCCGCGTCAGGCCGAGGTGGCCGCGCGGGTGGAGGTGGAGCTGCCGAATCTGCGCCGCGCGCTGGAGCACTGCCTGAGCGAGCCGGAGGAGGCGCATCTGGGCCATTACCTCGCGGGCTCGCTGTGGTTCTGCTGGGCGGGCGGCTGTCGGAGGGCCGGCACTGGCTGGAGCAGGTCGTCCGGCTGGACTCGGGCCACGACCAGTCCCGGCTGAAGGCGCTGGGGGTGCTCGGCTATGTGGCGATCCTGCAGGGCGACACGGTGTCCGCGCTGGCCGCGCTCCAGGAGTGCCGTGAGGAGGCGGAGCGCTCCGGCGACCCTACGGCGGTGGCCTACGCCGAGCACCGCACCGGCTGTCTGGCCCTGGTCACGGACGACATGGCCCGCGCGGAGGCGCTGCTGCGCTCGGCGCTCGATCGCTACCACGGGATCGGCGAGCTCAACAGCAACGTGCTGATGGGCCAGGTCGAGCTGGCGATGACCCGCGCCTCCAGGGCGATCTGCCGGGCGCGGTGCGGTTGTGCGAGGACGTGCGCCGGGTGTGCGAGGACCACGGCGAGCGGTGGACCCGCTCCTACGCGCTGTTCGTGCTGGCGTACGCGGCCTGGGCCGACGGCGACCTCGAGCGGGCCCGGGCCCTGCTGACCGAGTGTCTGGGCAGCGCCCACGCCTTCCACGACCTGCTCGGCTCGGTGCTGGCGGTGGAGCTGCTGGCGCTGGTCACGGTGGTGGAGGGCGACGCCGCGGAGGCGGCGGTGCTGCACGGGGCGGCGGGCCGGATGTGGCGGTCGGTGGGGCTGCCGCTGTTCGGCTCGGCGTACTTCAACGCCCCGCACGAGCTGTGCGAGGCGACGGCCCGGGAGCGGCTGGGCGACGCGCGCTACGAGGAGTGCGTACGGGAAGGGGCGCGGCTGGTGCGGGAGGCGGCGGTGTCCCGGGCGCTGGAGCGGCCGCTGGGCGCCCTGCCCGCACCGCGCGGACCGGTGCGGCACACGACGGCGGGCGTGCTGACGCAGCAGCCCGCCGCCTCCCGCGCCCACAAGGGCGGGGAGACGGCGGGCTGAGGTGGTGCTACGGCCTGCCGGTGATCAGCGGGCGTAGTACTCGACGACGAGCTGCTCGTCGCAGATGACCGGAACTTCCTTGCGGTTCGGCTCGCGGTCCAGGCGGAACGCCAGGGCCTTGAGGTTCACCTGCAGGTAGCGCGGGGTCTCGCCGTCGGGGGCGAAGCCACCCTCGCGGGCGATCTGGAAGAGGGTCTTCTCGCGGCTGCGCTCGCGGACCATCACGACGTCGTCGGGACGGACGCGGAACGACGGCTTGTCGACCTTCTGGCCGTTGACCTCGATGTGGCCGTGAACGACCATCTGACGGGCCTGGTAGATCGTGCGGGCGATGCCCGAACGCAGCACCAGGGCGTCGAGACGGCGCTCGAGCTCCACGATCAGGGCCTCACCGGTCTTGCCCTGCACCTTGGAGGCACGCTCGTAGGCACGGACCAGCTGGCGCTCGGAGATGTCGTACTGCGCGCGCAGACGCTGCTTCTCCAGCAGACGGACCTTGTAGTCCGAGTTCTGCTTGCGGCCACGGCCGTGCTCACCCGGCGGGTAGGGGCGGGCCTCGAAGTACTTGACGGCCTTCGGGGTCAGCGCGATGCCGAGGGCACGCGACTTCTTGACCTTGGGGCGGGACTGGTTCGCCACTGTCTCTTTCTTCCTTCTGATATTCGGCTTGTCAGGGTTAGGGGAGGTCGCATCCGCAGCCGGGGAATCCCGCCTGGTCCGTTACCGGACCGGGTGGGCAGCCGCTCCCCTGGTCTGGGCACATACGTGCAGCACGCGAGTGGCCCACCGACCGGTCCCGTCCTGCGACGAGTGGTGGTGGGCTGCCCGCGACACCGTTCGACGGTGCGCGACGCTCCTGGAACCCGCTGGGGGTTCCGGCCTGCTGTCCCGCTCTGACTGCGCGGGACTCGGCACTCCGACGGATTCTACAGGGTGCTCAGGACCGCCTCCGACCGAGGTGCTTCCTGGTCCACTCGACGGCGTCCGCGTACCGCGCCTCGGCTCCGTGCCGGGTCGGGGTGTAGTACTCGCGGTCCTTGACGGTGTCCGGGGCGTACTGCTGCTCGGCGATGCCCTCGGGCAGGTCGTGCGGATAGACGTACCCCTGCGCGTGCCCGAGCTTGGCGGCGCCCTTGTAGTGCCCGTCGCGCAAGTGCGGCGGCACCTGGCCCGCCAGTCCCTTGCGTACGTCGTCCAGGGCGGCGCCGATCGCGGTGGTCGCGGCGTTGGACTTCGGGGCCAGGGCGAGGGCGATGGTGGCGTGGCTGAGGGTGAGGGCGGCCTCGGGGAAGCCGATCATGGCGACGGCCTGGGCGGCGGCGACCGCGATCGGCAGCGCGTTCGGGTCGGCCAGGCCGATGTCCTCGCTCGCGGAGATCATCAGGCGGCGGGCGATGAACCGGGGGTCCTCGCCGGCCTCGATCATGCGGGCCAGGTAGTGCAGGGCGGCGTCGACGTCCGAGCCCCTGATGGACTTGATGAGGGCGCTGGCGACGTCGTAGTGCTGGTCGCCGTCGCGGTCGTACGTGACGGCCGCCCGGTCGACGACCTCCTCCAGGGTCGTCAGCGCGATCTCCGTCTCGCCCTTGTCCAGGGCGGCCCCCGCGGCCGCCTCCAGGGCGGTCAGGGCGCGGCGGGCGTCGCCGCCGGCGATGCGCAGGAGGTGGTCCTCGGTGTCCTCGGGGAGGGTGACGACGTCCTTCAGGCCCCGCTCGTCGCCGAGCGCCCGCTTGAGCAGGCCCCGGATGTCGTCGTCGGTGAGCGGTTCGAGGGTGAGGAGCAGGGAGCGGGACAGCAGCGGGGAGATCACCGAGAAGTACGGGTTCTCGGTGGTGGCCGCGATCAGGGTGACCCAGCGGTTCTCGACCGCGGGGAGCAGGGAGTCCTGCTGGGCCTTGCTGAAGCGGTGGATCTCGTCCAGGAAGAGGACGGTCTCCTTGCCGTATCCCCCGGTGGCGCGGCGGGCGCCGTCGATGACGGCGCGGACCTCCTTGACGCCCGCGGTGATCGCCGACAGCTCGACGAAGCGCTTGTTGGTGGCCTTGGAGACGACGTACGCCAGAGTCGTCTTGCCCGTGCCGGGCGGGCCCCAGAGGATCACCGAGGACGGTCCGGCCGGGCCGCCCGCGCCCTCGCCGACCAGGCGGCGCAGGGGTGAACCGGGCTTGAGCAGGTGCTGCTGGCCCACCACCTCGTCGAGGGTGCGCGGGCGCATCCGTACCGCCAGGGGGCTTCCTGCCGGATCCTTCTCCTGGCGTTCTTCTGCGGCGGCGGTGAACAGGTCGGGCTCCACGCTGAAACCCTAAATCACCGCACTGACAACGCGGCCGGCGATGTCAGCTGGTCCAGAAGTCCCACCAGCGCGTGAGGACCAGCATGCCGATGATGCCGATGTGCAGCACGGGCATGACCCAGGTGAACTCGCCGAAGAAGCTCTTCAGCCAGCGGGGGGTCGGCAGGAAGTCGTTGCGGATGTTGAAGGAGGTGACGTACCAGAACATGGTGATCGTGGCGACCCAGGCCAGCGAGCACCACAGGCACAGGGCGTTGATCCGGTACAGGGACTGGAACTGCAGCCAGGTGCAGAAGCCCACGCCGAAGAGCGTGCCGAAGTTGAAGGCCAGCCAGTACCAGCGGGGGAAGCGGGCGCGGGCCAGCAGGCTCATGCCGACGCAGATGACGATGCCGTAGCAGACCAGGCCGAGCATCGGGTTGGGGAACCCGAAGGCGGCTGCCTGCTTGGACTCCATCACGCTGCCGCAGGAGACGACCGGGTTGAGGCTGCAGCCCGGGGTGAAGGTCTTGCCCTCGACCTTGGCCTCGAGAAGCTTGAACTTGTCGATCGTGATGACCCACGCGGCCAGCAGGCCGGCCGCCCCGGTGATGATCAGCAGCAGGGCGAGGGCACGGCTGCCGCCGAGCGTGCGCGTCCCGGGGGCCGCGCTGTTCGGCTCGGGCTCGGTGGAGACGTCTTTGACTGTGGTCTTGCTCATCACGTCGATTCCGTCTGCTGGGGAGGGGGACGTTCTTCGGGCAGGGGCCATTGTGCCGCACCGGGGCCCCTGTCCACCGTTCGGTGGACATAAGGAAGTACGCACGGTCGTCCCGGTGCGTTCGGTTCCGGACGATGCTCGACGGCATGACAGCACACGCGTACGAACTCGTGGTGGATGTCCGGGGGCTGCGCAAGCGGTACGGGGACGTCACCGCGGTGGACGGCGTCGATCTCGGCATCCGGCGCGGTGAGGTGTTCGGCCTGCTCGGACCCAATGGCGCGGGCAAGAGCACGACGGTGGAGATCCTCCAGGGCAACCGCTCCCGGGACGGGGGCGAGGTGTCCGTGCTCGGTTCGGATCCGGAGACCTCCACGCGCGCGTGGAGGTCCCGTGTGGGAATCGTCTGGCAGGACGAATCCGCGCCCGCGGAGTTGACGGTCCGCGAGACCGTACGGCACTTCGCCCGCTACTACCCGAGGCCGCGCGACCCGGAGGAGGTCATCCGCCTGGTGGGTCTGGAGGCGAAGTCGGACAGCCGGATCAAGGCGCTGTCGGGCGGTCAGCGCCGACGGCTGGACGTGGCGCTGGGTGTGATCGGCGACCCCGAACTGCTGCTTCTGGACGAGCCGACGACCGGCTTCGACCCGGCGGCCCGGCGGCAGTTCTGGGACCTGATCAGGCTGCTCGCCGAGGAGGGCACCACCATCCTGCTGACCACGCACTACCTGGAGGAGGCGGAGGCCCTCGCCGACCGGCTCGCGATCGTCTCGCGCGGCCGGGTCGTCGCCGAGGGCGAACCGGCCGCCCTGCGGGGGCGTCACGGCACGGAGGCCACCGTCGAGTGGACCGAGCCGGACGGCGTCACGCGCACGGAGCGCACGCACACGCCGACCCGGACGGTCGCCGAACTGACGCACCGCTTCGACGGCGAGATCCCGGGCCTCAGGGTGACCCGCCCCACGCTGGAGGACGTCTACCTCCGGCTGACCGGACAGGAGGACGCGCGATGACGACGACCACCGTGCGGAGCCGGACCGAGGCGCCCGCGGAGCGGCTGCCCGGGGCGTGGGGTCTGGGGGTGCGGCGGGGCGGGCTGGAGATCAGGCAGTTCTTCCGGCAGCGCGACCAGGTGGTGTTCTCCTTCTGCTTCCCCGTCGTCTTCCTGTTCCTGTTCGCGTCGATCTTCCGCGACGGCGTGCCCGGCACCGGGGTCAACGCCTCGCAGCTGTACGTGCCCGCGATGATGGCCTCCGGCATCATGTCGACGAGTTTCCAGTCGCTGGGCATCTCGATCGCCGTCGAACGGGACGAGAAGGTGCTGCGCCGGCTGGGCGGGACGCCGATGCCGCCGTCCGCCTACTTCCTGGGCAAGATCTGGCTGGTGCTGTTCACGGGGGTGGTGGAGACGGCGATCCTGCTGCTCGTCGGCACCAGCCTGTACGACGTCGATCTGCCCACCGACGCCTCCCGGTGGTTCGACTTCGCCTGGATCTTCGTGCTGGGGCTGACCGGGTGCGCGCTGCTCGGCATCGCGATCAGCTCGGTGCCCAGGTCGGCGAAGAGCGCCAGCTCGGTGGTCGTCCTGCCGTTCCTGGTGCTGCAGTTCATCTCCGGCGTGTACATCTCCATCGACACCCTTCCGAACTGGATGCTGAACATCGGTGCCCTGTTCCCGCTGAAGTGGCTGTGCCAGGGGCTGCGCGGCGTGTTCCTGCCGGACTCCGCGAAGGTCCTGGAACAGACGGGAAGTTGGGAGTTCGGGAAGGTCGCGCTGGTGCTGGCCGCCTGGTGCGTCGGAGGATTGGTGCTGTGTCTGCTGACGTTCCGCTGGAAGGACCGGCGCACGGGATGACCCTGCCGGGTGCCGCGCCGGAGGCGCACGCCTGGGACCGCTCGGTCCGGCTCTGGGATCTGTACTTCGCCCTCGCCTGGGTGGTCACGGTCGTCTTCGTGCTGGGCGCGGGGCAGCAGAGCTGGGCCGCACGACTGGTCGCGGTCGGGCTGCTCGTCCCGCTGGTGCCGCTGTACGTGGGGGTGGGCCGGGCGCTGATCCAGGAGGATCCGCCGGAGCAGGGGCGGGCGCTGCGCTATCTGGCCCTGGCGATGGCGCTGTTCCTGCCGTCGGCGATCCTGGTCGACGAGACGCGGCTGGTGGCGTTCGCGCTGATCCCGCAGTGCTTCATGACCCTGCGCATGCGCTGGGCCCTGGTCGCCGTGTCCTTCATCAACCTGGCGCCGGTGGTGGGCTGGGCCCTGCTGCGGCGGCCGAGCGGCGAACAGGTCTTCGCCAACTTCCTGTTCTCCGGGATGATGCTGGTCTTCTCGATCGTGATCGGCAGCTGGATCATCCGCATCATCGAACAGAGCGTGGAGCGGGCCGAGTTGATCGCCGAGCTGGACGCCAGCCGGCACGAGGTCTCCCGGCTGTCGGCCGCCCATGGCGCCCTCGCCGAGCGGGAGCGCATGGCCCGGGAGATCCACGACACCCTCGCACAGGGCTTCACCAGTCTGGTGATGCTGATCCAGGCGGTGGAGGCCGAACTCGACCACGACCTCCCGCAGGCCCGCCGCCACCTCGCCCTGATGGACGAGACCGCCCGGCAGAACCTCGCCGAGGCCCGTGCCCTGGTCGCCGGGACCGCCCCCGCCGACCTCGACGGCGCGTCCCTGCCGGACGCCCTCAGCCGCCTCGCCGCCCGCCACGAGGCGACGCTGGTGGTGACCGGTCCGGTACGGCCGCTGCCGGCCGGCCCCGAGGTCGTGGCGCTGCGCTCCTGCCAGGAGGCCCTCGCCAACGCCCGTAAGCATGCCGGGAGTTCAGCGGTGGTGGGTATCGCGCTGACCTACGCCGACGACACCCTGACCCTCTCCGTGCGGGACGACGGCCGCGGATTCGACCCCGGCACCCCGTGCGCCGGCTACGGCCTCGCGGGGCTGCGCGCCCGGGCCACCGAGGTCGGCGGCAGCGCACGGATCCGCAGTGCGCCGGGCGACGGCACGACGGTGACCGTCAGCCTGCCCATCTCGCCCGTGAGGAGCGCTCGATGATCCGGATCGTCCTCGCCGACGACCATCCCGTCGTACGGGAGGGTCTGCGGGCAATGCTCAGCGCCGAGCCGGATCTGGAGGTGGTCGCCGACGCGGCGAACGGGCCGCGGGCGGAGGCGCTGGCAGCCGAACTGCAGCCCGACATCGTCCTGATGGACCTGCGGATGCCCGGCGGCGGGGGCGTCGACTCGATCGTGCGGATGAGCGAGGCAGGTCTGCCGTGCCGAGTGATCGTCCTGACGACGTACGAGACGGACCGGGACATCCTGCGCGCGGTCGAGGCGGGCGCGGCGGGCTATCTGCTCAAGGACATGCCGCGCGGCGAACTGGCGGAGGCGATACGGGCGGCGGCGCGCGGCGAGACGGTCCTCGCCCCGTCGGTGGCGGCCCGCCTGGTGGACCGGCTCCGCGCCAGGCCGGAGCGCCCAAGGCTCTCGGAACGGGAGACGTCCGTACTGGGGCTGGTCGCGGAGGGCTGCACGAACGCGGAGATCGGCCGACGCCTGTTCATCGGCGAGTCGACGGTGAAGACCCATCTGCTGCGCGCATTCGCCAAACTCGGCGTCACCGACCGCACAGCCGCCGTCACCCACGCAATCCGCCACGGGCTCCTCGACCAATGACAGACACCACCAGCCCAAGAAATGCCGAGAGGGGACAGCGCCCCCCAACTGCCGCCTGATGGCGGCGAGTTGAGGGAACACCAAGGGGCCGTCCTAGCCGAGCCGTGACTCCAGTTCCGCCACGATCTCGTTCACGCCGATCGCCGTCTGCTCGCCCGACTCCATGTCCTTGAGCTGGACGACGCCCTCGGCGAGGTCGCGCTCGCCGGCGACGATCGTGTAGCGGGCGCCACTGCGGTTGGCGTTCTTCATGGCGCCCTTGAGCCCCTTGGCGCCGTAGGAGAAGTCGGCCGCGATGCCGAGCTTGCGCAGCTCGGTGACCTTCGCGAACAGGATCCGGCGGGCCTCCTCCCCCAGCGGCACCGCGAACACGCTGGTGGTGGAGGGCAGTTCGAGCTCGACGCCCTCGGCCTCCAGCGCCAGGACCGTGCGGTCGACGCCGAGGGCCCAGCCGACGGACGGCAGCGCGGGGCCGCCGATCATCTCCGACAGTCCGTCGTAACGGCCGCCGCCGCCCACCGCGGACTGCGAGCCCAGACCGTCGTGGACGAACTCGAAGGTCGTACGGGTGTAGTAGTCCAGCCCGCGGACCAGCTTCGGGTCGTCCTCGAAGGCCACGCCCGCGGCGGTGATCAGCTCGCGGACCTCCTCGTGGTACGCCTTGCAGGCGTCGCAGAGGTAGTCGCGCAGGAGCGGGGCGTCACCCAGCTGCTTCTGGACCGACTCACGCTTGTCGTCCAGGACGCGCAGTGGGTTGATCTCGGCCCGGCGCAGGGTGTCCTCGTCCAGGTCCAGCCCGCGCAGGAAGTCCTGCAGCGCGGCCCGGTACACCGGCCGGCACTCCTTGTCGCCCAGGCTGTTGAGCAGGATCCGGAAGTCGCTCAGGCCGAGCGAGCGGTACGCCTGGTCGGCGAGGATGATCAGCTCGGCGTCGAGGGCCGGGTCCTCCGCACCGATCGCCTCGGCGCCGACCTGGGAGAAGTGCCGGTAGCGGCCCTTCTGGGGGCGCTCGTAGCGGTAGTACGAGCCGGAGTACCAGAGTTTGACCGGCAGGTTGCCCAGCTTGTGCAGGTTGGCCTCGAGTGCCGCGCGCAGCACGGACGCCGTCCCCTCGGGACGCAGCGCCAGCTTGTCGCCGCCCTTGGTCTCGAAGGCGTACATCTCCTTCGTCACGATGTCGGTCGACTCACCGACACCGCGCGCGAAGAGCTCCACGCTCTCGAAGCCGGGCGTCTCGATGTAGCCGTAGCCGGAGTTGCGCAGGGGCGCGGCGATCGCCTCGCGGACCGCCAGGTACTTGGCGCTGTCGGGCGGGATCAGGTCGTACGTGCCCTTGGGGGCCTGAAAGGTGCTCACGGAAGTCTCTCGTCACATTCCTCGTCGGGGAGCGTCGACATCCGCTCCCGGGCCGGCGGCCACCTGCCGCAGATAGGGGTTGGTGGCACGCTCCTGGCCGATGGTCGTCTGGGGGCCGTGGCCGGACAGCACCACGGTCGAGTCGTCGAGCGGCAGGCACACACGGGCCAGCGAGTCGAGCATCTCGGCCATGTCACCGCCGGGCAGGTCGGTGCGTCCGATGGAGCCGGCGAAGAGCAGATCCCCGGAGAAGAACACGGAAGGGATGTCCGTGGTCTCGGGCATCTGGAAGGTCACCGACCCCTTGGTATGGCCGGGCGCGTGCGCGACGGAGAACTCCAGACCCGCGAGCGCCAGCTTCGCGCCGTCGGTCAGCTCCCTGACGTCGTCCGGCTCCCCCACGGTCAGCTCGCCCATCAGCGGCATTCCGATGGAACGGCCGAGCGCTTTTTCCGGGTCCGCCATCATGTAGCGGTCCTCGGGGTGGATCCACGCGGGGACGTCGTGCGCGCCGCACACCGGGACGACCGAGGCCACATGGTCGATGTGGCCATGGGTGAGGACGACTGCGACGGGCTTGAGCCGATGCTTCTTCAGCGCTTCCTCGACGCCTTGGGCGGCCTGGTGGCCGGGGTCGATGATCACGCACTCCTCACCGGCGGCCGGGGCGACGAGATAACAGTTCGTCCCCCAGGCCCCGGCGGGGAACCCGGCAATGAGCACGATCGTCCTTCGTGGTGTCGATTACGGGCGGCTGCAGCTGCTGTCAACGAATGGCTACAGCTGTCGTCAGAGCCTACCGGCGCTGCCGAATCCTCAGCGAACCCATATACGGTACGGGGCACACGCAGGCGCTCGGCTCACCAGACGCACGCGTCCCAGTCGGCGTAAGAGACGCATGAGGAGAAAACCCCGTGGTCACCCAGGAACAGCGGAAGCGGCAGCTCGCGCGGGAGAAGTTCTTGCGGCAGCAGCAGCGGCGCACGGAGGCGCGGCGCAAGGCGCGCATGCGCAACTCGGTGATCGCGTCGGTGCTCGGCGTGATCCTGATAGGCAGCGTCGCGATCTACACGACCGGGGTCCTGAAGGACGACAAGAAGGCGAACGCCAGCTCCGAGACCACCCCGAGCGCGGCTCCGACCAGCAAGGCCCCGGACCCGTGCGCGAAGCCGGCCGAGGGCTCGGTGAAGAAGCTGAGCTGGAAGAAGGAGCCGACGACGACCATCGACACGTCGGCGAAGTACACGATGAAGCTCGCCACGACGTGCGGTGACATCGACATCGCGCTGAAGACCTCGGCGGCCCCGCACACCGTGAACTCGTTCGACTTCCTGGCGTCGAAGGGCTTCTTCGACCACACCAAGTGCCACCGGCTCACCACCAACGGCATCTACGTGCTGCAGTGCGGCGACCCGACGGGCAGCGGCAGCGGCGGTCCCGGCTACACGATCCCGGACGAGAACCTCAAGGACAAAAGCCTGAAGGGCGGGGTCTATCCGGCGGGCACGGTCGCGATGGCGAACACCGGCCAGAAGCACACCGGCGGCAGCCAGTTCTTCCTCGTCTACCAGGACAGTCAGCTTCCCCCGAGCTACACGCCTTTCGGTACGATTTCAGCCTCGGGCCTGAAGGTTCTGAAGAAGATCGCGGCCGCCGGCGAGAGCACGGGCCAGGGCGACGGGGCGCCCAACGCGACCGTCGTGATCAACAAGGCAACGGTCACCAAATCCTGATCGCGTCGGGACCGTATCCCGACCCCGAGGTGCGAAATTTCGGTCGCGCGGGATGCGGACAGGCAACCCGCCGGTCGCCTATGTTGGCCGTGACGAAACTGTGGACGATGCCCGGGGGTACTGAAGCCCTCCGCAGGCATCATGTGGAGGAGGCGCTGTGAGCAGCGACCCGTGGGGCCGCGTCGACGAGACGGGGACCGTGTACGTGCGTACGGCCGACGGCGAGCAGGTCGTCGGTTCCTGGCAGGCGGGCTCCCCCGAGGAGGCGCTGGCCTATTTCGAGCGCAAGTACGAGGGCCTGGTTGTGGAGATCGGCCTCCTCGAGAAGCGAGTGAAGACGACCGACCTGTCCGCGAAGGACGCGCAGACGGCGATCGACCACATCCGCGAGCAGGTCGACGCGCATCACGCGGTCGGCGATCTGGACGCCCTGCGGCAGCGGCTGGACAAGCTGGTCGAGACGGTCGAGGCGCGGCGCGAGGAGCGCAAGCAGCAGCGGGCCAAGCAGTCGGACGAGGCCCGGCACGCCAAGGAGGCTCTGGTCAGCGAGGCGGAGCAGCTGGCGCAGTCCGACCAGTGGCGGGCGGCGGGTGAGCGGCTGCGGGCGCTGGTGGACACCTGGAAGGGTCTGCCGCGGCTGGACCGCAAGTCGGACGACGAGCTGTGGCACCGGTTCTCGCACGCCCGCTCGGCCTTCTCCAAGCGCCGCAAGGCGCACTTCGCGTCGCTGGACGCGCAGCGCGAGGAGGCCCGCAAGGCCAAGGAGCGGCTGGTCTCCGAGGCCGAGGCGCTGTCCGGTTCGACGGACTGGGGTCCGACGGCCGCGCGCTACCGCGAGCTGATGACGGAGTGGAAGGCCGCGGGCCGCGCCCAGCGCGAGCACGAGGACGATCTGTGGAACCGCTTCCGCGGCGCCCAGGACGTGTTCTTCGCCGCCCGCAGTTCGGTCTTCGCGGAGCGGGACGCCGAGCAGTCCGAGAACCTGAAGCTCAAGGAGGAGCTGGCCGAGGAGGCCGAGAAGATCCTCCCGGTGACCGATCTGAAGGCAGCCCGGGCCGCCTTCCGCTCGGTCAACGAGCGCTGGGAGGCCATCGGCCACGTCCCGCGCGACGCGCGCCCCAAGGTCGAGGGCCGGATGCACGCGGTGGAGCGGGCGATCCAGGAGGCCGAGGAGGCCGAGTGGCGCCGCACCAACCCGGAGGCACGCGCGCGTGCCGAGGGGCTGACCGGCCAGCTCCAGGCCGCCGTGGACAAGCTCAAGGGCCAGATCGAGCAGGCGCGCGCCCAGGGCAACACCGCCAAGGCCGACAAGCTCCAGCGCGAGCTGGAGGGCCGCCAGGCCCTGCTGGACCAGGCCCTGAAGGGTCTGCAGGAGTTCGGCGGCTGACCGACCCGCCCTGCGAGCTGTGAAGGGGCCCCGCACCGGCCGGTGCGGGGCCCGTTCGTCGTATGCGCTGCGTATGCCCTACGACCTGCGGGCCGAGGTCACCCGGTAGACGTCGTAGACGCCCTCGACGCCTCGTACGGCCTTCAGGACGTGCCCGAGGTGCTTCGGGTCGCCCATCTCGAAGGTGAAGCGGGAGGTGGCGACGCGGTCGCGAGAGGTCTGGACGGCCGCGGAGAGGATGTTGACGTGCTGGTCGGACAGGACACGGGTGACGTCCGACAGCAGCCGGGAGCGGTCCAGCGCCTCGACCTGGATGGCGACCAGGAAGACCGAGGACTGGGTGGGCGCCCACTCGACGTCGAGGATGCGCTCCGGCTCCCGGGACAGTGACTCCACGTTCACACAGTCGCTGCGGTGAACCGATACGCCACTACCCCGGGTGACGAAGCCGATGATCGGGTCGCCGGGGACGGGCGTACAACAGCGGGCCAGCTTGACCCACACGTCCTCGACGCCCTTGACGATGACGCCCGGGTCCGCGCTGGAGCGCCGCTTGCGGCGACTGCGGGTCGGCGGGACCGACTCGTCGATCTCCTCGGTGGCCGCCTCCTCGCCGCCGAGCGCGGAGACCAGCTTCTGCACGACATTCTGCGCGGAGACATGCCCCTCGCCGATCGCCGCGTACAGCGCGGAGATGTCCGGGTAGCGCATCTCGTGCGCGAGGGTGACCAGCGAGTCGCCGGTGAGGATGCGCTGGATCGGCAGGTTCTGCTTGCGCATCGCGCGGACGATGGCGTCCTTGCCCTGCTCGATGGCCTCGTCGCGGCGCTCCTTGGAGAACCAGGCCCGGATCTTGTTGCGGGCGCGCGGCGACTTGACGAAGCCGAGCCAGTCCCGGGACGGTCCGGCGCCGGCCGCCTTGGAGGTGAAGACCTCCACCAGGTCACCGTTGTCGAGGGTCGACTCCAGCGGTACGAGCCTGCCGTTGACCCGCGCTCCTATCGTCCGGTGGCCGACCTCCGTGTGGACCGCGTAGGCGAAGTCCACCGGGGTGGCACCCGCGGGGAGCGCTATGACGTCGCCCTTCGGGGTGAAGACGAAGACCTCGTTGCGGGACAGGTCGAAGCGCAGGGACTCCAGGAACTCGCCAGGGTCCTCGGTCTCCTTCTGCCAGTCGAGCAGCTGGCGCAGCCACGCCATGTCGTTGAGGTGGTCGTCCTTCTTGCCGGCCTTGGGCACGTCGGTACGCACCTTGGAGGCGCCGGCGACGGCCTCCTGCTTGTACTTCCAGTGCGCGGCGATGCCGTACTCGGCGCGGCGGTGCATGTCGAAGGTGCGGATCTGCAGCTCGACCGGCTTGCCGTTGGGGCCGATGACCGTCGTGTGCAGCGACTGGTACATGTTGAACTTGGGCATCGCGATGTAGTCCTTGAACCGGCCGGGGACCGGGTTCCATCGCGCGTGCACGGTGCCGAGGGCCGCGTAGCAGTCCCGGACGGTGTCGACCAGGACGCGGATGCCGACGAGGTCGTAGATCTCCGCGAAGTCGCGGCCTCGTACGATCATCTTCTGGTAGACGCTGTAGTAGTGCTTCGGGCGGCCGGTGACGGTCGCCTTGATGCGGGCCGCGCGCAGGTCCTGCTGCACCTCGTCGGTCACTATGGCCAGGTACTCGTCACGCTTCGGTGCCCGCTCGGCCACCAGCCGTACGATCTCGTCGTACATCTTGGGGTAAAGGATCGCGAAGGCGAGGTCCTCCAGCTCCCACTTGATGGTGTTCATGCCCAGGCGGTGGGCGAGCGGCGCGTAGATCTCGAGGGTCTCGCGCGCCTTCTTCTCCTGCTTCTCGCGCTTGAGGTAGCGCATGGTGCGCATGTTGTGCAGCCGGTCGGCGAGCTTGATGACCAGGACGCGGGGGTCCTTGGCCATGGCCACGACCATCTTGCGCACGGTCTCGGCCTGCGCGGCCTCGCCGAACTTGACCTTGTCCAGCTTGGTGACGCCGTCGACGAGCAGGGCGACCGAGTCGCCGAAGTCGCGGCGCAGCTGGTCGAGGCCGTACTCGGTGTCCTCGACGGTGTCGTGCAGCAGGCCCGCCATCAGGGTGGCCGGATCCATGCCCAGCTCGGCGAGGATCGTGGTCACCGCGAGGGGGTGCGTGATGTACGGGTCGCCGCTCTTGCGCTTCTGGCCGCGGTGCCAGCGCTCGGCGACCTGGTAGGCGTTCTCGATCTGGCGGAGAGTGCCCGTCTCGATCTTCGGGTCGTTGCTGCGCACTATCCGCAGCAGCGGCTCCAGGACCGGGTTGTAGGGGTTGGAGCGCTGGACGCCGAGGCGGGCGAGGCGGGCACGGACACGGTTGGAGGAGCCGGAGCGGGCGGGCTGGCCGCTGTTGGGCCGGACCGCGGGCGCCTGGGTCTGCTCGGGCGGGGCCGGCTTGGGGCGCGACTGATCGGCCGACTTGTCGACAGGGGCCGACTGGGCATGCTCGACCGGCCCGGCGCTGTCGTTCGTCGGGTGCGATGCGCTCGGCGCGGGCTTGGCCGCGGCTGCCGAGGCGGACTCGGGCTTGGCGGCGGTCAGGTGCTGGGCCTCGTCTGGCAAGAGGACTCCTCGTGCGCGATCCGGGTCCCCGGTCAGGCTCCGGAGGACCCATGGTAGCGATCCTGTGTCTCAGGATCGCCTGCAGACCGATGTGAGGCCGGTCTACCCGCGTAACACATGACGCCGCCCCCGGATTCCCAGGCCCCGCATCGGCATCCGGGAGGCCTTTTCCTAAAAGTCACCAATTACACAGAGCGGAAAAATCAGGGCTATTAATGCTGTTGACTCGAACATCTGCCGCCACCTAAGATCCACTTCGACCAAGAAGCGGAAGAAATTGACCTATTCCGCCTCTGAACAAAAAGAAACGGGATAAGCATGAGGATTCTCGGAAAGACAGTGGCGGCTGCGGCTCTGGCAGTGGGCCTGAGTGCGGCTTTCGCGCTCCCCGCCCAGGCGGCGACCGCGGCCCCCATGTCGACGCACCGGGGCAGCTCGGGTTGCTTCAACTGGTCCTGGGCGGACGGCACCACCACGACCACCATCTACTACCACAACACGTGCAGCACGACGCAGCACCTGTGCGTGTGGTGGAAGGACGGCCAGGAGAACAACCTGCACCGCATCACCGCCGCCGGCGATGCGAAGGGTCACCTCAAGGAGCCCGGCACCATCATCAGCGATGACATCGAGGACTGCTGATTTCGCCATCGGGCGGATTGCATAAATAGCAGGTAAGAAAATGATCCAGCCCCGAGTGCGCATTCACGTCGCACTCGGGGCTGGATCATTTTGCGAAATTTTGCTCAGACGGTGAGCACGGCCTCCAGGGGAGCACCCTCGAGAGCGGGTTCCAGACGAGCCCGGCCGCCCAGGAACCCCAGCTCCATGAGGACGGCGAGACCCGCGACCTCGGCACCCGCCCGGCGGATGAGCTGGAGGGACGCCTCGGCGGTACCGCCGGTGGCGAGGACGTCGTCGACGACCATGACGCGGTCGGCCGCGGAGAGGTCCTCCGCGTGCACCTCGATCTCGGCGGAGCCGTACTCCAGGTCGTACGCCTGGCTGAGGGTCGCTCCGGGGAGCTTGCCCGCCTTGCGTACGGGGATGAAGCCGAGTCCGGCCCGCACGGCGACCGGGGCGCCGAGGATGAAGCCGCGGGCCTCCAGGCCGACGATCTTCGTGGCCCCGCTGCTGACCGCGATGGCGGCCAGCGCGTCGGTGAGCACCGTGAAGGCCGCGGGGTCCGCCAGGAGCGGCGTGATGTCCTTGAACGTCACGCCCGGCTCCGGGTAGTCCGCCACGTCACGGATACGGCTGAGCAGTAGCTCCTCGACGTCGGTCATCGCCGCTTCCCCGAGGGTCGGCCGCGGCCCCGGTTGCGGGACGCGGGCTGGTTGCGCGGTCCGACGACGGCCGGGGTCGCGTCCTCCGGCTCGTCCTGGCCGAGGCGCGCCCCGGCCAGTTCCTCCTCCGCGGCGGCCTGGGCGCGCTTGGCCAGGACGCGCTTCTTCAGGGCCTTCATCTGCGGCTCGGCCTCCTTGAGGTCGGCGACGAGCGGCGTGGCGATGAAGATCGAGGAGTAGGCACCGGCAGCGAGGCCGACGAACAGCGACAGCGAGATGTCGTTGAGCGTGCCCGCGCCGAGGAAGCCGCCGCCGATGAACAGCAGGCCCGCGACCGGCAGCAGCGCGACGACCGTGGTGTTGATCGAACGGACCAGGGTGCCGTTGATCGAGTGGTTGGCGATGTCGCTGTAGGTGAAGCGGGTCTGCTTGGTGATGTCCTTCGTCTGCTCCTTGAGGCTGTCGAAGACGACGACCGTGTCGTAGAGCGAGTAACCGAGGATTGTCAGCAGACCGATGACCGTGCCTGGCGTGACCTCGAAGCCGACCAGGGCGTAGATACCGGTCGTGATGGTGATGTCGTGGATCAGCGCGACGAGGGCCGCGACCGCCATTCGCCACTCGAAGGCGATCGCCAGGTAGATCACCACGAGGACCATGAAGATGCCGAGGCCCTCCCAGGCCTTGTTGGCGATCTGGTCACCCCAGCTCGGGCCGACCAGGTCGGCCGCGATGGACTCGGGAGACATGTTCATGTCCTTGGCCAGCTCGGCCTTGGTCGCGTCCGACTTCGCGGTGTCCATACCGGCGATCTGGATGCGCAGGCCGCCGGTGCCGAGCTTCTGCACCACCGCGTCGTGACCGGCGGCCTCGGACGCGTAGGTCTCGGCCTGGGCCACCGAGATGCTGGTCTTCTCGGTGGTGAAGACGGCGCCGCCGCGGAAGTCGATGCCCATGTTCAGGCCGCGCACCGCCAGGCCGACGATGGCCGTGATGGTGATCAGGATCGAGATGCCGTACCAGATCTTGCGCTTGCCGACGAAGTCGTAGCTGATCTCGCCGCGGTGGAGTCGGGCGCCGAGGTTGCCGAGTTTCGACATCGCTCACGCTTCCTTCGGGTCGACGGGACCGGCAACGGGGCCGGAGGGACGGCGGGTGCGGCGCAGGGGCGCCTTGGCGCCCAGGCCCTTCGGGTCGAGCCCCGACCACTTGTGGCCGTTCGCGAAGAACTTCCGTCGGGCGAGGAGCGTCATCAGCGGCTTGGTGAAGAGGAAGACGACGACCACGTCGAGCACGGTGGTCAGACCGAGCGTGAACGCGAAGCCCTGGACCTTGCCGACGGTCACGATGAACAGCACGGCGGCGGCCAGGAACGAGACGAAGTCGGAGACCAGGATGGTGCGCCGGGCGCGCGGCCAGGCCCGTTCGACGGCGGGGCGCAGGGAGCGGCCTTCGCGGATCTCGTCCCGGATTCGTTCGAAGAACACGATGAACGAGTCCGCGGTGATGCCGATCGCGACGATCGCGCCACAGACGGCCGGGAGGTTCAGCGCGAAGTGGATCGTGGGGCCCAGCAGCGACATGATCACGTAGGTGAGGATCGCGGACACCAGCAGCGAGGGGATCGCGACGACCGACAGACCGCGGTAGAAGGCCAGCAGGTAGATGACCACCAGGCCGAGGCCGATCGCACCGGCGATCAGACCGGCGTGCAACTGCTCACCGCCGAGCGCGGCGGTCACGGTGGTCACGCTCTGCTCCTTGAAGGAGAGCGGGAGCGCGCCGTAGGACAGCATGTTGGCGAGGCCCTGGGCCTCCTGCTGGGTGAAGCTGCCGGTGATCTCCGCGTTGCCGCCGGTCAGTGCCTCCGAGACGCGCGGGTCGGAGACGACGTTGCCGTCGAGGACGATCGCGAACTGGTTCTGCGGGCTCTGGTTCTTGGCCAGCTGACCGGTGATGTCGCCGAACTTCTTGGCGCCCTTGGAGGTGAACTCCATCGTGACGGTCCAGCCGGCGGCGGACTGGGTGTTGAAGACGGCCTGGGCCTTCTTCACGTCCGTGCCGTCGACGCCCGCGGGGCCGAGGATGTACTTCTGCCACTGCCCCTGCGAGTTCTTGCCACAGGCGACGGTGGGGTCGCTGGCCTTGGCGCTCTTGCCGGCGGTGGTCTGAGCCGTCTTCTTGGTGCAGTCGAGGGCGGCGTACTGCGCCTGCAGCTTGGCGGCCGCGTCACTGGCCGCGGAGCTGCCGCTCGCCGACGGGGAGGGGCTGGACGACGCCTTCGCGCTGGACGAGGCGGTGGCACTCGGCGTCGAGTCCGCCTTCAGCGCGTCGGTCACGGCGCGCCCCTGCGAGGTGGCGGTCGCGGAGGGGCTCGCGGAGGAGGACGAGGTCGCCTTCGGCTTGCCGGTCGCCTTGCCCGAGGGGCTGCTCGAGGCGCTCGGCGACGGGCTGGCCGTGGCGGCACCGCTGGACACCTCGGTGGCGAGCACCGGGCGGAAGTACAGCTTGGCGGTGGTGCCGACCTGCTGGCGCGCTTCCTCGGAGTTCGTGCCCCTGGGGATGTTGACGATGATGTTGCTCGTGCCCTGGGTCTGGACCTCCGTCTCGGACACGCCCAGACCGTTGACACGGCGGTTCATGATGGCGACCGCGGTGTCCATGTTGGTCTTGTTGATCGCGTTGGGCTGGCCCGGCTCGTTCTCCGCCTGAAGCGTGATGCTCGTGCCACCGGCAAGGTCGATACCGAGACGTGGGGTGGTGTTGCCGGAGCCGAACATCGCTCCGGTCAGTCCCACGATGGCGATCAGGATGAGGGCCAGCGAGCGCCCTGGCTTGCTCTGGGCGCTCGCGCTCCGGCCCTTTTTAGGTGCTGCCACCTTCTCGTACTCCCTCTCGGGCCGCCCCGCGCCCGGTCGGCGTGGTGGCGGCCATGACATGGTGTCGGGATCCCCGTGTGCGAGACGCACACGTCCCGGGGCGCGGGAGGTCGGCCACGCGCCCTCTGGACGTGGCTACTTCGACTCGGAGTCGCCGTCGGTCTTCTTCGGCTCCTCGTCCGGCTTCGCCTCGGCGGCGACGGGCTCGTCGGCCGGTTCCTCGGGCGCGTCCTTCTTGCCGAGGTCGACGGACTTGTCGTCGGAGGCGGCGGCAGCTTCGTCGGCGGAGTCGTCGGTCTCGGTGAGGGAGGAGGCGTCGTCCGGGACGACGTCGGAGTCGGACTTGAGGTCGTGCTCGATGCCGTGCACGATGCGGTTGTACTCGTCGTCGCTGAGCACGGAACCGATGGCGTTCTTCGCGAAGAGGAGCTCGACACCGGGACCGGCGTCGAGGAGGACCGTGTCCTCGTTGACCTCCTTGACCGTCGCGTACATCCCCCCGATCGTGCGGACGCCGCTGCCGGGCTGCATCTCGTTGCGCATGTTCGCGGCCTGCTGCTGCTTGCGCTTGGCCGAGCGGGTCATGAGGAACATGGCCCCGATGAGCACGATGAACGGGAGGAGCATGGTGATATTCACGGGACGGAATTTCCTTCGCACGACCGCGGCGGACGGCGGCCTGATGGATGGGGGTATGTATACCGCCGACAAAGGCGGCATCGGCGGAGTCTAAGCGAGTCCGCGCGCATGGAACAACGCTCAGCATGGCACCTGGGTTCCTGACCCGGCCAATGCCCGCGCCGTCACAATGGCATCACGTCCCGAACAGGTCCTGTTGTCCGTTTCCCGCAGTAGCCGAGCGCGGTGGCGTGAGGCCGAGATGCGCCCATGCGGCGGGCGTGGCGACCCGGCCGCGGGGGGTGCGGGCGAGCAGTCCCTCCCGTACGAGGAAGGGCTCGGCCACTTCCTCCACGGTCTCGCGCTCCTCCCCCACCGCGACGGCGAGGGTCGACAGGCCGACCGGGCCGCCGCCGAAAAGCTTCAGCAGTGCCTCCAGCACACCGCGGTCGAGGCGGTCGAGGCCGCGGGCGTCGACCTCGTACACCGCGAGGGCCGCGGCCGCGATGTCCCGGGTGATGATTCCGTCGGCCTTGACCTGGGCGTAGTCCCGCACGCGGCGCAGCAGGCGGTTGGCGATACGGGGCGTGCCGCGGGAACGGCCGGCGATCTCGGCGGCGCCGTCGGCCTGGATCTCCACGTCGAGGAGGTTCGCCGAGCGGTGGATGACGCGCTCCAGCTCGGCGGGCTCGTAGAACTCCATGTGCGCGGTGAAGCCGAAGCGGTCGCGCAGCGGGGGCGGCAGCAGGCCCGCGCGCGTGGTGGCGCCGACCAGGGTGAAGGGGGGCAGGTCGAGCGGGATGGCGGTGGCGCCGGGGCCCTTGCCGACGATGACGTCGACACGGAAGTCCTCCATCGCCATGTACAGCATCTCCTCGGCGGGCCGGGACATCCGGTGGATCTCGTCGAGGAAGAGGACCTCGCCCTCCTGGAGGGAGGACAGGATCGCGGCCAGGTCGCCGGCGTGCTGGATGGCGGGGCCGGAGGTGATGCGGATCGGGGCGCCCATCTCGGCAGCGATGATCATCGAGAGGGTGGTCTTGCCGAGGCCGGGGGCGCCGGAGAGCAGCACGTGGTCGGCGGTGGCGCCCCGCGCGCGGGCGGCTCGCAGGACCAGGTCGAGCTGTTCACGCACCTTCTCCTGGCCGATGAACTCGCCCAGGTCCTTGGGGCGCAGGGCGGCCTCGACGGCCTGGTCCTCACGGTCGGCGACAGAGTCCACCAGCCGCTCGGGGGCGGGGGTGTCGGTGGTGTCGTCCCAGTTCATGGAGTGTGCCTCGGGTCTCGTGGGTCTTCCGGCGGGCGCGGTGGTCGGCGGTTCAGCGGGCGCGGTTGAGGGTCTGCAGGGCGGCCTTCAGCAGCTGGCCGACCTGCGGGCTGCCTCCGGCCGCCTCCGCCTGCGGGGTCACGGCGGCCACCGCCTCGTCGGCCTCCCGGGTGGCGTACCCGAGGCCGATGAGGGCGGCGTGCAGCTGGTCGCGCCAGCCCTGGCTGACCGGAGCGCCGATCGCGGGGGCGCCGATGGGCTCGCCGAGCCGGTCCTTGAGCTCCAGCAGCAGCTTCTGGGCGCCCTTCTTGCCGATGCCGGGGACGGCGATCAGTGCCTTCTCGTCGCTGGTGGCGACCGCTCTGCGCAGGGCGTCCGGGCTGTGCACCGCCAGCATCGCCTGGGCCAGGCGAGGGCCGACTCCGCTCGCCGTCTGCAGCAGCTCGAAGACCTGACGCTCGTCGTCGTCCACGAAGCCGTACAGCGTGAGCGAGTCCTCGCGTACGACCAGGGAGGTGGCGAGCTTGGTCTGCTGGCCCATGCGCAGTCCGGACAGGGTGTTGGGCGTGCACTGGACGGCGATGCCGATCCCGCCGACCTCCACCACCGCGGAGTCGGGGGCGAGGGCGGCGACCGGGCCGCTGACGAAGGCGATCATGCGGGGCGGCCTTTCGTTGCTTTGGCTGCGTGCTGGGCGACGGCCTGCTGGAGGCGGTTCTGGGCGGGGGCGCGCCAGATGTGGCAGATGGCGAGCGCGAGGGCGTCCGCCGCGTCGGCCGGTTTCGGGGGCGCGTCGAGCCGGAGCAACCGCGTCACCATGGCGCCGACCTGGGCCTTGTCGGCGCGTCCGGTGCCGGTGACGGCGGCCTTGACCTCGCTCGGCGTGTGCAGGGCGACGGGGATGCCACGGCGGGCGGCGCAGAGCATGGCGACGGCACTGGCCTGGGCGGTGCCCATCACGGTGCGGACGTTGTGCTGGCTGAACACCCGTTCCACGGCGACGAATTCGGGCCGGTGTTCGTCCAGCCAGGCCTCGATGCCCTGCTCGATCGCGACGAGACGGTGCCCCAGCTCGGCGTCCACGGGCGTGCGCACGACACCGACGCCGACCATGGTGAGCGGCCGCCCCGCGACCCCCTCGACGACGCCGACACCGCACCGGGTCAGCCCGGGGTCCACCCCCAGTACGCGCACCGCGCCCTCCCCTCGATCCCTTTCGATCGCCTGTTTGTGCAGGCTATCGGGTGCCACCGACAACGGCCGACATGGCGACGGGCCGACGGGGCGTGTCCCGTCGGCCCGTTGAGCCGTTGCGTCCGCTCAGCTCGCGGCGGCGTTACGCGTCGACCTTCTCCATGACCTCGTCGCTGACGTCGAAGTTGGCGAAGACGTTCTGCACGTCGTCGCTGTCCTCGAGCGCGTCGATCAGCTTGAAGATCTTCTTGGCGCCCTCCTCGTCCAGCTCGACCTGCATGGTCGGGACGAAGTTGGCCTCGGCGGAGTCGTAGTCGATCCCGGCGTCCTGGAGGGCCGTGCGGACCGCGACCAGGTCGGTGGCCTCGCTGAGCACCTCGAAGGACTCGCCCAGGTCGTTGACCTCCTCGGCGCCCGCGTCCAGCACGGCGGCGAGGACGTCGTCCTCGGTGAGCTCGCCCTTGGGGACGATCACGACGCCCTTGCGGTTGAACAGGTACGACACCGAGCCCGGGTCGGCCATGGAGCCGCCGTTGCGGGTCATGGCGACGCGGACGTCGGAGGCGGCGCGGTTGCGGTTGTCGGTGAGGCACTCGATGAGCACCGCGACGCCGTTCGGGCCGTAGCCCTCGTACATGATCGTCTCGTAGTCGGCGCCACCGGCCTCGAGGCCGCCGCCGCGCTTGATCGCCGAGTCGATGTTCTTGTTCGGGACCGACTGCTTCTTGGCCTTCTGAACGGCGTCGTACAGGGTCGGGTTGCCCTCGAGATCGACACCGCCCATCCGCGCCGCGACCTCGATGTTCTTGATCAGCTTCGCGAAGAGCTTGCCGCGCTTGGCGTCGATCACGGCCTTCTTGTGCTTCGTCGTGGCCCATTTAGAGTGGCCGGACATCTGCCTGTCTCCTTCGCGTAACCCATCTCTGCAACGAACGCCAGGAATCCTACTAGGACTCCGTCGCCCGGTTCGCGTGCACCATGTCGACGAACAGGCGGTGCACCCGGTGGTCGCCGGTCAGTTCCGGGTGGAACGACGTGGCGAGCGCGTTGCCCTGGCGGACGGCGACGATGTGGCCGTCGTGCTCGGCGAGCACCTCGGTCTCGGCGCCGACGGACTCCACCCAGGGGGCGCGGATGAACACGCCCTCTACAGGATCGCCCTCGACGCCCCGGACGTCGACCGCCGCCTCGAAGGACTCGTTCTGCCGTCCGAAGGCGTTGCGGCGCACGATCATGTCGATGCCGCCGACGGTCTCCTGGCCCGAGCGCGGGTCGAGGATCTTGTCGGCGAGCATGATCATGCCCGCGCAGGTGCCGTAGACGGGCATTCCGGCACGCACGCGCGCGCGGAGGGGCTCCATCACGCCGAAGAGGACGGCCAGCTTGGAGATGGTGGTGGACTCGCCGCCCGGGATGACGAGGCCGTCCACCTCGGCGAGTTCCTCGGGGCGCCTGACCGGCCTGGCCACGGCGTCGGCCGCGGCCAGGGCGACGAGGTGCTCCCGTACGTCGCCCTGGAGGGCCAGGACGCCTATGACAGGGGCTTCAGTGCTCATGGGGGTGCTTACCAGCCGCGGTTGGCGTAGCGCTCGGTCTCGGGGAGGGTGTCGCAGTTGATGCCGACCATGGCCTCGCCGAGGTTGCGGGACGCGTCCGCGATGATCTTCGGGTCGTCGTAGAAGGTGGTCGCCTTGACGATGGCGGCGGCGCGCTTGGCCGGGTCCCCGGACTTGAAGATGCCGGAGCCGACGAAGACGCCCTCGGCACCGAGCTGGCGCATCAGCGCGGCGTCGGCGGGGGTGGCCACGCCACCGGCGGAGAACAGCACCACCGGGAGCTTGCCGAGCTCGGCGACCTCCTTGACCAGCTCGTAGGGGGCGCGCAGCTCCTTGGCGGCGGCGTACAGCTCGTTGTTGTCGCAGCCGCGCAGCTTGGCGATCTCGCCCTTGATCTGGCGCAGGTGGCGCACGGCCTCGACGACGTTGCCGGTGCCGGCCTCACCCTTGGAACGGATCATGGCCGCGCCCTCGGCGATACGGCGCAGGGCCTCGCCCAGGTTGGTGGCACCGCAGACGAAGGGGGTCGTGAAGGCCCACTTGTCGGAGTGGTTGACCTCGTCGGCCGGGGTGAGGACCTCGGACTCGTCGATGTAGTCGACGCCGAGGGACTGCAGGACCTGGGCCTCGACGAAGTGGCCGATGCGGGACTTGGCCATGACCGGGATGGAGACGGCCTCGATGATGCCCTCGATCATGTCCGGGTCGGACATACGGGCCACGCCGCCGTCCTTGCGGATGTCGGCCGGGACCCGCTCAAGGGCCATGACGGCGACGGCGCCCGCGTCCTCGGCGATCTTCGCCTGCTCCGGGGTGACGACGTCCATGATCACGCCGCCCTTGAGCTGCTCGGCCATGCCGCGCTTCACGCGCGCGGTGCCGGTCTCGGGGGCCTGGTTTTCGGAGAGCGAGCTGGACACGGATGACCTCACTGAAGTGAAAGAGGGTTGCTGCAATCATCGAGGAAAAGGGATTGGGCCAGTCCACAGCAAGGGCCAATGGGAAGCCGGTGGATCCTTTTGTGCCGGAAGCGGCTATGCGGCCCGGTCGGCGAGGGCCGGCGGCGGTTCGTCGTCCATCTCGAAGGCCATCGGGAAGGGGGCGTGACCGGCCAGCCGGAACCAGCGCACCTTGCGGTGCTCGCGCAGTCTGCGGGCCGCGCCGACCGCGTCGTTGTGGAAGCGCCGGGCCATCGGGACCCGGCGGACGGCCTCGGTGAGTTCGTGGGTGGCCGCGTCGCCGCCGGGGGCCCCGCGGACCGCGTCGACCTGGGCCGGCTCGCCGAAAACCGCCCGCAGCGCCTGGCTGAGCTCGCTCTCGGCGACCTCCCGCTGCTCCTCCTCGGCCTGCCGGGCCGCGTGCGCGGCCTCGTACAGGACGATGGAGGCGGCGGGGTCCAGCACGCCGGAGGTGGCCAGCTCCTGGGCCACGGACGCCCTGCGCAGCAGCTGCGCGTCGAGGGCGGCCCGGGCGGCGTCGATCCGGGAGTGCAGCCGGTCCAGACGGCCGGCCGTCCAGCTCAGGTACAGCCCGATCGCGAACAGGACGGCAAGAATCCAGATCAGGGTTACGGTCACGGCCGCACACGTTACCGCCGACCGCACCCGCGCCCGACGGCCGCCTCACGACAACGCCGCCCCCGTCAGGAACGCCCGACGCGCCCCTGGTCTGCCACGGCCCGGCCCCTTGGCTTGCCGCTACCGGGCAGAAGGGGCTCGATCTTCTGCCACTGCGCATCCGTCAGTTCGTGTCGCCGCACGATGCAAGGCTGCTGCCCGGCCGACCACGAGATCCACCCGGCCAACCAAGAGCCATCAGAAGCGGCCTAGTCCTGGCCTAGTCCCGCGCCAGCCCGAACCGTGCCCGCAGTCCCGGCCCCCGGTCGTCCTCCGCCGCCGCCACCGCCGCCGCGCCCGCCGTCACCGTCTCGTAGACCGAGAGGATGTCCGCGCCGACCGTCGACCAGTCGAAGCGGCGTACGTGGACGCTGCCGCGTACGCGCAGTTCGGCGAGGCGGTCCGGGTCCCCCAGGAGCCGTACCGCCGCCTCCGCCAGGGCCTCGGGGTCCTCGTTGGTGAAGAGTTCGCCCGCCGCGCCCTGGTCGAGCACCTGAGCGAAGGCGTCCAGGTCGGCGGCGAGGACGGGGGCGCCCGCCGACATCGCCTCGACCAGGATGATCCCGAAGCTCTCGCCGCCGGTGTTGGGGGCGACGTACAGGTCGATGCTGCGCAGGAAACGCGCCTTGTCCTCGTCGCTGATCATGCCGAGGAACTCCACCTGCGAGCGGAACTCGGCGGGCAGCAGTTCCAGCGCCTCCTCCTCGTCCCCGCGCCCGGCGACCAGCAGCCGCGTCTGCGGGCGGGCCGCGAGGATGCCCGGGAACGCCTTCATCAGCACCGGCAGGCCCTTGCGCGGCTCGTCGATGCGCCCGATGAAGCCGATCGTGTCGCCCTGCCACTCGGGCTTGGGTGCGGCCTTGGCGAAGAAGTCGACGTCGACGCCGTTGGGGATGACCACGGCGTCGCCGCCGAGGTGCTCGACGAGGGTGCGGCGGGCGTACTCGCTGACGGCGATCCGCGCGCTGATCTTCTCCAGGGCCGCCTGGAGGATCGCGTACGCGGCGATCATCGCCTTGGAGCGCGGGTTGGAGGTGTGGAAGGTGGCGACCATCGGCCCCTGCGCCGCCCAGCAGGTCAGCAGCCCGAGCGAGGGTGAGGTCGGCTCGTGGATGTGGACCACGTCGAACGCGCCGTCGTGCAGCCAGCGCCGCACCCGCGCAGCGCTGAGGAAGCCGAAGTTCAGCCGGGCGACCGAGCCGTTGTACGGCACCGGGACCGCGCGGCCGGCCGAGACGACGTACCGCGGCAGGGGCGTGTCGTCGTCGGCCGGGGCCAGGACGGAGACCTCGTGGCCCAGGCGGATGAAGTACTCGGCGAGGTCGCGGATGTGGAACTGGACGCCACCCGGTACGTCCCAGGAGTACGGGCAGACGATGCCGATCCTCACGACGTGCCCTTCTCGGGAGCCGGGGCCTTCTTCGCGGAATCCTCCGCGGGATCCCCAGCGGGGTTCTGCACAGAATTCTTCGCGGGATTCTTCGTGGGGTCGAGGTCCTTGAGCCACAAGCGCTGCAGCATGTGCCAGTCCTCCGGATGGTCGGCGATCCCCGTGGCGAAGGCGTCGGCCAGCGCCTGTGCCATGACAGACGTCTTTTCGGCCCGGCTGCCTGACTCGGGGACCTCGATCGGGGGATGGACCCGGCCCTGCATGACGGGTGAGTCGTCGTACCAGAGCGTGACCGGCAGGAGCAGCGCGCCGGTCTGCTGGGCGAGCAGCGCGGGTCCGGCCGGGATCCGGGTGGCCTCACCGAAGAACTGGACCTCGACGCCGGAGGAGGACAGGTCGCGCTCGGCGACCAGGCAGACCAGACCGCCGTCGCGCAGCCGCCGGGCCAGGGTGCCGAAGGCGGTGCCGCCACTGTGCGGGAGGACCTCCATGCCGAGGCCCTCGCGGTAGGCGACGAAGCGGTCGTACAGCGTCTCGGGCTTGAGGCGCTCGGCGACCGTGGTGAACGGCGTCTGCAGCTTGGTGGTGACCCAGGCGCCGGCGAGGTCCCAGTTGGCCATGTGGGGCAGCGCGAGGACGACGCCCCGGCCGGCGGCGAGACCGTCGGTCAGATGGTGCAGGCCCTTGGGGTCGAAGCCGCCCTTGATGCGCTCCTTGCTCCACGCGGGCAGCCGGAAGGACTCCATCCAGTAGCGCAGGTACGAGCGCATGCCCGCGCGGGAGAGCTCGGCGAGACGTTCGGGGCTCGCGTCGGGCACCACGCGCGCGTAGTTGCTCTCCAGCCGCAGCACGCCCTTGCCCCGCCGTTTCCAGGCGAGGTCCGCGATCGTGCGGCCCAGGCGTACGGCGACCGGCTCGGGAAGGTTCTTGACCGTGCTCCAGCCGAGCCCGTAGAGGCCGTCCGTGAGGCGGTCCCGGGCACTCACTTGGCCGCCCCGCTCTCCTGCTCCGCCGTGGCCTGCGCCTCGGCCTCCGCCGACTCACGGCGGACGGTGACCACGCGCTGGACCAGGGTGACCAGACTGCCGACGGCGACGATCCACAGGGCCACGGGCAGCAGGTACTGGATGCCCGGCACACCGAACTTGTGCAGACCCGCGAGACCGGCCGCGACCAGCGAGATCACCAGGCGCTCGGCGCGCTCGACGAGACCGTTGACGGCGACCGGCAGGCCGATCGACTCGCCGCGCGCCTTGGTGTACGACACCACCTGGCCGCTGGCCAGGCAGAAGATGGAGACCGCGCACAGCACGTTGTCGTCGCCGCTGCCCGCGTACCACAGGGCGAAGCCGCCGAAGATCGCGCCATCGGCGACGCGGTCGAGGGTGGAGTCCAGGAACGCGCCCCAGCGGCTGGAACGGCCCAGCTGGCGGGCCATGTTGCCGTCGACGAGGTCGGAGAACACGAAGAGCGTGATCACGACCGTGCCCCAGAAGAACTCGCCCATGGGGTAGAAGACCAGCGCACCCGCGACCACGCCGGCGGTGCCGAGGAGCGTGACGGCGTCGGGGCTGACGCCCCGCCGGATGAGAAACGCGGCGAACGGTGTGAGGACACGCGTGAAGAATGCACGCGCGTACTTGTTCAGCATGGCCTTCCCGACGGTCGGTGTGGCCGGCTCGGCCCCTGCTGGCCACCGGCGCGCCCATCGTAGCCACGCGCGCGTGTGTGCGACGGCCGGGCACCCGGACCCCCTTGCGTCATGGGCCGAAGGCATACGGGTCACGGCGCGATCACGTCCTTCGTATGGACGCACCGTGACGGGAGTGGAAAGCTCGAAGGACCGCGGGCGTCATCGGAGCCGCCACCGCACGCGGCCCGGCATGCCCGCGCCCACAATGACCTCACCGTGCACGGGAGGCAAGGCCATGGGCGACAAGGCGAACGCACACCCTGGGGCCGCCGGCAGGGCTACGGCGGCCGACCATCCCGCGTCCGTACGGAATGTGGTGCTGGTCGGCCACTCCGGATCGGGCAAGACGACATTGGTGGAGGCCCTCGCGCTGACCGCGGGGGCAGTGAACCGGGCGGGCCGTGTGGAGGACGGCGGCACCGTCTCGGACTACGACGAGATCGAGCACCGGCAGAACCGTTCGGTGCAGCTCTCCCTGGTGCCGGTCGGATGGGACGGCATCAAGGTCAATCTTCTCGACACCCCCGGATACGCCGACTTCGTCGGTGAACTCAGGGCCGGTCTGCGTGCTGCGGACGCGGCCCTTTTCGTGGTCTCCGCCTCCGACGGCGTGGACGGTTCCACGCGCATGGTGTGGGAGGAGTGCGCGGCCGTCGGGATGCCCCGGGCGATCGTGGTCACGCACCTGGAGGCGGCCCGGGCGGACTTCGAGGAGATGACGCGGGTCTGCGCGGAGGCCTTCGGCGGGGACGACCCCGACGCCGTGCTGCCGCTGTACACCCCGCTGCACGGCCCGCAGGGGCCCGACGGGCACGCGCCCGTGACGGGGCTGGTCGGACTGTTGTCGCAGAAGCTGTTCGACTACTCCACCGGCGAGCGCAAGGAGTCGGAACCGGGCGAGGACCAGCTGCCGGAGATCGAGGAGGCACGCAACCGGCTGATCGAGGGGATCATCTCGGAGAGCGAGGACGAGACCCTCATGGACCGCTATCTGGGCGGCGAGCAGATCGACTTCAAGACGCTCGTCGAGGACCTGGAGCGGGCCGTCGCGCGCGGGGTCTTCTTCCCCGTCCTGGCCGCCGCCCCCGCGGCCGAGGGCGCCAAGCAGGGGCTCGGCACGGTCGAGCTGCTGGAACTGATCACGGGCGGCTTCCCGACGCCGTTCGAGCACCCCACGCCGGGGGTGACCACCATCGACGGCAAGCCGCGGGAGATCAAGGCCTGCGACACACAGGGTCCGCTGGTCGCCGAGGTCGTCAAGACCGCGTCCGACCCCTATGTCGGCCGGGTCTCGCTGGTCCGCGTCTTCTCCGGCACCCTGCGCCCCGACGAGACGGTGCACGTCTCCGGGCACGGGCTGGCCGACCGCGGGCACGAGGACCACGACGTCGACGAGCGCGTCGGCGCGCTGTCCACGCCCTTCGGCAAGCAACAGCGGCCGGTGACGCACGCCATCGCCGGCGACCTGGTGTGCGTGGCGAAACTGAACCGTGCGGAGACCGGGGACACGCTCTCGGCCAAGGACGACCCGCTGCTGATGGAGCCGTGGGAGATGCCCGATCCGCTGCTGCCGCTCGCCATCCAGGCGCACAGCAAGGCGGACGAGGACAAGCTCTCGCAGGGCCTCGCCCGGCTGGTCGCCGAGGACCCGACGATGCGGCTCGAACAGAACCAGGACACCCACCAGGTGGTGCTGTGGTGCCTGGGCGAGGCGCACGCGGACGTGGCTCTGGAGCGGCTGCGCAGCCGCTACGGCGTCCAGGTCGACGTCGTACCGCACCGGGTGTCCCTGCGGGAGACCTTCGCCGGCAAGTCGGCGGGACGCGGGCGGCATGTGAAGCAGTCCGGTGGTCACGGGCAGTACGCCATCTGCGAGATCGAGGTGGAGCCGCTGCCGAACGGCTCGGGCGTCGAGTTCGTGGACAAGGTGGTCGGCGGGGCGGTGCCCCGGCAGTTCATCCCGTCGGTCGAGAAAGGGGTGCGGGCCCAGGCCACCAAGGGGGTCGCGGCGGGGTATCCGCTGATCGACGTCCGGGTGACGCTGCTCGACGGCAAGGCGCACTCCGTGGACTCCTCGGACGCGGCCTTCCAGACGGCCGGCGCGCTCGCTCTGCGGGAGGCGGCGGCCGACGCGAAGATCCACCTCCTGGAGCCGGTCGCGGAGGTGACGGTCCTGGTCGGCGACGACTACGTGGGCGCCGTCATGAGCGACCTGTCCGGGCGGCGGGGCAGGGTGCTGGGCACGGAGCAGACCAGCGGCGGACGCACACTCGTCCGGGCCGAGGTGCCCGAGATCGAGATCGGGCGGTACTCCGTCGACCTGCGCTCCCTCTCGCACGGCACCGCGCGCTTCAACCGCTCCTACGCACGGCACGAACCGATGCCCCCACAGATCGCGGAAAGGATTCGTGAAGAGACCCGCGACGCGTCGTAGTTGACGCGGGCCGAGCCCAAGTCCCGTAAGGCGGCGCACAAGTGGCGTACGACGGCACACGGACGGCTTGCGGCAGCGCACAACCGGCTCTCGCGGAACGCTCCCCTCCGGTGTCGGCGGACGGCTTCGGCCGTCCGCCGACGAATGTCGGTGCCTGCGGATACGCTGGTGACAAGCTGATCAAGTGGTCGCGGGATCAGGCGATCACCGTGATGACCTGATCAACAGGTGTGCGGGGCAAGGAAGTCGGGAAGAGCCGCAGAAGCGACGTCGAGCGGCGATGGGGGGCGGGAATGAGCGATGTGGGCGGCTGGGGAGACATGTTCGGGCCGCAGGTACCGCGCACGGGCTCGGACCAGAAGGCGACCTTCGCGCTGGCCTCGGCGGCGTACCGGGACGACGAGGTCATCAAGATCCTCGAGACGAACAACGAGTGGCACGAGTCGACCGTCAAGCTCCCCCGCAGGTGGGCGACGATCTTCCGGCCGAACCTCGGCGAGGCCTTCTCCCAGGCCGTGGTGTCCCGCATGCTGGGGGTCGGCCGCAAGCCGGTCGTCCAGTCCTTCGGTCTCGAGCCGCAGACCGTCGTCGAGCACTGCATGGCGGCGAACAACGTCCGCAGGCAGCGCGACCGGCAGCTGACCGGCGTGGCCCTGCTGTGCGGTGTCCTCTTCCTGCCGGGACTACTGATCTGGCTGCTGGTCTTCCAGATACGGACCGCGATCGCCCGGCGCGAGGACAAGCGGGCCGGCGCGATGGCCACGACCCTGCTGGTGGCCGTGGGCGCGCTCGCCGTGCTCTTCCTGATCCGTATGCCGTTCACCGGCTTCTGGGCCTGGTACGCCCGGCTGGCGATCATCGCCCCGGTCGTCGGCTGGTTCCTGGCCAAGCAGATCTGCGAGCGCACGGCCAAGGAACTGCGCGCCCACTGGGACAGCCTGCTGTCCGGCAGCACGGTCGGCGCCAAGGTCCCCGAGTCGGTGCCCAGCAGCCCCGGCGACACCCGTGCCGAGCGACTGCGGCAGGCCTTCGGGGAGCTGCGGGACGAGCAGCGGTCCAATGTGGTCTTCTACGCCGGCCCCAAGGGCATCCTCGGCATGGGCACCCGCTGGGGCCACTGGCACCTCGCCGAGGACCTGGTGCCCAATCCCGTGGAGGACGCCCCGAAGGTCGGCTCGCTCAGCGCGGACCTGTCCAAGCACCTGGTGCCCGAACCGGAGATCAACCGGTTCCAGAGCTTCGACGTGGTGACCGCCATCCAGCGCGGCCTCGAGCGGCTCGACACGGGCCCGCTGACCACGGGCGGCTTCCCCAAGCCGAAGGTCGCCCACTGGATCGTGTCGCACATCGGCGCGGGCGCGAAGGAGGTCTCCCGCCCCAGCGGCACCACGGCGCACCAGGTGAACCTGGAGGAGATACGCAAGATCTGCAACTCCCAGCAGTACGACCAGGGTGACCGGCACTATCTGGGCGTCCAGTGGACGCTCTGGGACGGCAACCTGGTGATCACGATGATGATCACGGTGACGGTGCTGCACAAGACGCTGCGCATCGAGCTGACGGGGCATGCACTGGGGCCTGTGCACGGGCTGTTCACGACCAAGCCGGCGGCCAAGGAGAAGGAGGTCGCCAAGCAGGTCAAGTTCTGGGAGACCCGGAAGGTGACGCTTCCGCTGGTCGACAGCGACGAGGTGGTCCGGCTCACCGCCCGGGCGCCGCTGACCTGGTATCCGCCGCTGCTCAACTGGCTCGGCGGCTCCCTCGTGCTGCCGGAGCCCTTCGGACTGCGTCACGCGTGGGCCGCGCAGCCCTGGGGGAACCGCTTCATGACCGACGACGTGCTGCGGACCGCCACGCCCGTGATGCGGGTGGTGCACGAGGCGACTATCGAGTTCCTCAAGGGGCACAACGTGGACACCGAGAAGTTCGACGGGCGGTCCTCCGTGCTCAGCGGGGCGGTCCAGGACCCGACGCCGAAGAAGGACGACGTCTATGACGCGTAGGCCTCGGTTCGCCGCCTAGGAGGGCCAGGCCTCCGCCAGCATCTTCCGCGTGTCGGCCAGCAGCTGCGGCAGCACCCGCGTGTGGCCCACCACCGGCATGAAGTTCGTGTCGCCGCCCCAGCGGGGGACGATGTGCTGGTGGAGGTGGGCCGCGATGCCGGCGCCGGCGACCGTGCCCTGGTTCATGCCGATGTTGAAGCCGTGGGCGCCGGAGGCCGTACGCAGAGCCGTCATCGCCTGCTTGGTGAGGGCGGCCAGCTCGCTCGTCTCCGCGTCCGTGAGGTCCGTGTAGTCGGCGACGTGGCGGTAGGGGACGACCATGAGGTGGCCGCCGTTGTAGGGGTAGAGGTTGAGCACGGCGTAGACCTGTTCGCCGCGGCGGACGACCAGACCGTCCTCGTCCGACTTGGCCGGGATCGAGCAGAAGGGGCAGCCGTCGCCGGCGCCCGGGCCGGTCGGCTTGTTCTCGCCCTGGATGTAGGCCATCCGGTGGGGCGTCCACAGACGCTGGAAGGCGTCCTGCGTCCCCACTCCCAACTGCTGCTCCGGCTCACTCGTCATGCAGTGCAGCATATGGCGTCGCCCGTTCGCGGCGTGTCGGCGGGGTTCCGGGAAAAGCCCGCCGCGTCAAGCTGGGGCCGTGGACGATGACACTCGCAAGGCCCGTTGGGAGCAAGCCACCGAGCTTCCGCTCGCGTTCGCGTCCCTGGCTTTCCTCGCCTCGTACGCGGTCCGCGTCCTGGCGCCCGGTCTGAAGGACCCCCTGCAGGATTTCGCCCTCGCGGTGCTGCTGGCCTCCTGGGTGTTGTTCGCCGTCAACTACGCGGTGGTCTGGCGGCTGAGCGGGCAGGGGCTGAGCTTCGTACGGAAGCACCCGCTGGACGCCGTGGTGGTGCTCCTGCCGCTGCTGCGCCCGCTCCGGGTCGTGAAGGTCTACGAGGCCGTGCAGCGGCGGCACGGCAAGCCGCGGCTCGCGCTGCACGCGCGCGTGATCTCGTACTCCGGGATCGCGACGGTATTGCTCGGCTTCGCCGGTGCCCTCGCCGTGTACCAGCAGGAGCGCGGGGCCCCGGGCGCGTCCATGAAGTCGTTCGGGGACGCCGTCTGGTGGACCTGCGAGACGCTGTCGACCGTGGGTTACGGCGACATCGTCCCGGTGACGCCGCTGGGCCGTGTCGTCGCGGTCGGGATGATGGCCATCGGCCTGGCCCTGCTGGGCGCGGTGACCGGCACCTTCGCCTCCTGGCTGCTGCAGGTCTTCGCCCGGGAGGACGACGAGAGGCCCCCGGGAAGCTGACTCCCGAGGGCCCCGCGGCACGGCCGGGTCAGACCTGCGCCCGCTCCTCCACGACCTTCACGATCTTCGCGATGGCCTCGTCGAACGGGATGCCGTTCTCCTGCGAGCCGTCGCGGTAGCGGAAGGACACCGAGCCGCCCGCCATGTCCTCGTCGCCCGCGATGACCATGAAGGGCACCTTCTGCTTCTGGGCGTTGCGGATCTTCTTCTGCATCCGGTCGGAGGAGGAGTCCACCTCGACCCGCAGCCCCTTCTTCTTGGCCTCGGCGGCGAACTTCTCCAGGTACTCCACGTGCGCGTCCCCGATCGGGATGCCGACCGCCTGGACCGGGGCCAGCCACGCCGGGAAGGCGCCCGCGTAGTGCTCGAGGAGCACCGCGAAGAATCGCTCGATGGAGCCGAAGAGCGCGCGGTGGATCATGACCGGGCGCTGCTTGGAGCCGTCGGGGCCCGTGTACTCCAGGTCGAAGCGCTCCGGCAGGTTGAAGTCGAGCTGGATCGTCGACATCTGCCAGGTGCGGCCGATGGCGTCCTTGGTCTGCACGGAGATCTTCGGGCCGTAGAAGGCGGCGCCGCCCGGGTCCGGGACCAGGGGCAGGCCCTGCTTCTCGGCGACCTGGCGCAGCGTCTCGGTGGCCTCCTCCCAGACCTCGTCGGAGCCGACGAACTTCTCCGGGTCCTTCGTCGACAGCTCGAGGTAGAAGTCGGTCAGGCCGTAGTCGCGCAGCAGGCCGAGGACGAAGGTGAGCGTCTTGTCGAGCTCCTCCGACATCTGCTCACGGGTGCAGTAGATGTGCGCGTCGTCCTGCGTGAAGCCGCGGGCGCGGGTGAGGCCGTGCACGACGCCCGACTTCTCGTACCGGTACACGGTCCCGAACTCGAAGAGACGCAGCGGCAGTTCGCGGTAGGAGCGGCCGCGCGCGTCGAAGATCAGGTTGTGCATCGGGCAGTTCATGGGCTTGAGGTAGTAGTCCACGCCCTCGTCGAGCTGCATGGGCGGGTACATGCCGTCGGCGTACCAGTCCAGGTGCCCGGACGTCTCGAAGAGCTTGCCCTTCGTAGCGTGCGGGGTGTAGACGAACTCGTAGCCCTCCTCCTCGTGCCGGCGGCGCGAGTAGTCCTCCATCACGCGGCGGACGATGCCGCCCTTGGGGTGGAAGACCGCCAGGCCGGAGCCGATCTGCTCCGGGATGGAGAACAGGTCGAGCTCGGAGCCCAGCTTGCGGTGGTCGCGCTTCTCGGCCTCGGCGAGGAAGTCGAGGTACGCCTTCAGCTCGTCCTTGGACGGCCAGGCGGTGCCGTAGATGCGCTGGAGCATGGGGTTCTTCTCGCTGCCGCGCCAGTAGGCGGCCGCGTTGCGCATCAGCTTGAACGCCGGGATCAGCCGGGTGGAGGGCAGGTGCGGGCCTCGGCAGAGGTCCTTCCAGCACAGCTCGCCGGTCTTGGCGTCCAGGTTGTCGTAGATCGTCAGCTCGCCGGCGCCGACCTCGACGTCCGCGCCGTCGTCGTGCGACGCCGAGCCCTTGAGGCCGATCAGCTCCAGCTTGTACGGCTCCGACGCCAGCTCCGCACGGGCCGCCTCGTCGGTCACCACACGGCGGGAGAACCTCTGCCCCCGCTTCTGGATCTCCTGCATCTTCTTCTCGATGGCCTTGAGATCCTCGGGCGTGAACGGCTTCTCCACGTCGAAGTCGTAGTAGAAGCCGTCCTTGACCGGCGGACCGATGCCCAGTTTGGCCTCGGGGAAGATCTCCTGCACGGCCTGCGCCATCACGTGCGCGGTGGAGTGGCGCAGGATGTTCAGGCCGTCCTCGGAGGAGATGTCGACACCCTCGACGGTCTCGCCGTCGCGCGGCTCGTACGCGAGGTCCTTGAGCTCGCCGCCCACGCGCGCGGCGATGATCGAGCGCTCGCCGGCGAAGAGCTCGGCGGCCGTAGTGCCCGTCGTCACCACGCGCTCTTCCCGCTCGGAATCGCGTTGGATGATCACACGGACGTCTGACACCGGTCTCTCCTGACTGAAGGTGGGTGCGGCGCCATACCAGGAGCGCGCGCAATAGGGGATCGTACCGACCCCGACCCGCCGACCGCGAAACGGTCACCGACAGCAGCGCTCAGTCACAGTCGTCGCCGCTGCACGCCTCCTCGAAGAAGTCCAGGTTCTCGTGCAGGGACTTCATCAGCCGGTCCCGCTCCGCGTCGTCCACCTGCACCGGTACGACCCCGCTGGCGCCGGTCAGCCGCCGGAAGCCGCCCCGGCTCTCCAGCCTGCCGTGCACCCGGATCGGCAGTCCGACGAGGTGGGCGTGCCCGGCGATGCGGTAGTCCTCCTCGTCCAGGGTGATCCGGACGTGCGGTATCTCGGCCCCGGCGATCACCCGCAGCCGTACGCTGCCCTCGCCGCGCGGCCCCGACCTGCGCATCCGCACCACCGTGCCAGTGATCCGGACGGGCACGGACGGCTCCTCGCGCAGGAAGCGGGCGCCGGCCTCGCGCAGCACGGACAGGTCGCCCGGCGAGAACTCGACGGGCTCGACGCCCGCCACGCAGTCCTCGGGCACCCCGGCGGCGGGCGCCCACTCGACGGCGATCCGGGCGCCCTCGGTGCCGCGTACGAGGGTGATCAGCGCCTCGGTGAGCTCGCGGCTGACGCCGGCCTCCACGGCCCCGTCGAAGGCGTCCATGCCGCCGGTCGCCCGCTGGTAGTCGATGGCCTCGCGGGCGGCGTACAGGGACTGGTGGAGCCGTACGGCGAGCGGTCGCCCGGTGCCGACGGGGACGAAGGCGGTGAGCCGCCCGTCGCCGGCCGCGGGACCGACGAGGACGCTCTCCAGCTGCGCGGCGGCGGCACGGCGGTGCCGTACGCCGTAATAGCCCGCACGTGCACGTGTGGCGAGCGCGGCGGCGAGCAGCATCTGGCGGGCGGCGGAGCGCAACTGCTCCTCGACCACCCAGGGCGCGGAGTCGGCGGGGCCGGTGGGCACGTCCCGCCACCAGCGGATCTCGTCGCTGGGCACGGCGAGGCCGACGAGCACCTCGCGCGCGGAGGGCGTGCCGGAGCGGGTCAGCGCGACGAGCGCCTCGCCCAGCAGGTCGTCGCTGTCGGGGAAGGCGCGGCTCTCGGGCACGAGCAGGCTCGTGCCGCTGCCGCCGGGGCCGGGCGGGGTCCAGCGGCCGTAGCGCCCGGCCGCACCGCCACGGCGTTGCCAGCCGTGCCGTTGCAGCAGGGCGCTGAGCACGGCCGGATCCACCTGGTCGGGCTCGGGGGGCCGGTGCCAGGCCGCGGCGGCGATGTCGTCGGGGTGCGGCCTCACCGGCCGGACTGGCTCCTGAAGGGGGCGGTGCGTCATGGTCTGCCTCCCGTCCCGACCCGCGTCATGATCTCGCACAGCGCTCGGTCGTCGAAGATGCGTGAGGTCGGTATGCGGACGGTGGTCCGTGTGCGGCCGGTGATGGGATGCCCGGCGAGATTGACCCAGTAGCAGCAGTGGCGCAGGTCCAGCCGGTCGTGGCTGGCTCTGAGCCAGTCGTCCTGGGCCCGCGGGACGAGCATCACGACCAGGATCTTGTGCACCGACACCGGTGTGCGCGCGAGCTTGCGCAGATGGTCGTTGTCGAGCGTGAAGGAGAAGAAGCGGCCCGGTGGGTTGGGCGCGACCTGGTAGGTGCACTTCAGCTGCACCTTGATGGTCACCTCGTCGTCCACGGTGTGCCCGGGCGAGCCGTGACTGACGTGCCAGTCGATGCCGTTGTCCGGAAAGGGCTGCGACAGCGAGCAGCCGGCCGCCGCGGCGACGGCGTGCAGATAGCCCACCTGCAGTGTCTCCATGCAGGCGGTGGTGGCGAGTGTGCCGCGAAGGGGGCCCGTACGTTCGGGCAGCAGCCCGCCCCGTTCGGGCTGCGCTATCGCCATGACCAAACAGCCTTCCAAGCCAAGTGATTCCCCGCTGCGGGCCGCTGAACTGCAAAGACCCGTACTCCTGTTGTGTCCTTCCGGCGTAGTGCGCAAACAGCCCGGGTATCACCAAACAGGCAGAAGACGGGACGTCAGCTGCCGTGGGTGAACGAGGAGTTGTGTAGGCATGACGTGCTGGTACGAGGGGCCCCTGGCCGCCTTCGACACGGAGACCACGGGCGTTGACGTCGAGACCGACCGGATCGTGTCGGCCGCCGTCGTCGTCCAGGACGCCCCGGGCACCCGGCCCCGGGTGACCCGCTGGCTGGTCAACCCGGGTGTGCCGGTGCCACAGGCGGCGACGGCGGTGCACGGGCTGACGGACGAACACCTGCAGCGCAACGGCCGCTGGCCGGCGCCGGTGATGTACGAGATAGCGGAGGCGCTGGCCGAACAGGCGGCGATGGCCCGCCCGTTGGTCGTGATGAACGCGCCCTTCGATCTCACCCTCCTGGACCGCGAGTTGCGCCGCCATCGCGCCTCGTCGCTGGACCGCTGGTTCGAGTCCGCCCCGCTGCGGGTCCTCGATCCCCGGGTCCTGGACAAGCACCTGGACCGCTACCGCAAGGGCCGCCGCACCCTGACCGACCTGTGCGCGCACTACGGCGTCTCTCTGGAGGGCGCGCACGACGCGGGCGCGGACGCACTGGCGGCCCTGGACCTCGTACGGGCGCTGGGCCGCCGTTTCGCCACCCGGCTGGAACGGCTCTCCCCCGCCGAGCTGCACACCCTGCAGACGGGCTGGCACGCGGCGCAGGCGCGCGGGCTGCAGGCGTGGTTCGCGCGCAGCGGCACGGACGAAGTGGTGAGCACGGAATGGCCCCTGCGCCCGGAACTGCCGGCAGCGGCTTGACCCTTCGGACACGCAGAAGGCCGGTCCGCTTCTGCGGACCGGCCTTTCCCGGTGGGCGATACTGGGTTCGAACCAGTGACCTCTTCGGTGTGAACGAAGCGCTCTCCCACTGAGCTAATCGCCCGGGAACGCACTGAACCATACAGGTCTCCGCCGGTTTCCTTCAAACCGCTTCCAGGTACGCGAGCAGTCCCCGCCGCCCGGCGCGCATCATCAGCCGGTGGTTGGCGCGGAAGAAGGGGCGCCCCGGCACGGCCAGCCACCTCAGCAGCGGCTTGTCGACGTCGACGACCTGGTCGTACCGGGCGAGCGTGCCGCCGGGGCCGGCGGAGACCGTCCAGCGGGCCCAGCCGTCGAGGTCGCCGCTCATCGAGACCTCCAGCACGCCGGCCACCGGGTCGCGGCGCGTCTCGCGCGCGGTGAACCGCAGGTCGTACGGCAGCACGGATCGGACGACGACGACACCGCTGCTGTCGTCAAGCCGGGTCACCTCCCGTACCTGGGGCCACCAGCGGGGGTACTCCTCGGCCCGCTCCAGCACCTCGTAGACGGCGGCCGGCGGAAGGGGCAGCGCCCAGAGGCTGCGGAAGCGGTAGTGCGTCCAGTCCATGCGGGGAGTGTGCCCGTACCTAGCGCCTTCTCCGCGCACCCGGTGTCGATCTGAGTACGTCCTGAGTACCCGCGCTCATGTCCTACGACGTGACGCGGACCACACTCCGTGCCATGACGCATGTTCCGCCCCCGGCCGAGGAGTTGCGGCTCCTCGACGCCGAGCTGTGGCGACTCGACGCCCGCCGCGCGCAGTTGCTGACGCGCAGAGCCTGGCTGCTCACGGCCCTCCAGTCACAGGCGCCCACTGCCGCCCCGCCGGCACAACCTCGCCGGGAGACCACCGCACCCCGGGTCCAGAACGTCCTGCTCCTCCTCGGGGGTGTGCTGCTGACCATCGCGGCGATGGTGTTCACCCTGGTCAGCTGGGGACACCTGGGCATCACGGGACGCGCACTGGTCCTCGGCGTGCTCACCCTGGCCGTGCTCACCGCGCCGGTCGCCCTACTGCGGCGCGGACTGCGGTCGACGGCGGAGTCGATGGCCGGCCTCGGACTGGCCCTGACGGCGCTGGACGCATACGCGCTGCACGAGACGGTGTTCCCGGGCGCGGACGGTGCTGCGTACGCGGCGTCCGCGACTGCGGCACTGGCGGCCCTGTGGACGGCATACGGTGCCCTGCCCACCGCCTCCGACCTGCGTCTGCCGCTCCCGGCGGCGATGGCCATGGCCCAACTCCCGTGGTTCCTGGCGGCGGTCGCGGTCTCTACGGACCCGTACATCATCACGGCGTCCCTCCTGGTGACGGCCGCGTTCGACACGATGGTGGCGCTCCGCAGCACCGCGAAGGCCGTACGTCTCGTCGCCGTACTCGGCGCTTACGGCGCGGGTGCGTGGGGCGCACTGGCGGCCGGCTTGCTCTCCTGGGACGCAGCCGGCCCGAGCGCCGCCGCCCGTGCGGCGGCGCTCCTCACTCTGGCGGCGGCGATCCCGGTGGGGTCGGCGTGGTGGCGGGCGAAGAGCGGCACCGGGACGGTGTCCGTCGTGGGCAACACCCTCGCCGGCGGGCTCTTCCTGGTCGCCGGCGCCGGCGGGTTGCTCCGGGCGGCGTTGCCTGGTGCGTGGACCGTTCCGGGCTATCTCGTCTGCGGTGTGGCACTGCTGGCCGCACTGCGCTCGGGCCTCCCCGAGCCGGTACGGCGGGGCCTGGCCCACGCCTCCGCCGCCGTACAGGCGATCGCCCTCGCGTGCGCGCTGCCGCTGATCGCGGTCGCTCTGCTGGGTCCACTGGGGTGGGCGGACCGGCCCTGGTCCGGTGTGCCGTCGGACGCGCGCGCCGCGGTCGCCGTGCACACGCCCTGGCCGCCGTACCCCACCCAACTCCTGCTCGCGCCGCTGCTCGTCGCCGTCGTACTGGCCCTGCTGGTCCGCACCGAGTCCTGGCGGCCGGCGGCCCTGAACACCGCCGTGGTCCTCGCCTGGGCGACGCTCATGACACTGCCCGCCGCCCTCCAACTCTCCTACGCCGTAGCCCTGTCGGCCCAGACCCTGACCACTGCGGCCGCGCTGGCGGCGGCCGTCTTCCCGTCGCGCGCGACCTCGGCGTTCCTCCGCCCGGCCGTCCTCGCCCTCGTCCTCGCCGTCGGCACCTCCCTCCCCACTGCCTTCCTCTCCCTCGCCTCCCAGCCCGCCACCCTGACGGTCCTCTCCCTCCTGTCCGCCTTCTTCGCCGCGGCCTCCCTGCGCCCCCGCCTCGCCCCCCTCACCGCCCCGACCGCCCTCGGGTACGCCGCCGCGCTGGCCTGCGCCATCGGCGCGGCGGCGGGATGGCAGCCGCAGCACACCGCGCTGCTGGTCCTGCTCGTCCCCGTGGCTGCGGCTCTGCTCGCCGCTCGCGTCACCGGGCGGGCCACCCTGCCGGTGGAACTGACCGGCGCCGCGACCGCGCTGCTCGCGGTGGGCCTCGCGATCACCGACCCACCCATGCTCGCCCTGGTGCTGGCGCTGTGCGCGGTGATCGCGGCCGGCGTGGCCGTGCGCCCCGACCGCCGGCCGGTCGGCCATGCGGCGGCCGTACTGTTCCTGCTGGCCACCTGGGTACGGCTTGCCGCCTGGGACGTCGGCACCGTCGAGGCGTACACGATCCCGGTCACCGTCCCGGCCCTGTGTGTCGGCGCCTGGCGCAGGCGGCGCGACCGGCTCACGTCGTCCTGGACGGCGTACGGCCCCGGGCTCGCCGCCACAATGCTGCCGAGCCTCGCCGCGGCCTGGGACGACCCGCACTGGACGCGCCCGCTGCTGCTGGGCACGGCGGCTCTCGCGGTCACCCTGCTGGGCGCCCGCCACCATCTCCAGGCCCCTCTGCTCCTGGGCGGTTCGGTCCTGACCCTGGACGCCCTGCACGAACTGGCCCCGTACCTGGCCCAGTTGACCGGCGCCCTCCCCCGCTGGGCCCCCTTCGCCCTGGCCGGCGCACTGCTCCTCGCTCTGGGCTCCACCTACGAACGCCGGATCCGCGATGTCCGCCGAGTCCGGGACGTCTTGACGAACATGCACTGAAGCGCCCCGAAGATGCGCTGGGAACTGCGCGCCATCCACAACGGACCCGCAGTTCCCCGCGCCTTCCCCCCGCGGCGCTACGGCATCCTGTCCCCCAGCAACGCCAGATTCTCAATAGCCGCCAGCCCGTACAGAGCCGTGTCATTCGACGAAACCCACGCGGCCTCACTGCCCGCCACCAACGCCACCGGCCCGCTCAACGGCTCGGTCTTCCAAGGCGACGCCTCCGCGTACCCGTCGGAGTTGTAGAACTTCGCCCACGCCCGTTTGGCCAGCGCCGCATCCCCCGTCTGGACGGCCGCGTACGCGTCCAGCCGCGAGTGCCCCTGGAAGAGCAGCAGCGTGCCGAAGTCGGAGCCGTACCGCGCCTTCTGTTCGGCCTTGGTGGCGTTGAAGTACCGGCAGTAGTCGAAGTACGCCTGGTGGAACTTCGGCATGTCGACGAGGTCGATCAGTTCCGCGCACAGCTCGTTGAGCCCGAAGACGGCCGAGAGGTGGGACACGGACACCACCGGCGAGCTCGCCACGGCGAACTTGCCGGTGTCGAGGTCGTAGAGCCCGCTGCCCTGGACGAAGCCGTTGGGCTGGGCGGCGATTCCCTCCATCGTGGACAGGACCCGCGCCTTGGCCTTCTCCCACTTGGGCCCCTTGCGCTCCCACTCGGTCAGCCAGGCCGACACCAGCCCGCTCCAGTCCGTGCCGAAGCCGATCGACAGCGCGTGCCGGTCGGGCGTGTAGGGATCGGTCCGCACCTTGCGCTGCGGGTCGAGGACGAGGAACGTCTCGTCGGAGTCGACATTGGCGTGCATGAGGTCGCCGACCCGCTCGTCCGCGGTGAGGAAGTAGTAGTAGCGCCGGTACGTCGTGTTGGCGATGCGCTGCTGCTTGGCGCTGTCGGCGTAGTGCTGCACACCGTGCCGTGTGCCGAGGCCGGCCCACTGGCCGATGTGGTAGACGTCGACCTCGCCGGTGTGCCGGGTCAGCGCCTCGGCGAAGCGAAAGATGTCTGCTCGGCCGGAGCGGATGTACGCGAACCAGAGCCAGATGTCCGGCGACAGCTCGGAGTTGTCCCAGGCGTAGCCGCCGACGTCGTAGCGCCACTGGTGGCGCACGGTGTCGTAGGTGTGCATGAAGTCGCCGTAGTCCCAGAAGCCGTACCAACGGCGTTGCTCCACCTGGTCCTTGTAGTAGGCGAAGAGGAAGTCGAGGTGGTCCTCGATCTTCGCCTTGGCCGGGGTGGAGCGGTCTGGCTCGGAGTACAGCCCCGGTCCGAAGACCTTGGCCTTGATCAGCTGCCTGGGCGGGGCGGCCAGCTGCGGCAACACCCGTACGGCGGCGACCTGTTGGGCGAGTGTCTCCGCGCCGGGCGTCGAGTCGTTGGCCCAGAACAGCAGTTCCGAGGTGCGGGCGATGCCGTAGGGGGTGCCGAACTCGGGTTCGTAGTCCTCGTAGGTGATGTTGAGGCCTTCGAGCTGCTTGGCGTACGTGTCCTGGCCCATGCCGTCGTGGTAGAAGCGCAGGTCCATGGGCTGGGCTTCGGGCGACCAGAGCCAGAGGGTGACCTGGGCCGCGTCGGTGTGGGCGTCGCGGATGTCGAGCTGGGCCGGGTACTTCTCCCAGAAGTCCCGCAGGCCGAAGGAGAATCCTCCGCTCACCCCGCCCACGTATCCGAACCCGGAGGCCCGTCTGCCGCCGCCGGCGCCGATCCAGCCGTACCCCTTCTTGGTGCGCTTGCGCAGCGTGAAGCCGTCGGCGGACAGCTGGCAGAGGGTGTAGTCGCCCCACTCGGGGATGTACTGCAGCCGGGTCGTCACCCGCTGGTCCCAGGTGGACGGGTCCGGCAGCTTCTGCCCGGCGTACTGTGCCGCCTGCACCGCGGCGCCGGGGTCGCGGCGCAGTCCCGTGATGCCCTTCACGGCCTCCCGCAGCAGTCCGGTGCCTTCGCCGCCGATGCGGATGTGGCGGTCGTAGGACTCGTCCCGCATCGGCACGCTGAAGCGCACACCGAGTCCGCGGATGAAGTCGCCGCTCGCCTGGCCCGGTTCCTGGGTGCCGTCGTAGGTGATGGTGTGCACCATGCGGAAGGAGTCGGCCCCGGCGTAGAAGTACAGCCGGATGGAGAAGGGCAGCCAACTCCGGCCGCCCTTGCGGTGCTTGCCGTCGATGCGGACGACGGCGCGGACCGGCCCGTCCTGCTCCACCGTCACCTCGCCGATCGCCCCGTCGAAGCGCTCGGTTCTGACCGTGCTCTGGTCCTCGTCCTCGATCTCGGGCTGCCGGACGAGGACGAGCCGCCCGTTCCTGGCGATCTCGGTGGATCCGCGGGTGACGGACTTGATGATCGTGGAACCGTTCTTGCCGATCTTCACGGTGATGACGCCGGTGGACACGTCGATCGTGCCGCCGCTCTTGTCGACGGTGACCTTCTTGTCGGGGGCGGCCGCGTCACCGGCGGTGAGCGTGAGCTTGCCCGATCCCGAACTCACGGCGTGGGCAGTCCACTTGAGCGATCCGTCCGGCCAGTAGGCGATCGGCCACGACTGCACCGGTACGGCCTTGCCGCCGGCGTCGGTGAGCGCGAAGGTCTGGCCGGGCTGATGTGCGCCCTTGGGCCAGGGGACGCCGACGGTGGAGCCGGGTGCGGCGCCGAGGCCGCCGTCCTCCAGCCAGTCCAGGGTCACGGGACCGTCGTCGGCGGTCTCGGCTCTGGGGGCGGCCTCGGCGTCCCGGGCTCCTGGCACCCAGCTGAACTGCGCGGCGGCTCCGGCGACTGCGGCCGCCTTGAGGAGGGACCTGCGGGGGATGGGGGACATGAGAGTTCAGCCTTTCCTTTCCGGAGGTTGCTTTCGAGCGGATAGTCAGGGGCATGACAGATGGCAGCTCACAGTGGTATGTCACATACCACTGACCTCGCACCCAACGGCGGTGGCCGCCGGTTCCCCGGCGGCCCCATCCCTCATCGCCCCCGTTGCCGCTCCTCCACGGCGACGGCGGCCGCCACGACGGCTCCCAGCACGGGAACGGCCAGCGGCGCGATGAACCAGGCGGACAGCGCGACGAGCGCCAAGCCGCCGACGATCAGGAAGGACCCGGCCGGATCGAGGACGGTACGGCGCCCGGCGCTCGCGAGCAGCGCCCGCCACCGCTCCCCCGGCGTCCACACGGCCGCCGCGCGCAGCCCGGCCACTGCGGCCCCGATGAGCGCGAACAGCCCGACGACCCCGACGAGCGGCCCACCGGGCAGCCCGGCCCGCCCGGCCTGGACGTCCACCCAGACCAGCGCTACGGCGACCCAGCCGCCGAGCCCGACGACCCACCCGCGCCGCACGGCCGTACGGAAGTCGCCGGCGAACTCCCGCCAGCCGCCGCCCTGATGAGCCGTCCGCCGGCGCAGATGCCGCGCTCCCGCGGCGAAGGCCGCGGGGTAGGTCACCACGCCGGCCGACGCGACCGCGATCCACACCCCGGTCAGCAGACACTCGGCGAACACGGCGAACCGCTCGGCGGGCCGCGCGGTGGTATGTGACATAGCACTGAAACTCGCAGATTCCCCCCTGCCCTTCACCCGTACCCGAGCCACCGTGACCACCTCAACCCTTCAGCCCGGACGTCGCCATGCCGTCGATCAGATAGCGCTGGAAGGCGAGGAAGAAGAGGAGGACGGGGAGGAGCGCCACGAGGGACATGGCGATGAGTCCGCCGTAGTTGGCCGCCACGCCGTCGGAGTCGCGGAACATCATCATGCCGAGGGAGACGGTGTACTTGCCGGGCTCGTTGAGGTAGATCAGCGGGCCCATGAAGTCGTTCCAGGCGTTGATGAAGGTGAAGATCGCGCTGGTGATGAGCGCGGGCCGGCACAGCGGCAGCACGATCGACCAGTAGATCCTCAGGTGCCCGCAGCCGTCGATGCGCGCCGCCTCGTCCAGTTCCCTCGGCAGGTTCCGCATGAACTGGACCATCAGGAAGACGAAGAACGCCTCCGTGGCCAGGTACTTGCCGAGCAGCAGCGGCACATAGGTGTTGATCAGCTCCAGCTTCTGGAACATCACGTACTGCGGGATGAGCAGGACGTGGTACGGCAGCAGGAGCGTGCCGATCATCAGGGAGAACAGCAGGTTCCGGCCCGCGAACCTGATCTTCGCGAAGGCGTACGCCGTCAGCGAGCAGGAGATGAGGATGCCGACGACGGCACCGCCCGCGTAGAACAGGGAGTTCTTGAAGAAGGTCCAGATGGAGATGTCGGCGATGCCGTCGGCGAGGCCCTTGAAGTTCGCCAGGATCGGGTGGCCGGGAAACAGCTGCAGGCTGTTGATGATGTCCTTGCTCGGCTTGAACGAGGCTCCGACGACCCACAGCACGGGGTAGAGGATGACCGCGAGGATCAGCAGGGCGCCGATGTGCCAGGCGAGCGAGCCGGTGCGCCTGCGGTTCAGGGGCAGGGGTTTCGTGGCGGTCGGTCTGGTCGTGGTGGCGCTCATCGGGCGTCCTCCTCGTAGTGCACCCATTTCTTCTGCGACCAGAACAGGACGGCGGTCACCAGGGCCACGGCGAGCAGCAGCATCCAGGCCATCGCGGAGGCGAAGCCCATCTGGGCGTTCTTGAAGCCCTGTTGGTACAGGTAGCAGGTGTAGACGAGCGTGGCGTCGGCCGGGCCGCAGTAGGTGTTGGAGACGACGTAGGCCGAGCCGAAGATCTGGAAGGAGTGGATGGTCTCCAGCAGGACGTTGAAGAACAGCACGGGGGAGATCATCGGGAGCGTGATGCTCCAGAACTTGCGGAAGGCTCCGGCACCGTCCAGTTCCGCGGCTTCGTACAGCTCTCTCGGCACCTGCTTGAGACCGGCCAGGAAGATGACCATGGGCGCGCCGAACTGCCAGACGGTGAGCGCGACCAGGCTGTAGAGGATCCAGTCGGGGTTGCCGACCCAGCCGCCGGCGTGGATGCCGACGGCGGACATCGCCCGGTCCACGATGGCGTTGTCGGAGAAGATCGACCGCCAGACGAAGGCGACGGAGACGCTCGCGCCGATGAGCGAGGGAGCGTAGAAGGCGGCCCGGTAGAAGGCCTGTCCGCGCCGGCTCTGGGCGAGCAGCAGGGCGACCCCGAGGGCGAGCAGCAGCTTGAGCGGGGTGCCGATGACGACGTACTTGGCCGTCACCGCAACCGACTTCTGCCACCGGGGGTCGTCGAACATCTTGGTGAAGTTGTCGAGCCCGACCCACTTGGGGGTGTTGAAGAGGTTGTAGTCGGTGAAGGCGAAGTAGAGCGAGGCGACCATGGGGCCCGCGGTCAGGAGCAGGAAGCCCGCGATCCACGGGGACATGAAGAGGTAGCCGGCGAGGTTCTCCCGGCGGCCCCGCCGCTTCTCGGCGGCGGGGGCGGCGGAGCGGGCCCGCCGGGTGGCGGGCGGTGAGTCCTTGACGAGCGTCACGGTGCTTTCCCCATCGGTTCCGGTCAGGCCTGGAAGGCGGCCTGGGCCTCGTCGAAGAACTGCTTCACCGCGTCGGAGGTCTTGACCTTGCCCAGGCCGAGGTCACCGCCGATACGCAGGAAGGAGGCCTCGATGGTGTCGGCGCCGGAGGGGTGCGGGGTGATCGTGCCGAGGACTCCCGCCTTGGCGGTGTCGGCCTCGTACTGCGCGATCTCCTTGTTGACCGGGTCGGTCGGCTTGAAGGCGTCGTACTGCTCGGTGGCGGCGAGGATGCCCCGGTCGTAGCCCATGATCTTGCCGACCTCGGGGTCGTGGACCATGAAGTCGATGAACTGGGCGACCTGCTTGGGGTGCTGGGTGCGTGACGACGCGCTCAGCATCAGGGAGGCGAGGTACTGACCGGTGTGCTTGCCGTCCATGGTGGGGATCGGCGCGAGGCCGTACTCGCTGTCGCCCTCGGCCGTGTAGCGGACGGTGAAGTTGTCCCAGGTGAATTCCGAGGCGCCGTGTCCGGCGGAGAGCGAGGACTTGGGACGGTCCTGCGCGACGATCTTCGGGTCGGTGATGATGCCGGCCTTGGTCCGGTTGTAGCCGTCCTGCCACCACTCCGTCAGATCGGCCTTGTCGAAGCCGAGTCCGTCCTTGGTGTAGAACGCCTTGCCGTTCTGCCGCAGGTACAGGTCGTACAGGTACATGATGCTGAAGTAGCCCGTGTCGCCCGGCACCTTGGTCTTGTCATGGACGGTCTTCAGGGCCTTGAAGTAGTCGTCCCAGGTCCAGCCCGGGTGCGGCTCCACGCCCGCCTTCTGGAAGACCTTCTTGTCGACGACGAGAGCCATGGTGTTGGAGCCGACGGGGACGCCGAGCTGCTTGCCGTCGACCTCGCCGACCTTCGTGACACCGGCCCGGAAGTTGTCCAGGCGCAGATTCCCGGCGTCGATCTGCGACTTGAGATCGAGCAGCACGCCTCTCTTGTCGTACTTGCGAAGGAATGTGACGGCGTTTTGGAAAACGTCCGGGGGATTTCCGCCGGAGGCCTGTGTCTGGAACTTCTCCCAGAAAGACACATAGTCCTGGAAGTCCGTCTTCACCTTGATCTTCGGATACTTCTTCTCGAAGAGCTGGATGGTCTGGTTGATCTTCTTGGCCCGTTCGTCGGCCCCCCACCACGAGTAACGGATCGTCACCGTGCCGTCGGCCGAGGTGCCGCTGTCGCCTCCGCACCCCGTCGCCGCTCCCAGCCCGAGCGCGGCCGCCCCCGCCCCGGCCGCCTTCAGGATCGTACGCCTCTCAACATTCCTGCTGGTTCCCACAGTCGGGCCTCCCCGGCGTCGTCGCCTGTGCATGAATCGTTTCAAGTAAGCGCTTGCTGGCACAAGTTACGGAGGGGCTCGGAGTGCGTCAATGATTCGGACAGGAATTTCTCGCGGGCCCGCCGAGCGCCCCGGAGCGACGGGAAAGCGGCATGCGCGGACGATCGCGACGACGTCGCAGGTGAGGAAGGCGCGATCGACGGACCGAACGGCCGACAGCCAGTGGCGCACGAGGGCGCTACGGCCGAAACCCGTCCGGGGGATCGGGGAGTTGACCTCCGGACACGACAACGGCCCACCTGCACTGAAGCAGATGGGCCGCCGCCTCCGGGTGGGCGATACTGGGTTCGAACCAGTGACCTCTTCGGTGTGAACGAAGCGCTCTCCCACTGAGCTAATCGCCCGGACGCAGGAAGAACATTACCCCATGTCAGGGGGTGCACCCGCACCCCCGGCACAGCTCACTGATCCTTGATCTTCCAGGGCATGACCATTCCGAACTTCCACAGGTACACGCCGACCAGGACACCGACGATCACCAGGCCGATCACGGTGAGTGTGATGTTGCGGCGCCGCACCTTCAGGTCGAGGGCCTTCTGGGCCGCCTCCGTGACCTTCCGCTTCGTCCAGCGCAGCACCAGCTGGGCCCAGACGAACTCGGTCGCCCAGACGGCCATGCCGGCGAAGATCACGACCCAGCCGGGCCCGGGCAGCGGCAGCATCACGATGCCGGCCCCGACGATCGCGAGGCCGACGACGAAGACGCCGACCTGCCAGCTCAGATGCAGGGCGCGGCTCCGCTTGATGAAGCCCGGTGCCCTGGAGCCGAGTCCCTGCTCGCCGTCCGGCTTCGCCTCGTCCGCGTGCGTCCCGTCCGATGCCACGGCGACCTCGCCCGACTGGTCACTCCCCGTATTCATACGGCCAAACTTTACCTTACTTTACTGACCGGAAACCAGTCACCGGAATGGCCGTACCGTACGAAGGAGGTCTCGGCCGGAAGAGTTACGTAAACGCACGCAAAACACTCAGAGGGGTTTACAACGGCACCGTAGGTGGCATGTCGATTTCGCCGACGTGCGAATCCCCGAGCGCACACTGAGCGAAAGGCCCTGGCGCTTATGAACACCACGGTCAGCTGCGAGCTGCACCTGCGCCTCGTTGTGTCGAGCGAGTCCTCCCTGCCTGTCCCCGCAGGACTGCGGTACGACACGGCCGACCCCTACGCCGTGCACGCCACCTTCCACACCGGAGCCGAGGAGACCGTCGAGTGGGTGTTCGCCCGCGACCTCCTCGCGGAGGGTCTGCACCGGCCCACCGGCACCGGCGACGTCCGAGTCTGGCCGTCGCGCAGTCACGGCCAGGGGGTCGTCTGCATCGCCCTGAGCTCACCGGAGGGCGAGGCGCTGCTGGAAGCCCCGGCGCGGGCTCTGGAGTCCTTCCTGAAGCGGACGGACGCCGCCGTGCCGCCCGGCACGGAACACCGGCATTTCGACCTCGACCAGGAGCTCTCCCACATCCTGGCGGAGAGCTAGGCCGAGGCCGCACCAAGCCGCCCGGCGCCGTCGACTCGGGGAGACGGCTCGGGCCAGGACAACCGCATACGGCACGCGTCGGCGCCGTCCCACGGTGGGGCGGCGCCGACGTGCGCGCCCGGGGCGGCCACGGAAGCCGGACCGCTGGGCGCCGGGGCCGCTCTCCGTCTCCCGGAAACCATTACCATCGGCCAGCATCGGCGGGCGTGTGCCCGACCCCCAGGCCAGGGAGCGAAACGTGCTGATCACCCACGACACCCGGTGCGCCCTCGACACCGTGGTCGATCTGGTGAACACCGCGCCGGAGGACGACACGACGCCGGACGGGCTGCTCGATGTGACGGCGCTCGAGGACTTCGTGCAGAACCACGAGATCAGCGATGTCGGCGTGCTGTCGGAGTTCGATCTCTCGGCGGTGAAGAAGATCCGCGGGCGGTTCGCGTCGGTGTTCGCGGCCCCCGACGCCCGGGTCGCCGCGGGACTGATCAACGAGCTGGTTGCGGCCGCGGGCACCACCCCCCGCCTCACCGATCACGACGGCTACGACTGGCACGTGCACTACTTCGCGCCGGGCGCCTCCGTGGCCGATCACCTCGCGGCGGACTGCGGGATGGCGCTGGCCTTCTTCGTGGTGGCCGGCGAGCAGGAGCGGCTGCGGCGCTGCGAGGCCCCCGACTGCCGGCGCGCCTTCGTGGACCTCTCCCGCAACCGGTCGCGGCGCTACTGCGACAGCCGCACCTGCGGGAACCGCCTGCATGTCGCCGCCTACCGGGCGCGCCGCAAGGAGGCAGCGGGCTGACGGGCACGATCGAGACGCCCGGACAGTGCGGCGGTTTCCCGGCGCGCGGTCCCTCCCGGCCCCGGAAGATCCCTCACGGTGCCGTCGACCACGGTGCTGTCGTCGTGATCCCCGGCGGGTGGCGCCGGGGATCACGGGTACGGCTCAGAGCAGCAGCAGATCGTGCAGCGCAGCCATGAGCAGCAGACACCCGATCACCGCAAGGAAGATCATCAGCGGTGGCTGGGAAAGGGCGAAGAGGCATCCGCGCGGCTCGTCCTTCGGCGGCGCGGTTTCGCCTTGTGTCGTGTCCAGCATCTCGCGGGCGATGATGGCGCAGACTGCGGCTTCCGCGCGATCAACACGCCCGGAATGACCAGGAGTTCGCCGGATCCCGTGATGTCCGGTTTCGGAAGTGACCGGTTCTGTGCACGGCGTTGATCCACTGTGTCGTTTCAGTCGTCATGCGAGGGTCATATGCCGTGCTTCTTCAGGATGGCCTCGATGTCGCTGAAGTCGTCGGTGGATCCGGAGCGGGGTGCGGTCGCGGGCCGGGTGGCCGCCTGGGTCCCCGGCCCCAGGGAGGGCGCGGAGGCCGTCGGGGCGGCGGCGGCGCGCCGCGCGGCGGCCTTGGCCTCCTTGCGCTCCTTGCGGGTGCCGCCCCGGCGCCGCTCCACGGCCCGGGTCGTGGAGAACAGCAGCCAGGCGACGCCGAGCACGCCGAAGCCCGCCCAGGCCGTGACGCTGAAGGCGGTGTCCGCGAGCCACTGCACGACCCCGGTCATCACCAGGCCGATGGGCACGAGGGAGTAAGCCGCGATCCGGGCGGCCGAGAGGAAGCGCTTGCGGTACGCGGTGACCGCCGCGATGCCGAGGCCGGCCGCGGACACGGCGGAGCAGATTGTCTCGGCGATCATCCGGTCCTCCAGGCAGGGGTCGGTCGGGCAGGGGCACTTCGTCCCTTCCATCCTGCACCGCCCGGACCCCGCCGGGCCATGCCTCGGGCGGACATCAGGGACATCTCCGGGTCCCCTCCTCCCCAGGTGCCGGTCGGATGCCCACCCCCGGGTGGGGATCAGGGTCGGCGCGGTGGACAGGCACCGTCCGGCTCGATTGGGTCGGCCTCGCCCCGACCTGGGAGACTGACCGCATGAGCGACTCCTCCCCCGTGCCCACGCCCGTCCTCGAGGTCTGGTGCGAACTCCAGTGCCCTGACTGCCGCAGCGCCCTGGACGATCTGCGCGCCCTGCGCGCCCGTTACGGCGACCGGCTGGAGCTGCGGCTGCGGCACTTCCCGCTGGAGAAGCACAAGCACGCCTTCGCCGCCGCGCAGGCCGCAGAGGAAGCGCTGGAGCAGGGCCGGGGCTGGGAGTACGTCGAGGCGGTGCTGGGCCGGCTGGAGGAGCTGGACCGTGAAGGGGAACCTTTCCTGGTCGAGGTCGCCGGTGAACTCGGCCTTGACGCCGAGGAGTTCGACACCGCGCTGATCGACGGGCGGCACATCCTGATCGTCGACGCCGACCAGGCCGAGGGCAAGGCGATCGGCGTGACCGGCACGCCGACGTACGTCATCGGCGGGGAGCGACTGGACGGCGGCAAGAGCCAGGCGGGGCTGCGGGAGCGGATCGAGCAGATCGTGGACCCGCTGCTGGCCGACGGGGCCTGAACGCGGAAGTGGGCCGAGAGCGGGTCCTAGATCAGGTCCTTCTGCAGGTTGTGAGAGGTGGTCTCGTAGCCGAGGGACTCATAGAGCCGCTCGGCCGGGGCGTTGCCGGCGAAGACGTGCAGGCCGATGCGGTCCTTCCCGGCGGCGATCGCCTGGATCTCGGCGAGCAGCATGAGCGCCCGTCCGTGGCCGCGGCCGCGATGGCGGGCGTCCGCCTCGACATCGAGCACGTACGCCATCTCCGGCCACAGCCCCACCCACAGCGTCCCGACCGGTACGCCTTCGTGCTCCAACACGCTGATCAGGGTGTTCTCGCTGGCCAGACCGTCGGGCAGGAACTTGGCGTGGCCCTCGACGGCCTTCTTGCGGGCCTCCTCGGCGGACACTCCCCGCTCGACCATGCTGCGGACGTACTGCTCGGCCTGGTACTCGATCCAGGGGCCGTACTCCGCCTCGGTCATGGGCCGGGCCGAGCTCCCCGTGGGCAGGTCCGGCGGGGTCGGCCCCAGCCGCTTGACCATGTTCCGGCTCCTGCGGACGTACCCGAGTGCCGTGGCGAGACGCAGGGCTCCCTCCGCCTCGCCGGGGACGGGTGCCTCGACGCGCTTGCAGCCCCAGGCCCGGGCGATCTCCTCCGCGGCCAGCACCGCCACCGTGCCGCGTCCGCGTCTGCGGTCCCGCTCCTCGATGCGCAGCTCGGTCAGCCGGGCCACCGTAGAGCCGAAGCCGGGGTCCGTGGACAGCCGTATCCCGCCCACGGGACGGCTGTTCACACAGACCTGGTAGCGGCGCGACTGTGTGCCGTCCGCGTGGCGCTGAAGCGGCTCGGTCGGCCGCAGGGTCGTGGTCATCAGGGGTGTTCTACCCGCCCGGCAGGCTCGCGTCAGCCCGTTTTTCCGGGCCTCACGGGTCCAGGTCGGCGCCGGACCGCTCGTCGAAGATCCGCATGGCCTTGGCCGTCACCGGGCCCGCCGTGCCCGGCAGTTCGCGGTCGTCGACGCGGTGGACGGCCTGGACGTCGCGCAGGCTGGAGGTGAGGAAGACCTCGTCGGCCCGCTCCAGGACGTCCAGCGGCAGGTCGCTCTCCCTGGCCCCGGTCCACTCGACCGTCAACGCGCGCGTGATGCCCGCGAGGCAGCCGGAGGCGAGCGGCGGGGTGTGGATCTCACCGTCGAGGACGACGAAGACGTTCGACCCGGTGCCCTCGCAGAGTTGGCCGACAGTGTTGGCGAACAGGGCCTCGGAGGCGCCGTGTTGGTGGGCGCGGGCGAGCGCGACGACGTTCTCGGCGTACGAGGTCGTCTTCAGGCCGGCCAGGGCGCCGCGTTCGTTGCGGGTCCAGGGGACGGTGATGACGGCCGTGGAGTCCGGGCGGCGGTCGGTCTCGCCGAGGGCGACCACGAGGGTCGGGCCGTGCTCGCCGCGGTCGGAGCCGAGGGGGCCGTGGCCGCCGGTGTAGGTGATGCGCAGCCGTCCGAGGGACAGCGGGTTGGCCTCCAGTACGGCGGCGCAGGCGCGGCGGATCTCGTCGTGGTCGGGGTCGGGCAGACCGAGGCCACGGGCCGAGCGGGTCAGCCGGTCGAGATGGCGGGTCAGCGCGAACGGCCTGCCGTCCACCGTCTTCACCGTCTCGAAGATGCCGTCGCCCACGGTCAGCCCGTGGTCGAACACGGACACGCTGGCGGACTCGATGTCCCTCAGCCCGCCGTCGAGCCAGATCTTCACGTCAGTCCCTCTCCGCTCACCAGGTCTCTGCCCGACGCTACCTCCAGCAGTCGGGCCGCCTTCAGCTCGGTCTCCCGCCACTCCCCCTCGGGATCGGAACCCCAGGTGATCCCGGCACCGGTCCCGAACCGCAGCACGGCCGTGCCGTCGGAAGCCCGGTCGATCCAGAACGTACGGATGCCGACGGCCAGCTCCCCTCTCCCCCGATCGGCGTCCACCCAGCCGATGCCTCCGCAGTACGGGCCGCGGGGGGCGGTCTCCAGGGCGTCGATGATCCGCAGGGCGCTGGACTTGGGGGCGCCGGTGACGGAGCCGGGCGGGAAGGCCGCCGTCAGCAGCTCGGGCCAGCCGGCACCGGCGCCCAGCTCGCCGCGGACCGTGGAGACGAGGTGGACCAGCCCCGGGTGCTTCTCCACCGCGCACAGGTCGGGGACAGTGACGCTGCCGGTGGCGCACACACGCCCGATGTCGTTGCGGACCAGGTCCACGATCATCACGTTCTCGGCGTAGTCCTTCTCCAGCAGGTCCGCCTCGGTGCGCCCGGTGCCCTTGATCGGCCCGGACTCGACGATCCGCCCGTCGCGGCGCAGGAACAGTTCGGGCGAGGCGGTGGCGATCTCGACGCCGTACCCGGGCAGCCGGATCGTTCCCGCGTACGGCGCCGGGTTGCCGCGGGCCAGCAGCGCGGTGAGCGCGTCCACGTCGGCATCCGGCGCGACGGGTGCGGTCAGCACCCGGCAGAGGTTCGCCTGGTAGACCTCGCCGGCCGCGATGTGCTCCCGGATCCGACGCACACCGGCCGTGTACGCGGCGCGGTCAAGGGAGGACGTCCAGTCACCGGGCCCGGGTCCTCGCCACTCCCCCGGCACCGGCGCGGGCACTGGCTCCTGTCGTACCTCCCGGAAGCGGGCGCAGGTCAGACGGCCCTCGAAGTCCGCGACGACGGCCCAGAAACCGGTGGAGTCGAGGGCCGCGGGGTCGCTGGTGACGTCGAGGAGGCCGGTGGCGACGCGGGTGCCGAAGCGGGCGAGGGGAGGTAGGTCGAGCACGCCGTCGAGTCTAGGGTGGGTGTCCGAAACGTGACCTCGGCATGTCCCCGCGGATGCCCAGGCCACGCCCGTGAGCAGGCGCAGCGCAGCACGCTGCGCAAACGCGTTTTTGTACTGGCCCGGGAATCCGCTAGAGTTCAACACGTCGCCGGGCCGCGGGAGCGGAACGAAACGACAAGCGGACGTAGCTCAGTTGGTAGAGCGCAACCTTGCCAAGGTTGAGGTCGCGAGTTCGAGCCTCGTCGTCCGCTCGAAGGATCAAGGGGATCTTCCCGGACCCCGCACTCCTGGTGGAGTGGCCGAGAGGCGAGGCAACGGCCTGCAAAGCCGTCTACACGGGTTCAAATCCCGTCTCCACCTCCAAGGACGATTAGCTCAGCGGGAGAGCGCTTCCCTGACACGGAAGAGGTCACTGGTTCAATCCCAGTATCGTCCACTGGAGCCTCACGGCTTCGACCCGCGCGATTAGCTCAGCGGGAGAGCGCTTCCCTGACACGGAAGAGGTCACTGGTTCAATCCCAGTATCGCGCACGCAGTACACGTGATCTTCGGCCTCGGCTTCGGCTCGGCTGTCGGTCCCGTCCCGAGGACGATTAGCTCAGCGGGAGAGCGCTTCCCTGACACGGAAGAGGTCACTGGTTCAATCCCAGTATCGTCCACACACACCGAAGCCCCCGGCCCTGCGGCCGGGGGCTTCTTCGTGTGCCGGTTGTCAGCTGGAGAACAGCATGTGACCGAAGCTCTTGTGGCGGTGGTGACCGCCGTGGTGGCCTCCGTAGTGACCGCCTCCGTGTCCGCCGTGCGGGGCGCCCCAGGCGGGCGCGGGCGGCGCCGGGTAGGCCTGCGGGGCGGGCGGGGGCGGCGGCGCGGGCTGGGACCACTGCGACTCCAGGCGGGTCAGCGCCTCCAGCTCGCCGTAGTCGAGAAAGATCCCCCGGCAGCCGCTGCACTGCTCGATCTGGACGCCGTTGCGGTTGTACGTGTGCATCGGCGCATGGCACTTCGGACACTGCATGGTCGGCTCAACTCCTCGCCCGTCGGTCCTGCTTCGCGTTTCCCCAGGACAGACTCCGTCCTGGCGCGCTCGGTTGCACCCTACTTCGCGGAATCGGGGGGCAACTGCGGCGGGACGGAGCCCATTCGGGCACATGCGTCGATCACCGACATCTCGATCTCGTCCAGGCGGCGGTCCTCCGTGATCGCCTTGGTGACGGCCCGGGCGGCGGTCTGGACGGTGAGGGCGCGGGCCGGGGTGTCCAGCGCGGGCCAGGGGTCGCCCGCGGCGGGGACGGCCGTGCCGCCTTGCGCACGATAGGTGTCGAGGAAGCGGGTCCACTCGTCCGGCGGGAGGAGACCGCAGGCGTACCAGGCCGCAGGGCGGGCGAGGTCCCAGGCGGGGACGCCGGTGCCGAGGTCGTCGACGTCGATGAGGCGCCAGGGGCCGTCGGGGGCGGGATGGCGGACGAGCTGGCCGAGGTGGAGGTCGCCGTGGCAGAGGGTGGTGGTGTCCGGCATGGGGGCCTCGGCGCGGGCCCAGGCGGGGAGGGTGTGCCAGGCGCGGAGGACCGGGCGTGCGGCGGGGTGGGGTGCGGCGGCGGTCGCGGTGGCTCCGATGAGGCGGGCGATGGCGTGGGCCGCCTTGGCGGGGCCGCGCATGGGTGGGACGGGGGTGGGAGGCGGGGTGCGGTGGAGGTGGGCGAGGAGGGTGGCGGCGGCTTCCCAGGGGGCGGCGTCTGGGTCGTCCGGGTCCACGGGGGTGCCGTAGGGCCAGAAGGTGACGAGGCGGTTGTGCAGGGCGGTGGGGGTGGGGGTGAGGGGAGGGAGGAAGAGGCTGGGGAGCTGAGCGGCGGTTTTGAGGCGGGGGGTGAGGGTGGTGTGGGGGGTGTTGGGGGCGTGGGCCTTGGCGACGGTGTTCGCGTGGCGGACGACCGTGGTGTCGGGGCGGTCGGCGAGGGTGGTGGTGGGGCAAGGGCAGGTGGGGGCGGAGTTGGGGGTGGGGGTGTGGGCCTTGGCCTTGAGTTGGGTGGTGAGGTCGGGGAGCAGGGGGGTGGTCACGGGGTGCGGCTCCCTGGGGCGGGGGTGGGTTGCTGGCGGAAGCGTACGGGGGGTGGGGGCGGCTGGCGCTGTGGCTGGGGTCTTCTCGCCCCCACCGCCCCTACCCGTCCCATCCTCCAGGGGCTGCCGCCCCTTCGACCCCGCTCTCAGGGGGCTCCGCCCCCTGGACCCCCGCCGGGGCTGCGCCCCTGGACCCCATCGGGGCTTCGCCCCGGACCCCGATCGGCCCTTCGGGCCTCGTCCTCAAACGCCGGACGGGCTGAAGACACGTAACGGGCTGAAGACACGTAACGGTCCTCAGAGATGTACCGGACTTCGGGCAAAGCAATGCCGGCGCAGCTCCCCAGCTGCGCCGGCATTTTTGCCGTCCGCCGCACCCCCGTCCCCACGGGGTTTCATGGGTGGATGTCCCCGCCCGGACCGCTCTTCCGGGCCTGGGGTCGCCGCTCAGCGCCCCAGCATCACGCCCACGGACGACGCCTGTGTGGCCACTGTCTCCCAGCCGTCGAAGACGAAGAAGAGCAGGGCCGCCAGGGGGAGGACCATGATCGTCGCCACCAAGGGGTGGCGCCGGCCCGTGCGACGCGGGCGGAGCGTCGTGCGCTCCAGCCTGCGGAACTGTGTCCGCGGTGCCGTCAGAGCCATGGTCCCTCTCCTGACCGTCTCAGTTGTCGTTGGCAGCGGCGGGTGTCTGACCTCGGGGGACGAGTGCTGCACCCGCCGCTTGACCTCAAATCTAGGCTTCCGGCGCTCTTCGCACGTCATGCCCTCGTACCGATTGCCGGGCCTCCCGGAGGATGAGCCGTGCGGTGGTGAGTACTCCCCTGGGTGGAGACGGGGACCTAGGTCTCAGGGTCTTCCCCGAGGGGACGCCCGCTGTGTACCGGCTTTTCCGAGCTGTCCTCCCTGGGTACCGGCTGCTCCACCAGGGCCAGGACCCGGTTGGCCATGAAACGGGCCGTACGGACCACGGAGCCGTTGCGGGTGACTTCGCTCACTTCCACGACACCGCGCCGTACCGCCGTCTCCACCCTGCGGCCCGCTCTGCTCGCCACCACCTCGTAGGTGCGGGTCGTGTCCCCCGCGTCCACCACTATCTCCACGCGATCACCCTTCACGGGTTCAATCCCCCTTCTGTGATGGGTGGTTGGGAGTCCGGTGGGTGTGAAGTGCGGTTGCTTCCGGGCCCCCTGACCACCCTTCAAGTCTCCCACCCGGCACTGACAATCGATCGGGACGAGAGGGCGCGGCCTCTGCGCGCGGGCGGCCGTGGAAACGTAAGCTGTGCCACGTCACACGGACCGGGCAGCGGGGATGAACATGGCGATGATGCGCCTGAGGCGCGAGGACCCGCGCGTCGTCGGCTCGTTCAGGCTTCACAGACGGCTCGGCGCGGGTGGGATGGGCGTTGTGTACCTGGGCTCCGACAAGAAGGGGCAGCGGGTCGCACTGAAGGTCATCCGGCCGGATCTGGCGGAGGATCAGGAGTTCCGCTCGCGGTTCGCGCGTGAGGTCTCGGCCGCGCGGCGGATCCGGGGCGGGTGCACGGCCCGGTTGGTCGCCGCCGATCTGGAGGCCGACCGGCCCTGGTTCGCCACCCAGTACGTGCCCGGGCCCTCGCTGCACGACAAGGTCGCCGACGAGGGTTCGCTGAGCGCGGCCGAGGTCGCCGCCATCGGGGCCGCCCTGTCGGAGGGGCTGGTCGCGGTGCACGAGGCCGGCGTGGTGCACCGGGATCTCAAGCCGTCCAACATCCTGCTGTCCCCCAAGGGACCGCGGATCATCGACTTCGGCATCGCCTGGGCGACCGGGGCGTCGACGCTCACCCATGTCGGCACGGCCGTCGGCTCGCCGGGCTTCCTCGCGCCCGAGCAGGTGCGCGGGGCCACGGTCACGCCGGCCACGGACGTCTTCTCCCTGGGCGCGACCCTGGCGTACGCCGCCATGGCCGACTCGCCCTTCGGACACGGCAGTTCCGAGGTGATGCTGTACCGGGTGGTGCACGAGGAGCCGCAGCTGCACGGCGTACCGGACGCCCTTGCTCCGCTGGTGCGGGCCTGTCTGGCGAAGGACCCGGAGGAGCGGCCCAGCACGCTGCAGTTGTCGCTGCGTCTGAAGGAGATCGCCGCGCGCGAGGCGCAGGGGCTCGGTGAGGTACGGCCGCCCTCGCCGCGTGCCGCGGAGGCGGACCGGCCCACCGGGCGGCTCGCCGACACCTATCCCGACCAGCAGCGACGCCCGCAGGGGACGCCACCGCCGAGGGGTACTTCGTCCTCGTCCCGGGGTTCGGCTCCGGTGCGGGGCGGTGATCCCTCGCGGGGTTCCGGTCCCGCGGGTCCGGGCAGCGCATCGCGGGACTCCGGCGTCTCCGGCCCGGGCGGTGCGGCACGGAACGGTGCGGCGCCTTCCTCGCGGGGTGGCTCTCCGCGCTCCGGCGCGCGGCCCACGCCGGCCTCGCGGGGCGGCACCCGCTCCGGCAGCGGGAACCGGCCCGCACCGCGCAGTGGTACGGGGCGTCCGGCGCCCAGGACCACGGGGACGGGCCGGCGTCCGGCCAATCCGCGGCTGCTGCGGCAGCGGCTGTTCGTCTTCGTCGTCGTGACCCTGCTGGTCGCGCTCGGCATCGCCGCGGCACAGGGCTGCCAGGGGCCGGCGCACGGGCTGGGCGGCGGCGGCCGGGGTGTCGTACAGGAGCAGCAGCGTCAGGCCGGGGAGCCGGGGCGCGCATAGGTGCGCTGTCCGGGCACGTTGGTGACGGCAGAGCCAGGCGTCACAGCCCCGGCAGGATGCGCTCGAAGAACTCCAGGTCGCCCTCGAAGACGGGGGTCAGGGTCAGGAACTCCTCCGGGGTGACCCAGCGGAAGTCGGCGACCTCGGCCGGGTCGGGGACCACCTCGCCGGTGGGTGCGTCTGCCGTCCACCAGTGGAGGCGGAACACGCCGTCGTCGGTGTCGGACTCCCAGACCTTGGCGAGGGGTACGGCGGTGAGGCCGACCTCCTCCCGGATCTCCCGGACGACGGCCTCCCGCTGGGTCTCCCCCGGTTCGACCTTGCCGCTCAGGGGCTGCCAGTAGCCGGGGCGGGCGACCGACGCGGCGCGGCATATCGCCAGGACGCGGTCGCCGCGGCGCAGGACCGCGACGATCGCCTCGCGCTGCGCCATCAGCCCTGGGGGCGGCCGGTGGCCACCGCGTAGAAGGCGACCGCGGCCGCCGCGCCGACGTTCAGGGAGTCGACGCCGTGGGACATCGGGATGCGGACCCATTCGTCGGCGGCGACCAGGGCCTGGGTAGAGAGGCCGTCCCCCTCGGCGCCGAGCATCAGGGCGACGCGGTCCATCTTGTGCGGGGCTGCCTCGTCGAGGGACCTCGCCTTCTCGTCCGGGGTGAGCGCGAGGAGGGTGAAGCCGGCCTCGCGGACCGACTCCAGGCCCTTGGGCCAGGTGTCGAGGCGGGCGTAGGGCACGGAGAAGACGGCGCCCATGGAGACCTTGACGCTGCGGCGGTAGAGGGGGTCGGCGCAGTCCGGGGAGAGCAGGACCGCGTCCATGCCGAGGGCCGCGGCCGAGCGGAAGATCGCACCGATGTTGGTGTGGTCGTTGACCGACTCCATGACGACGACCCGGCGGGTGGTCTGCAGGAGTTCGGCGGCCGTGGGCAGGGGCTTGCGCTGCATGGAGGCGAGTGCGCCGCGGTGCACGTGGTAGCCGGTGACCTGCTCGGCGAGCTCGGGGCTGACCGCGTACACCGGTGCCGGGAGCTCGTCGATGACGTCCCGCATCACGTCGACCCACTTGGCGGACAGCAGCATCGAGCGCATCTCGTACCCGGCGTCCTTGGCGCGTCTGATGACCTTCTCGCCCTCGGCGATGAACAGGCCCTCGGCCGGTTCTCGTTTGCGGCGCAGTTCCACGTCGGTCAGGCCCGTGTAGTCGCGCAGGCGGGGGTCGTCGGGATCCTCGACGGTGATGAGATCGGCCACAGGGTGATACTGCCTTGTCCTGGGTGTGGTGCCAACGGCTCGGAACGGGTTGTGTTACCCGGGGTTACTCGACCGCTCGCGGGCCCACTCCCACGACCTCGCCGATGACGATGACCGACGGCGCCTTCACCTCGTGCGTATGGACCGCCTCCGCGACCGTCGCGAGGGTCGCGTCCACCCGGCGCTGGGCGGCCGTGGTGCCCTCCTGGACCAGGGCGACCGGCGTCGCCGGGTCCTTGCCGTGGGCGACCAGGCTCTCGGCGATCTTCCCGATCTTGTCGACGCCCATGAGGACCACCAGCGTGCCGGACACCTTCGCCAGCGCCGGCCAGTCGATCAGCGACCGCTCGTCGTCGGGGGCGACATGCCCGCTGACCACGGTGAACGCCTGCGCGAGCCCGCGGTGGGTGACCGAGATGCCGGCCGCGCCCGGCACCGAGATCGAGCTGGAAATGCCGGGGACGACCGTGCAGGGGATGCCGGCCTCGGCGAGCGCCTGGATCTCCTCCATGCCGCGGCCGAAGACGAAGGGGTCGCCGCCCTTGAGCCGGACGACCGACCTGCCCTGCTTGGCGTGCTCGATCAGCGCGTTGTTGATGGCCTCCTGGGCCATGAAGCGGCCGTAGGGCAGCTTCGCCGCGTCGATCACCTCGACGTGCGGCGGCAGTTCGGCCAGCAGGTCGCGCGGGCCGAGATGGTCGGCGATGACGACGTCGGCCTCGGCAAGCAGCCGGCGGCCGCGGACGGTGATGAGGTCCGGGTCGCCCGGTCCGCCGCCCACGAGGGCGACGCCGGGTGTGCGGCCGCGGTGGTGCGGGGCGACGAGGGTGCCGTCGCGCAGCCCCTCCACGACCGCGTCGCGGATGGCGGCGGTGCGGCGCGGGTCGGGGCTGTGCGTGTCCGTGGTCAGGACGGCGACGGTGACGCCCTCGCTGTGGCCGGTGGCCGGCGTCCAGGCCGTCGCGGCCTCGGCGTCGTCGGAGCGCACGCACCACACCCGGTGGCGTTCGGCCTCGGCGGAGGCCTGGGTGTTCGCCTCGCGGTCGCCGGTGGCGATGAGGGCGTACCAGGCGTCGGCGAGGTCCCCGTCCTGGTACGGGCGCTTCGCCCAGGTGATCTCCCCCGCGGCCGCCATCGCCTCGACGGAAGGAGTGGCCTCCGGGGAGACGAGCAGGACGTCCGCGCCGGCCGCGATCAGGGCCGGCAGGCGGCGCTGGGCGACTTGGCCGCCACCGAGCACGACCACTTTGCGGCCCAAGAGGCGGAGACCTACGGGGTAGGCGGGGTGTTCGGCCATGAGGTGCGGCTCCTCGTCCTGCTGGCAATGCGATGGGCGCTACGGCGCTGGAGCAGCCCTGACGTGCGGATTTCGGTGATGGGGTTCAGCGTACGGCCGGGGTGGGACGCGCGCAGGAGCGCGTACCCCACCCCGGTACGGGGGCTACTTCTCGGTGACGCCCGCGGAGTCGAACGTCGCCACCTCGTGCATGGCCCGGGCCGTGCTCTGCACCAGCGGCAGGGCCAGCAGGGCGCCCGTGCCCTCGCCGAGCCGGAGGTCGAGGTCGACCAGGGGACGCAGGCCCAGCTTGTTGAGGGCCGCCACATGGCCGGGCTCGGCACTGCGGTGACCGGCGATGCAGGCCGCGAGGACCTCGGGGGCGATGGCGCGGGCCACCAGGGCGGCGGCGCCGGCGCTGACGCCGTCCAGGATGACCGGCGTGCGCAGGGAGGCTCCGCCGAGCAACAGGCCCACCATCGCCGCGTGTTCGAAGCCGCCGATCGCGGCGAGCACGCCGATGGGGTCGGCCGGGTCCGGCTGGTGGAGTTCGATGGCGCGCCGCACGACCTCGGTCTTGCGGGCGAGCGTCTCGTCGTTGATGCCGGTGCCGCGGCCGGTGACCTCGGCGGGGTCGGTGTCCGTGAACACCGAGATGAGCGCGGCGGACGCGGTGGTGTTCGCGATGCCCATCTCGCCGGTCAGCAGCGCCTTGTTGCCGGCCGCCACCAGGTCACGGGCCGTCTCGATGCCGACCTCGATGGCCTGCTTGGCCTCCTCGCGGGTCATGGCGGGACCGGTGGTCATGTCGGACGTTCCGGCGCGGACCTTGCGGGGCAGCAGCCCCGGGGTCGCGGGAAGATCGGCGGCGACACCGACGTCCACGACGCACACCTCGGCGCCGACCTGACCCGCGAAGGCGTTGCAGACCGCTCCGCCGCCGAGGAAGTTGGCCACCATCTGGGCGGTGACCTCCTGCGGCCAGGGGGTCACGCCCTGGGCGTGCACGCCGTGGTCGCCGGCGAAGATCGCGACGGCCGCGGGCTCCGGGATGGGCGGCGGGCACTGGCGAGACAGCCCGGACAACTGGGCGGAGATGATCTCCAGCATGCCGAGCGCGCCGGCCGGCTTGGTCATCCGCTTCTGCCGCTCCCAGGCCTCGCCGAGCGCCTTGGCGTCCAGCGGGCGGATCTGGGCGACGGTCTCGGAGAGCAGGTCGTGCGGCTCCTCACCGGGCAGGGCACGGCGGCCGTACGTCTCCTCGTGCACGACCCAGGACAGCGGACGGCGCTTGGACCAGCCGGCCTGCATCAGTTCGGGCTCGTCGGGGAATTCGTCGACGTAGCCGACGCACAGGTAGGCGATGACCTCCAGATGCTCGGGCAGTCCCAGCGCGCGGACCATCTCCCGCTCGTCGAAGAAGCTGACCCAGCCGACGCCGAGGCCTTCGGCGCGGGCGGCGAGCCAGAGGTTCTCGACGGCGAGCGCGGCGGAGTACGGCGCCATCTGCGGCTGGGTGTGCCGGCCGAGGGTGTGCCGGCCGCCGCGGGTCGGGTCGGCGGTGACGACGATGTTCACCGGGGTGTCGAGGATGGCCTCGATCTTCAGTTCCTTGAACTGCTTCGCCCGCCCCTTGGGGAGCGACTTCGCGTACGCGTCCCGCTGGCGCATGGCCAGTTCGTGCATGCTGCGCCGGGTGTCGGCGGAGCGGATGACGACGAAGTCCCAGGGCTGGGAGTGGCCCACGGACGGGGCTGTGTGCGCGGCCTCCAGGACACGGAGCAGCACCTCGTGCGGGATGGGGTCGTCACGGAAGCCGTTGCGGATGTCGCGGCGCTCGCGCATCACCTTCAGCACGGCCTCGCGCTCGGCGTCGTCGTAGGCGGGCGCGGCCGGGCCGGTGGACTGGCGGACTTCTTCCACTGGGGCCGTGCTCTCTTCCTGGTCGGCGGCCCGGGTGTCCAGGTCGTCCGCGTGCTGTACGAGTTCGGGATCGGCCTCGCGCGGGGCGGGGACCGGCGCGACCGCCTCCGGCGCGTCCTCCGGGGGGAGGGTGAGCGCGTGGGGCGGGGTCGGCGCGAGGTGGGGCGTGGTCGGGACCGAGCCCTCCACAGGGACGAACTGCCCGAGGGACTGGCCGGCTTGGGGCTCCACCGGGATGCCGGAGGGTGGGGTGGGAACGGCAGCGGCCGGGAGCTGCTCTGCGGGGGTGGCCGCGAGGGGCTCCGCCGTGGGGCCGGGCTGCTCCTCGGTGGCCGTTACGGCGGAGTCCACGGCGTCTGTGACGGCTACGGGCTGGGGCGCGTTCGCCGGGTCCGCCGGGTTCACCGCGATGGAAGCGTGGTGCTCCGGGGCGTTCAATACGGGGTCCGGAATCGGGCTCGCGGCCGCTACGACCTGGAGGTCGGCCGGCGTGATCGGCTCTGCGCCCGGGGCGGGCTGTCTGTCCGCGTGCTGGGGCTGCGCGGGGACATCCGTAGAAACCGTGTCCTCGGCCGGCGCCGGAGAACCGTCCGCCGGGTGAGACGTGTGGGGAGCCGCCGGGAACGGGGTGCTCTCCGGAACTTCGGGGGTTACGGCGGCGGTGTCGGGGCCCTGCGCCGGTACGGTCGTGTCGGCTGACCGGGCGGGGGCGAGGTCGGCGGAGTCCGCGGCCTGGCCGGCGTCCGGCGCCATGACCTCCGGCGCCTGGATGGCCTCGACCGCGTCGGACACATCGCCGGGCTCGGGTGCGCCGACGCCACTCACCAGCTCGCTTTCGGGCGCCGCGAGCTGGGCCTCCTCGACCGGCTCGGTTGCCGGAAGCGGCAGGGCCTCCGGGAGCTGACCGGCGTCCGGGCCTGCCTCAACTCCGGTGGCCGCCACGGTCTGCGACGCAGCAGGCGCGGCCTCGTCGGCCGGCCCGCCGTGCGGGTCGCCTTCGGCGAGGGGAGCCGTCTCCGCCTCCGGAACCGAAGCGGTCGTATCGGCCTGTCCGGCGACGACTTGCGGGGTGGGCACAGCGCCCGCGACCGGGTTCCCGGCTTCCGCGGCGCCGGCCGTCACGAGCCCGGCGTCTGCGGAACCCTCCGAGCCGGGCGCGGCAGCGGCAGCGTCTGGGTCTGCGGATGCCACGGCGGACCCGCCGAACGCGACCTCCCCGTCCTGCCCGGAGGGCACACCATGGGCGAGCGCGGCGCTCAGCGCCGACGGGGCGGCGTCACCAGGCGCGGCGCCGTGCCCGGACTCGACGCCATGACCAGGCTCAGCGACCTGACCGGCCTCCGCGCCATGGCCCGGCGCATCCTCGTTTCCGGGCTCCGCAGCGTGACTGAGCACACCACCCTGCCCGGGCTCCACACCTTGGCCCAACACACCGTCCTGGTCGGGCTCCGCACCATCACCAAGCACATCGCCCGGTCCAGGCTCCGCACCGTGACCGAGCACACCGGCCTGCCCGGGCTCCGCACCATGACCAAGCACAGCGCCCTGCTCAGGCTGCGCGCCAAGGCCGAGTTCGCCGGCCTGCGGGCTCAGTCCGCTCGGGCCGCTGTGGTCGTGCGGACCGCTCTCGACACCGTGATCGACGGCGTCGTCCTGCGTGGCAGCAGGCTCCGGACGGCCGATTTCCGCGCCGTGCCCCTCCGCCGCGGCCTGCGTGTTCTCGGCTCCGGCCGGGGCCTGGGCGAACTCGCCCTGTGCGGCGTACCCGGTCTCCTGTCCCTGGACGGCAGTGGCCTCGGTCGTGATGCGGGCCATCACCGCCTGGGCGGCGCCCAGGGGCTCGGCAGGGTGGCCAGGGGACGGAACAACCGTTTCCGCAGCCGGTGCCCCGGGGGCCACCGAGGGCTGGGGCGGAGCGCCCCAGGGGGCCGCGCCCTGCGGGGGTGCGTCGAGGTATTCGGGGCCGACCGTCGGCGGACCGGGGTGGCGGACCGGGGCGCCCGCGGGGCCGCGGTCGGCGAGGGAGCGCACCGGGCTGGCGGACGCGTCGGGGGTGGGCGGGCCGAGGTGCAGCGGGCGGCGCGGGGTGATCGGCGGGATCGGCACGGACGGGGCCGCGGGCGCCGGGGCCGGGTCGGGCAGGCGGACGCCGCCGAGGTCGACCGAGCCGCTGTCGCGGCCAGCCGTCTCGTGCGGGCCCGGCTCGTGCACGGTCTCGACGACCGGCTCGGGCGCGGGCGGGGCGACCTCGTTGCCCCAGGGGCTCTGCGCGCCCGGCAGCAGCAACAGGTCTTCGTCCTCGGCGGTGGTCTCGGAGAGGTAGGTGTACGCACCGTGCGCGGGAACGCCCGGCTGTTCCACCATGCCTGCGTTCTCCGGCAGCCCCTCGCCCGGGACCTGGCCGGTGTCGGTCATGCGTACCCCTCGCCCATCGGTTAGTGCTTCTCGGTCCAGCCACCGGGAACGGCGCACCGACCGCCCCCGCAGTGAAGAACGAGCGTGCGTGCCCAGCGGCACGAACGACCCGCCCGTAAAAGGCGACAAAGCCATTCAGTGGCATTGTCCCGGTCGTCCCCCCGTCGCGACAGCTTGATCCGCGACGGTCCGCTGTGGACTGCGCCACGTTGCGCGTCCTCCGGTTTCGGCGTACCACACCCACCCCAAAAGGGGCGCGTTTTCCGGACATTGGCGAATGAAACGCCGGGCCACCCGGTGCGGTACAACGGTCGGTCAGCCTACCGCGAGCGGTACGACGACCGGATCACCGGGAGGGAAGAAAACAGGATCACTGGGACGGCAGCGGAATCACGGGGTGCGCTCCGGGAGCGCGCCGCTGAGCAGGAAAGCGACGCTCCGCTCCGTCTCCGTCCAGGCCCTGGTGTCGAGTTCGACGGACTGCAGCAGGGCGCACTCGACCCGGTAGCCGTGCTCGGTGAGGTCCCGGCCGATGAGTTCGGCCTCGTCGCGGGTGGCGGCGTGGGTGACGATGCGCTGCGGCCGTCGGTCGGCGACCGCGGAGACCACGGCCGCTCCCCCGCCGCCGACGCGCACGACGTCGGGCTCGGGGAGGTTCTCCAGTACGTGCGGGGCGGTGCCCTGCACGACCTGGACCTGGAGTCCGAAGGCGCGCGCGTTGGCATCGGTCCGTTCGCAGGCGCGCGGGTCGTGGTCGACGGCGATGACGGCGGCCCCGGCGCGGGCGGCCTCGGTGGCGAACGCACCGCTGCCGCAGCCGATGTCCCACACCAGGTCGCCGACGCGCGGGCCGAGCCGGGCGAGTTGGGCGGCGCGCAGCGGTTCCAGTTCGCCCTCGCCCATGAGACCGCCGTAGGCCTCGGCGGGCAGCGTCCAGCCGCGGGGGCCCGCGGCGGGGTCGCGGCCGGCGATCCAGCCACCGCCGTCCGCGGCGCCGGCCGTGCCGCCGACGACAATGACGACGTTCGGGTCGCGCCAGGTGTGGTCGGCGGCCTTGTCGGAGGTGACGACGGTGACCTGTTCGCGTTCGGTGCCGAGTTCCTCGCAGATGACGAAGGTGCGGTGCACGCCCTCCATCAGCAGGCCGAGTTCGGCGGGACCGGCGCCGGGTGAGGTGAGGACGGCGACCTTGGTGTGGGCGCGGCACACGTTCACCGCGCGTCGCAGGGTGCGGCGGTGGGCGACGACCACTTGTGCGTCGTCCCAGGGCATGCCGGCGCGGGCGAAGGCGGCGGCGACGGAGGAGACGGCGGGGACGACCTCGACCTCGAGGCCGAACTCGGGCGCGCGCAGGGTCCGTACGACGCCGAAGAAGCCGGGGTCGCCGTCCGCGATGACGACCGCGGTGCCGCGGTGGCGGGCGACGCGGCGGGCGGCGAGGGCGACGCTGCCGAGCCGGATGCGCTCGGCGTGGGGCGGTACCTCGGGCAGCGCCAGATGGTGGGCGGCACCGGCCACCAGGGTCGCGGCGCCCAGGGCGGAGCGTGCCGCGGCGGTCAGCGGCGATCCGTCCCACCCGATCACCGTGACGCGGTCGGCCATAGTCGTCGGTCTCCAGGGGATTTACGCAGGTCGGGCTCCGTGAGGGTACCTCTCGGAGCCCTCAGGGTTCAGTTCCAGTCGGTGAAGGAGGTGAAACCACCGGTGTCGGCCAGTTGTTCACTGACTCCGGCGAGGTCCTCCGGCAGGAGGCTCCAGACGATGACGTCGGTGCGTACGTCGGCCCACTCGCCGTCGCCGGTCCTGGCACGGGCTATCCAGGCGTTGCGCAGGATGCCCTCGCTGATGCAGCCGATCTTCTGGGCCACCTGCTGGGAGGCGGTGTTGTCGGCGGCGGTGCGCAGCTCCAGGCGCTCGAACTTCTGGTCCTGGAAGAGCCACTGGGCGGTGACGAGCGCGGCTTCCGAGGCGTAGCCCTCGCCACGGGCCCAGGGGGCGATGACGTAGGCGATCTCGGTGGAGCGGACGCGCCAGTCCGTGTTCTGGAGGTGCACAATGCCGACGAGGCGTTGGGTGAGGAACTCCGTCACCGCGAAGACGATGCCACGGCCCTCGGTCCGTTCGGCCGGGGCGAGTTGGGTGGCCCAGCGGCGGGCGTCGGCCTCGGTGTAGGGGTTCGGGGCGGAGGTCCAGGCGACGACCTGCTCGTCGTTCATCATCTCGACCAGCGCGGACGTGTCGTCCTCGTCGAATGGACGCAGCACCAACCGCTCCGTGCTGATGGAGATGTTGGGGAAGGTGCTCGCCATGCGCCGCTCCGTAACCGCTGGAAAATGTTCAGGGCCTGCTGAACTGCCCAGCATGCAGCATGGCCCCCCGGAACCGCACCACGGGGTCCACTGCAAGTAAGCGAGTGGACCCCGTGCGTGCCGATACGCCGTATACGTGCCGTCGGCAGAGAACGCCCCGGCTCAGAAGGACGGGATGACCGAGCCCTGGTACTTGTCCTCGATGAACTTCTTCACCTCGGGCGAGGTGAGCAGCGTGGCGAGCTTCTTCACCCGCGGGTCCTTCTCGTTGCCCTTCTTCACCGCGAGGAAGTTGCCGTACGGGCTGTTCTTCGCGGACTCCAGGACGAGCGCGTCCTTGGCGGGCTTGATGCCCGCGGAGATGGCGTAGTTGCCGTTGACGACGGCGGCGTCCACGTCGTCCAGGGAGCGCGCGGTCTGGGCCGCCTCGACTTCCTTGAACTTCAGGTTCTTGGGGTTCTTGGCGATGTCCTGCGGGGTCGCCTCGTTGCCGGCGCCGTCCTTGAGCGTGATGAGGCCGTTCGCGGCGAGCAGCTTGAGGGCGCGGGCCTCGTTCACCGCGTCGTTCGGGACGGCGATCGTCGCGCCGCTCTTGAGGGCGTCGGCCTTCTTGACCTTGTGGGAGTAGAGGCCGAGCGGCTCCAGGTGCACCGTGACGACGGGCACGATGTGGGTGCCGCGCTTGGTGTTGAAGTCGTCGAGGTAGGGCTGGTTCTGGAAGTAGTTGGCGTCGACGGAGCCGTCCTCGGTGGCGGTGTTCGGGACGATGTAGTCCTGGAACTCCTTGACCTCCAGGTCCAGTCCGGCCTTCTTCGCCAGGTTGTCCTTCACGTAGTTCAGGATCTCGGCGTGCGGGGTGGGGCTCGCGGCGACGACCAGCGGTCCGCTGTAGTCGGAGGAGCTCGATGCCGAGTCCGGAGCCCGAGCCGCAGGCGGTGAGCCCGAAGGTGAGGGCTCCGGCGGCGAGGACGGCGGTGCTGAGCTTTGCGGTGTTACGCACGAAAAGTGCCTTTCCTTTTGGGTGCAGCGACCCCGCGGTCGGTGGTGCGGGGAGTCTGAGAGGGGCGCCGGCGGCGCCTACGCGACCTTGCCGACGTCGGCCGCGCCCGGCTCCTCGGCCTTCAGCAGCCGCAGCTTCGGCGCGGGTCCGGAGCGTCCGCCCCGGGAGTGCAGCGAGCGGGCCGCGAAGTCGCCGGCGAACTGGATGACGGAGATGACCACGGCGAGGATCGCCACGGTGATCCCCATCAGCTCGGTCTCGAAGCGCTGGTAGCCGTAGCGGATGGCGATGTCGCCGAGTCCGCCGGCGCCGACCGTGCCGGCCATGGCGGAGTAGCCGATGAGGGCGACGATGGTGGTGGTGGTGGTGCTGGCGATCAGCGAGGGCAGGGCCTCCGGTACGAGGACCTTGCGGACGATCGTCCAGGTGTCGCCGCCCATCGACTGCACGGCCTCGACGAGCCCGCCGTCCACTTCGCGGACAGCCGTCTCGACCAGGCGGGCGAAGAACGGGATGGCACCGATGGCCAGAGGCACGATGGCGGCCTCGCGGCCGATGGTCGTGCCGGTGATCCAGCGGGTGAAGGTCATCAGCGCGACCATGAGGATGATGAACGGCATCGAGCGGGCGATGTTCACGACCTGCCCGATGACCTTGTTGGCGAGGACGTTCTGCAGCAGTCCGCCCCGGTCGGTGAGGACGAGCAGGATGCCGAGCGGAAGCCCGCCGACGACGGCGATCAGGGTGGACCAGCCGACCATGTAGAGGGTGTCCCAACACGCCTGGGACAGCAGGGGCTGCATCTCGGACCAGGTCACTTGGCACCTTCCTTCACCAGCTGGGGCGCGCCCACGATGTCGATCTGCAGGCCCTGTTCGCGCAGGAAGCCGATCGGTACGACGTTGTCCTCGTAGCGGCCGGGCAGTTCGATGCGCATCCGGCCGACCTGGAGGCCGCCGACGGTGTCGATGGCGGCGCCGAGGATCGATATGTCGATGTTGTAGGTGCGCGAGAGCTGGGAGATGACGGGCCGCGTGGCGGCCTCGCCCTGGAAGGTGACGTCGACGACCGTGCCGTCCTCGCCGGTGGCGTCGCCGCCGACCGGGAAGAGCGCGGAGGCCAGTTCGGAGCCGGGGGTGGCGAGCAGTTCGCCGACCGTGCCGGACTCGACGATGCGGCCGTTCTCCATCAGCGCGGCCGAGTCGCAGACCGACTTCACGACGTCCATCTCGTGGGTGATGAGCAGGACGGTGAGGCCGAGCTGCCGGTTGAGGTCGCGCAGGAGCTGAAGGATGGAGCGGGTGGTCTCCGGGTCGAGGGCGCTGGTGGCCTCGTCGGACAGCAGCACCTTGGGGTCGCCGGCCAGGGCGCGGGCGATGCCGACGCGCTGCTTCTGGCCGCCGGACAGCTGGGCGGGGTAGGCGCTCGCCTTGTCGGCGAGGCCGACGAGGTCCAGCAGTTCCAGCGCCTTGCGCGAGCGCTCCCGGCCGGAGGTGCCGAGGATCTCCAGGGGCAGTTCGACGTTGCCCTGGACGGTGCGCGAGGAGAGCAGGTTGAAGTGCTGGAAGACCATGCCGATACGGCTGCGCGCCCGCCGCAGCTCCTTGCCGGCCCGGGGACCGCGTCCCGCGAGGGCGGTGAGGTCCTGACCGGCGACGGTGACCGTGCCGGAGGTCGGGCGTTCCAGCAGGTTGACGCAGCGGATGAGGGAGGACTTGCCGGCGCCTGACTGGCCGATGACGCCGTACACCTCGCCTTCGCGGACATTCAGGTCGACGCCGTCCAGGGCGGTGACCTCACGGCCGCGTGAGCGGTAGACCTTGGTCAGGCCTGAAGTCGTGATCACTGGGGTTTTCCGTCACTGTCGAGTACGCGGGCGTGGGTGTGCCCGGGTACGGGAGGAAAGTCGTGCGCGGGGCGGGTCGGTCACACGCGTCGCTCAGGACGCGGGGACATGCCGCGGCGGCTCGCTTCGGGGCGCGAGACTCGAGGTGGTGCGGGGGCCCTCTAGAAGGCGCACATTCGACACATACAACGAGCACCGGGCGTCATGGTCGCCTCGGTCGCATGGGTGCGGCAGCTCGTCGTGGTCATGCGATCAGTAAAGCAGAGGTATGGGAGCGACCAAGAACGCGTTGTCCACATGGCGGACAGTGCTGGACAGGGGTCGGCGGCGACGGACCATTTCCGCCGTAATAAGGTCACGACATGCTCACCGTCCTGACCCTGGTGACCGGGGTCGCCGCGCTGCTGCTCGCCGCCTGGTGCGGCTGGGCCGCCTATCGGGACCAGCCGACCAAGGACTGGCACTTCATCGGCATGGCCGTGGTGTCGCTGCTGGCCGTGGTGCAGCTGGTGGTCGGGATCGTGCTGCTGGCGCGCGGCGAGAAGCCGGAGCAGGGGACGACGATTTTCGTGGCGTATCTGCTGGGCGCCTTCGCGTGCGTTCCGGCGGCGGGCTTCATGTCGCTCGCGGAGCGCACCCGCTGGGGTTCGGTGACGGTGGCCGCCGGCGGTGTGGTGCTGGCCGTGCTCGAGGTGCGGCTCTATGACATCTGGGGAGGCTGAGGTGGCCGTGACGGAGGAGAAGCCGACCAGGACACGGTTGATCAGCGGGCCGGGCATGCTGCTCGTCTGGTTCTACGGCGTGATGGTCGTCGGTGCGGTCTCGCGCTCCGTCTACCAGATCGCGACCGAGTTCGACCGGGCCCCGCTCGCCTACTCGCTGTCCGCCGTCGCCGGCGTCGTCTACGGCTTCATCACGTACACGCTGGTGCGCGGCGGGGAGACGGCCCGCAAGGCGGCGCAGATCTGCTGCGCCGCCGAACTCGCGGGCGTGCTGATCGTCGGCACCTGGACGCTGGTCGACAAGTCGGCCTTCCCGGACGCGACGGTGTGGTCGGACTACGGCATGGGGTACGTCTTCATCCCGGTGCTGCTGCCGATCTCGGCGCTGTACTGGCTGCGCAGGAACCGCGCCGTCACGCCGTAGTGACGTAGGCCTCGGCCGGCTTCTCCAGGACGATCATCGGTACGCCGTCGGCACCCTGGGAGGTACCGACCGTCTCGTAGCCGACGCGGCGGTACAGGCGGAGGTTGCCCTCGCTGCGGTGACCGGTGTGCAGCCGGAACCGCTTGGCGCCGCGCTCCTCCACCAGGGCCGTCTCGGCGGCGCGCAGCAGCCGCGCGCCGATGCCGTGGCCCTGCAGACGGGGGTGGACGCAGAGCTTGCCGATGGAGGCGGAGCCGTCCTCGGTGACGTGGCCGCGCACCGAGCCGACCACCTCCTCGCCGAGGCGCGCGACGAAGACGCAGTCGGAGGCCACCTCCTGGCGGACCGAGTCCAGACTCTGGACGAGCGGGTCGATGCGGTAGTTGCCGTACAGCGCCGCCTCGCTCTGGAAGCACAGGTACTGCAGCCTGAAGATCTGCTCCACGTCCTGCTCGGTCGCCACCGAGATGGTCACGCTCATGCCCATGTGCGCACGCCTCCCGCTCACCTGATCGCCACGTTGTCCCTCACTCCTATCCCCGCGCTCAGCGGGCCGCAACCTCCGATGTGAGCAAACGGCGAAGACATCCCAGACATCTGGAGCGTTCCGGGCCGAGACTTCCTTGTGAGATACCCAACTCCCCCGCGATTTCCCGGTATGTCAGGTCTTTCGGCGAGAGCAGCGCCTCCAGCAGACGCGGACAGCGCCCGGGAAGGCGGCGGACCGCGTCCCGCAGGGCCCGCCCGCGGGCGGCGGCGAGGGCGAGGTGCTCGGGGTCACGGCCGGTGTCGTCCACGGGATCATCGGCGTACGGTCTTTCGCGACGGTTCGTGCGGCGGCTGCGGCGCACCTCGGATCGGACGGCCCGGCGCAGCCAGCCGTGCGGGTCGCGGGGCGGCCCGGCGGAGTCGAGGCGCTCCAGCAGGCGGAGCCAGACCGCCTGTTCCAGGTCGGCGGGTTCCGTACCGGAGGCATGCGCCTCCGCCGAGGCCTCGGCGGTGAGCAGGGGGCGCAGGGTGGCGACGAGATCGTGCGTCATATGCGGCACGACGCGGCCGCCCGGGCGGTGGGTTGCCCGGGCGGCCGGCTGTTCACCCCAACCGGGGCCGGACGCTCATCCGTTGACGAAGTCGGCGCGGGCCAGCACGCCCGTGTCGGCGTTGTCGGTGAAGACGCCGTCGATGCCGGTGGCGAAGTAGGCCTTGAAGGCGCCGAAGGGGTCGCCGTAGCCGTCGGCGGCCGTGCCCTTGCGGAACTCGGCGGGCAGGAACGGGTTCTCGTTGCGCATCGTGTAGGGGTGCAGGATCAGGCCGACCTTGTGCGCGTCGGAGACCAGGGTGGTCGGCTTGTCGAGGCTGCCGTCCGCCTTCTTGGTGATGATCAGGTCGAGGGTCGGGCCGAGGCCCTGCGCGTAGCCCGCGATCTCCCTGAGCCCCTTGGGGGTGATCAGGTCGGCGACGGTGCGCGGGTCACCGGCCTCGACGAAGTCCCAGGGGCGGGTGCCCGCCGCCGAGAGCAGGACGACCAGCGGGTTGTCGACCAGCGTGTTCAGCCGCTGGATGCTGCTCGGCTCGAAGGACTGCAGGATGACCGGCGAGTTCCGCTTGTCCTTGCCGTACTTGTGCAGCAGCTTGGCGACCCGTTCCTCCAGGCCAAGGCCCAGCTTGCGGAAGTAGGTGGGGTGCTTGGTCTCGGGGTAGATCCAGACCTGCTTGCCGCGCTTGCGGGTCTGCTCGTCCTGCCACTTCAGGACTTCCTCGAAGGTGGGGATCTCCCAGCGGCCGTTGTAGAGGGTGTTGTGCGGGCGGTTGGCCGGGATGCGCTCGATCGCGCGCAGCGTCTTCAGCTCGGCGAGCGTGAAGTCCTCGGTGAACCAGCCGGTGGTGGAGACGCCGTCGAGGACCTTGGTGGTCTTGCGGTCGGCGAACTCGGGGTGGTCGGCGACGTTCGTCGTCCCGCCGATCTCCGGCTCGTGCCGGCACACCAGATGCCCGTCCTTGGTGGGCACCAGGTCGCCGGCCTCGACGATGTCGGCACCCAGGTCGAGGGCGAGGTTGTAGGAGCCGAAGGTGTGCTCGGGCCGGTAGCCGCTGGCGCCGCGGTGCCCGATGATCGTCGGCTTGGGCAGGCTCTTCAATCCGCCGCCGGTGCGCCCCGCGCCCGCCGCTCTCGCCGTGCCGGACAGGCCCAGTACGGCTCCGCCCGCGCCCAGCACCGCCGCGCCGAGGAGCGCGCGCCGCCCGGTGCCGCCTGTCTGCTCGTTCTCCTGCGTTCCCATGAGCGCCTCCCCTGGCGTCGGCCCGTCGTCTGTGTCCGGCGCGATGGTAGGTGGGTCGACATGACGCGAGGGAGGCCTGAACCGGAACAGGCGGGTGACTCGGAATGTCGTAAGCCGTAAGGAGGACGCGTCTAACCGGGCGACTTCCGTCACACGGTTCCGGGCCGGTTACGGGCCGGAAACGCGGTGTCACCGCAGGTGAGCCGACGTCAACAGTGCGTAAGACCTCGGTGAACGCCGTGTCCCCGATGTGCACGAGGCCGGGGACCGCGAGTATCGTCCTCACCTGCACAGACTCATAAAGAACCGCTTGACACCGGAGGGCCCGTTGTCCCGCTTCGCGCTCATCAAGGCAGTGCTCGGACCGATCATGCGCCTGATGTTCCGCCCACAGGTGGAGGGCGTGGAGCACATCCCGGGCGACGGCCCGGTCATCCTGGCCGGCAACCACCTCACGTTCATCGACTCGATGATCCTTCCGCTCGTCTGCGACCGGCAGGTGTTCTTCATCGGCAAGGACGAGTACGTCACCGGCAAGACCCTCAAGGGACGGCTGATGGCCTGGTTCTTCACCGGGGTCGGCATGATCCCGGTGGACCGCGACGGCGGTCGCGGCGGCGTGGCCGCGTTGATGACCGGGCGGCGCGTGCTGGAGGAGGGCAAGGTCTTCGGGATCTACCCGGAGGGCACGCGGTCCCCCGACGGGCGGCTGTACCGCGGGCGTACGGGTATCGCGCGCCTCACCCTGATGACCGGTGCGCCCGTCGTTCCCTTCGCGATGATCGGCACGGACAAGTTGCAGCCGGGGGGCGCGGGTATGCCGCGGCCGGGGAAGGTGACCGTTCGTTTCGGTGAGGCGATGGAGTTCTCGCGGTACGACGGGATGGACCGGGACCGGTATGTGCTGCGGGCCGTGACGGATTCCGTGATGGCTGAGGTCATGCGGTTGTCGGGGCAGGAGTACGTGGACATGTATGCGACCAAGGCGAAAGCCGCTTAACGGTTCGTTGTCGGGTGCGGGTGTGTGGGGGTTGTTCGCGCAGTTCCCCGCGCCCCTAAGCGGCGTTGTCCAGCCGTTGGCCTCGGAGCATGAACCATGCTGCGATCGCCGTGGCAATCAGGACCGCCGCGCCTGCTCCAGCCGCGAGGGACAGGCCTTGCACGAACGCCTCCCGCGCCGAAGACAGCAGTCGCTCAGCAGTGTCGTCAGGCATGCCCGCCGCCGCTTCCACCGCTCCCCCAAGTGATTCGTGTGCCCCTGAAGGTGTGCCCGGCGGGGACGGGAAGCCTCGGTACACGCCCGTCACGATCGTGCCCAGGATCGCGATGCCCAGGGCCGCGCCCAGTTCGTAGGCCGTTTCCGAGACCGCGGAGGCCGCGCCTGCCTGGTCCTTCGGTACGGCGGAGAGGATGACGTCGGCCGTGACCGTGAAGGAGAAGCCGGCGCCGACGCCCACGACGAGCAGGGCCGTGCCGAGCAGGGGGTAGCCGGTCGACTCGGCGATCAGGGTCAGGGCGGCCAGGGCCAGGCCCACCGCCGCGAGGCCGCCAGAGACCACCGCGCGGACCGAGAAGCGGCGAGCCGCCCGGCCCGCGACCAGGCCCGCCGCCACCGCGCCCACCGCGGCGGGGAGTTCGGCCAGGCCCGCCTCGAACGGGCGCCTGCCCTGCACCAGTTGGAGGTACTGGGAGAGGAAGAAGACCAGGCCCGACATGCCGAGGATGGTCAGCAGGTCGGCCAGGACCGCGGCGCTGAAGCCCCGGTTGCGGAACAGGCGCATGTCCAGCAGCGGGGTGGCGAGGGTGAGCTGGCGCCGGACGAACCAGGTCAGGGCCGCCGCGCCGAGGGCGCCCGCGGCGAGGGTCGGCCACGTGAAGCCGTGGGTCGCCGCCTCCTTGACCGCGTAGACGACGCCGATCACGCCGATCAGCGACAGGGCGACGCTGGTCAGGTCCCAGGGGCCCGGGCGGGGGTTCTTCGACTCCGGCAGGGTGCGGATGCCCACCAGGACCAGGACCGCCATCACGGGCAGGTTGATCAGGAAGACCGAGCCCCACCAGAAGTGTCCGAGCAGGAAACCGCCGGCGATCGGGCCGACCGCCGTGCCCGCGGAGGCCGTCGCGCCCCAGATGCCGATCGCGAGGCTGCGCTCGCGCGGGTCGTGGAAGAGGTTGCGGATCAGGGCGAGGGTCGCGGGCATGAGCGTCGCGCCCGCGACGCCGAGCAGGGCGCGGGCCAGGATGAGCAACTCGGGTGTCGTGGCATAGGCGTTGAGGACGGATATCGCGCCGAACGCCGTGGCGCCGCAGAGCAGGATCCGCTTGCGGCCGATGCGGTCGCCGAGGCTGCCCATCGAGACGAGCAGACCGGCGATGACGAAGGAGTAGACGTCGCCGATCCAGAGGAGCTGGGTGCCCGTGGGCCTCAGGTCCTCACTGATGTACGGGGTCGCGAGACCGAGGACGGTCGCGTCGACGGCCACCAACAGCACGGCGAGCACGAGGACGGACAGCGCGAGCCAGCGGCCCGGGCGCTTCACCGCCTCGGTCGTGGTCGCCGGCTGCAGGGTGCTGGTCATGATTCCTCTCTCCGCAGTGCGCCACCGAGCAGCAGCTCGGTGATCATGAAAGTGAAGTCCTTGCGGGCCACCCGGCCCTCCATCACGGCCCAGGCGCCGGAGGCCAGCAGGCCGTACAGCGCCTCGGTGAGCCAGGCGGGGGTGAGGTCAATGCGGAAGGCGCCGCTTTCCTGTCCGCGCCGGAACAGCGCGGAGATGCGGTCGTCGATCCGGGTCCAGCCGGCGTTCTGCTCCTCCCGCTCGAACAGCTGGTTCTCGGTGTAGAGGAAGGCGAGCAGGGCGGCCGCCGGCTCGATCGCCACGACCATCCGCCGTACGGCGTCGCCCGCCGGGCCCTCGTCCATGCGGGCCTCGTCCAGGGCCGCCTCGCACTCGGCGATCCCGAGCGACTCCAGCGCCCGTACGAGAGCGTCGCGCCCCGCGAAGGTGCGGTGCAGGGTGGCGCGGCTGATCCCAGCCGCCTTCGCGACCTCGTCCATCGTCGCGGTGGACTTGCGGGTCAGCAGGGCCGCGGCGGAGCGCAGGACGTGGTCACGGTCGACAGTCATGAGACAAGCCTAGCCCACGTGAGACATCTTTGTCTCATTCAATGCGTGCGTGACTCACAGGTGTGAGTCGAGAGCGGTTCTGTCGAGAGCGGTCTCTTCGTCAGTGCCAGGGGAGGCTGCCGCGCTTCGCCCAGTACGCCTGCGGCTCCTCGACGAGGGTGGCGAGGCGGGTCAGCTGGTCCTCGTCGAGGTCGACGACGGCCGCGTGGAGGTTGGAGGCGAGCTGGCCGAGGGTCGCGGCACCGGAGAGGACGACGCCGGCCCACGGCTGGCGCAGGATCAGGGCGAGGGCGACGGCGTCACAGCCGAGGGACGTCTCGGCGGCCACCGCTTGGAGGGCGTCCGGTGCGTGCGGTTGCGCGAGGCGGCCGTTGGCCATGCCCTCCTTGACGATCACCGTGAGCCCGGCGTCGTGCGCCTCGGCGAGGGCGGGGGCGGCCGAGGTCTCGAGGGCGTTGTACGTCGACTGGACCGTACGGAAGAGGGGTTCGCCGTCGACCGTCACGGCGAGGGCGGCGCGGATCGCGTCCGCCTGGGCCGGGCCGCTGGTGGAGAAGCCGACGGTGAGGCCCTGGGCGGCGGCCTCGGCGAGCCTGGCGTGGAGTTCCTTGTCGGTGAGCGCCGGGCTGTCCGGGGTCACCGAGTGGATCTGGTAGAGGTCGAGGTGGTCGCCGAGGAGGTCCGCGGTCTCGGCGCGCTGGCGCTCGTAGGTCGCAAGGCCGTGGTCCTTGACCTCGTGTTGTTCGGCGTCCGTGGTCCAGTCGGCGGTGTAGGTGTAGCCCCATTTGCTGCCGATGACCACGTCGTTTCGGCCGGGGTTGTGGTTGAGCCAGTCCGCGAGGAACTCCTCGCTGCGGCCGTAGGAGCGGGCCGCGTCGAAGTAACGGACGCCCTGGGCGTAGGCGGCGTCGAGGAGTTCGTGGGTGCGGGCGCGGAGGGCTTCTACGGTTCGCTGCTCTCCGAGGTCGTTCTCGCGGCCCAGGTTGATGTAACCGGGGCGGCCGACTGCGGCGAGGCCGAGGCCGATGTGGCAGGTGGGTGTGGTGGCTGTGGCGAGGCGGGCGAAGGGCATACCGACAACGTAACTCGGGATGCCCGTCACAGCCCCGCACCCCTAACGGCGTTCCGCCCACGCGTGCTGAGAGGCGACGTTCTCCTTCACCTCCGCCAGCTGCACGGCGACCGCGCTGGGAGCCGTGCCGCCCCTGCCGTTGCGGGAGGCCAGGGCGCCCGGGACGTTCAGGACGGACCGCACGTCCGGGGTGAGGTGGGCGGAGATCTTGGCGAACTGGTCGTCCGTCAGGTCGTTCAGTTCCTTGCCCTCGGCCTCGGCGGCCTTGACGCACTCGCCCGCCACCTCGTGCGCCACGCGGAACGGGACGCCCTGCTTGACCAGCCACTCGGCGATGTCGGTGGCGAGGGAGAAGCCGGCCGGGGCCAGTTCCTCCATGCGCTCGCGGTGGACGGTGAGCGTGGCCATCATGCCGGTGAAGGCGGGGAGCAGGACCTCCAGCTGGTCGATGGAGTCGAAGACCGGCTCCTTGTCCTCCTGGAGGTCCCGGTTGTAGGCCAGCGGGAGCGCCTTGAGCGTGGCCATCAGACCCGTCAGGTTGCCGATCAGGCGGCCGCTCTTGCCGCGGGCCAGCTCGGCGATGTCGGGGTTCTTCTTCTGCGGCATGATCGACGAGCCCGTGGAGAACGCGTCGTGCAGGGTCACGAAGGAGAACTCCTTCGTGTTCCAGATGATGATCTCCTCGGCGATCCGGGAGATGTTCACGCCGATCATCGCGGTGATGAAGGCGAACTCGGCGACGAAGTCGCGGGAGGCCGTGCCGTCGATGGAGTTGCCGACGCTGCCGTGCTCGAAGCCGAGGTCCTTCGCCACCGCCTCGGGGTCGAGGCCGAGGCTGCTGCCCGCGAGGGCGCCCGAGCCGTACGGGGAGACCGCGGTGCGCTCGTCCCACTGGCGCAGCCGCTCTGCGTCCCGGGACAGGGACTGGGCGTGGGCCAGGACGTGATGGGCGAACAGCACCGGCTGGGCGTGCTGGAGGTGGGTGCGGCCGGGCATCGCCACGTGCGGGTGGGCCTCCGCGAGGCCGATCAGCGCGTCCTGGAGGTCGGCGATCAGACCGCCGATCGTGCGGGCGTGGTCCCGCAGGTACATACGGAAGAGGGTCGCGACCTGGTCGTTGCGGGAGCGGCCCGCGCGCAGCTTGCCGCCGAGCTCGGGGCCGACGCGTTCCAGCAGACCCCGCTCCAGCGCCGTGTGGCAGTCCTCGTCCGCCACCGTGCCCACGAACGAGCCGTCGGCCACGTCGGCCTCCAGCTGGTCGAGGCCGGCGATCATCCGGGTCAGCTCGTCGTCCGTGAGCAGCCCCGCCTTGTGCAGCACGCGCGCGTGGGCACGGGAACCGGCGATGTCGTACGGCGCCAGCCGCCAGTCGAAGTGGACGGACGCGGACAGCTTCGCCAGGGCCTCGGAGGGACCGTCGGCGAAACGGCCGCCCCAGAGCCGGACGTCACCGCTGTTGCTGCTCACTTGGGTTGCTCCTCGGGGTCGGTCGGGGTCAGTCCAGGCGCTCACTGACATGCATGATTATGCGGAGCGCTGCATGATTCGTCAATTCAAGGGATCGTCGCGCGGCAATCTCGAGTTGACTTGAACATGCGTAACCGCTTTCCCGTACCTCTCGCCGAACGCAGGCGCCGCGTTTGTAAACACCCGTCACACACCAGTGACAGAACTGTCACTCCAGACCCGAGTGAGGCATCCGCATGTCCAGGGCTCTTCCGAAGTACAACAAGCGTCGCGTCGCGATCATCGGCGGCGCCGCCGCGGTGGCGCTGTCCGGAGCGGTCATCGCCGGTACCGCCCTCGCCGGGACCCCCTCCAAGAGCAGCAGCGGGAACAACGCCCGGACCCTGGCCGCGTCCCCGGGCACCATCACCTGCCCGGACGTCGCTTCGAAGCTCCCTGCGATCCCGGCCTCCGCCCAGGCCGAGGTCACCCGGAACCTCACCCTGCTGCAGACCCAGATCGACGAGGCCAACAAGCGCCTGGTCGACACGGTGGGCCAGGGCGGACCGAACTTCGTGAACAACGCCATCCTGGGCCCGCTCAAGGACAAGCGCGTCGCCACGATCAACCGCATCGCCACGGCCATCGGCCGTACGGCGGCCAAGCCCACCGGCCTGGACTCGCTCGCGCCGTGCGCCCTCAACGCGGCCGGCGGGGGCAACCCGAACACGGGCAAGGCCAACGCGGGCAACAACGCGAACGCGGGCGGCAAGGCCAACAACGGCGGCAACGCCAACGCCGGCGGGACCGCGAACACCAACGCGGGCGGACAGGCCGGCACCGGCGCCGCCGGCGTGGGCACCATCACCTGCCCGGACGTCGCCTCGAAGCTCCCCGCGATCCCGGCCTCCGCCCAGGCCGAGGTCACCCGGAACCTCACCCTGCTGCAGACCCAGATCGACGAGGCCAACAAGCGCCTGGTCGACACGGTGGGCCAGGGCGGACCGAACTTCGTGAACAACGCGATCCTCGGCCCGCTGGCGGACAAGCGGAAGTCGACGATCGACCGCATCGCCATCGCGATCGGTCGCACCTCGACCAAGCCGACCGGCCTGGACTCCCTGGCCGCCTGCACGCTCACCAAGTGACGTGACAGGCGCTGTGGCCGCCCCGATGGAACGCCGGCCGGGGCGGCCGCGGCGGGATCCGGCATCCGGACCCCGCAATTCCTTAGACGGGCGAAAGGATCGCGTTCATAATCGTCAGGCGTGGGAAAGACTTATGAGCGCATAGACGGCAGGCTGCGTACGTTCATCGAGGCGCAGCCTCTTTTCTTCACCGCGACCGCCCCGCTCTCCGGCGACGGCACGGTCAACCTCTCCCCCAAGGGCCTCAAGGGCTCGTTCGCCGTCCTGGACGAACTCACCGTGGCCTACCTGGACTTCGCCGGGTCCAACGCCGAGACCATCGCGCATCTGCGGGAGAACGGGCGGATCACGCTGATGTGGTGCGCGTTCCAGGGACCGCCGAACATCGTGCGGGTGCACGGGCGCGGCGAGCCGGTCTTCCGTGACGACCCGCGGTTCGGGGAACTCCTCGCCCGCTTCCCGGACATCGACGAGACCCAGCACGGGCTGCGCGCGATCATCGTGGTGCACGCCGAACTCGTCCGTGACACCTGCGGTTACGCGGTGCCCTTCATGACGTACGACGAGGACCGCGACCTGCACGGCAAGCGGTTCGCGCGCGAGGACGACGCCTCGCTGAACGCCTACTTCACCAAGAAGGAGCACATCGCGACCAGCCTGGATGGCCTACCCGGGCTGCCGTTGCCGCTGCCGCCCTCTACGGTCTGAGCCATGCGAACCTCTGCCGTCGCCGGCGCTCTGGCGTCCGCGTCCCTGCTGGTCCTCGGTGCCGCCGCGCCGAACGCCGTGGCACCGCTTCCCGCGCGCATGGCCGACACCGGGGGCGGTACCCAGCTGATCACCGCCGTGGCCCCGACGAAGAGTTCGACCACCGGCACCCTCACCTGGTGGGACCGCAGGAACGGGCGGTGGGTGAAGGTCGGTTCCGCCTCCGCCCGCTTCGGGGCGAAGGGGCTGGTCGAGGGGGCCTCACGGAAGCAGAACACGAACACGACGCCCACCGGGCTGTACGACCTTCCCTTCGCCTTCGGGATCAAGGGCGCACCGAGTGGCACCGCGTACAAGTACCGCCCGGTGCACGCGAGTTCGTGGTGGTGCGAGGACAACGCGTCGCGCTCCTACAACCGTTGGACCGAGCCGCGTCCGTCCGACTGCCGGGCGTCGGAGTCGGAGCGGCTCGGCGCCTACCCGACGCAGTACGCGTACGCCCTCGTCATCGGGTTCAACTACCAGCAGCCGGTGCGGGGACGCGGAGCCGGCATCTTCCTGCACGTCAACGGGCGCGGGGCGACGGCGGGTTGCGTGTCCGTGCCCGGTGACGCGATGCGGGCCATCCTCCGGTGGGCCGCTCCCGGGAAGAAGCCGCACATCGCGATCGGCACGACGAGCGGGAGCACGGCGATCACCCGGTACTGATGCGCACGGTGAATGTCGTCGACCCCGGCCTGCTCTCCAGCTCCACGCTCCCGCCGTGCGCCTCGGTGACCGCCGCCACGATCGACAGGCCCAGGCCCGCTCCACCGCCCGAGGAGTCGGCGCGGCGGCGGTGGTCGGCCCGGGTGAAGCGTTCGAAGACGCCGGGCTGGACGTCCTCGGGGACTCCGGGGCCGTCGTCGTGGACGTGCAGGACGGCGGCGGAGTCCTCGGTCTCCAGGGTCACCGTGACCTTCGTGCCCGCGGGAGTGTGCAGACGCGCGTTGGCCAAGAGGTTGGCCACCACCTGGTGGAGGCGGTGCCTGTCGCCGACGACGCTGACCGGTTCCTCGGGCAGGTCCAGCTCCCAGCGGTGCTCGGGGCCCGCCGCCCGGGCGTCGGTGACGGCGTCCAGGACCAGCATGGTGAGGTCGACGGGCTGCCGTTCCAGCGGGCGGCCCGCGTCCAGTCGGGCCAGCAGCAGCATCTCGTCGACCATCTCGCCCATCCGGGACGACTCCGCGGCGATGCGTTCCAGGGCGCGATGGATCTCCGGCGGTACCGGGCCGGGGTGCAACAGGGCCAGTTCCGCGTGGCCGCGGACCGAGGCGACCGGGGTGCGCAGTTCGTGGCTGGCGTCGGCCGCGAAGCTGCGCAGCCGCTCCTCGCCGGCGTGCCGTTTGGTGAGCGCGTCCTCGACATGGCCCAGCATCCGGTTGAAGGCTCCGGCCACCTGGCCCACCTCGCTGCGCGGGTCGGACTCCGGTGCCCGGGGCGGCAGGGCCACCTCGCCGCTGGCGAGCGGGAGTTCGCTGACCCGGGTTGCGGTGGCCGCGACCCGGCTGAGCGGGCGCAGCGACCAGCGGACCCAGAAGGCGCCGACCACGCCGGTGACGGTGAGCGCGGCGCCGAAGACGATCCCCGAGACCAGCTCCAGTCGGTGGACAGCGGCCTCCACCGGCTCCAGCGGCAGTCCGGTGAGCAGTACGTCTCCGTCGGCGCCCCGGGAGGAGACGATCCGGTAGGCGTGCAGGGCGGAGAGGCGGACGGTGTGTCCCCGGCCGTCGGCGGGGATCCCGGCGAGCCGCTTCTTGTCCTGCGCGCTCAGCGGGACGTGCTGGATGCCTTCGGAGCGGACGACCGCCGCGTCGGTGACCGTCCCGTCGACCAGCCGGGCGCCCAGGGTGCCCGTGGACTGCCGGCGGGTGTCGCCGTGTTCGTCGCCGTCGTGGTCGTCGGGCAGCACCTTGTGCTCCAGGCTCACGGCGAACCGGTTCCCGGCCTCGGTCAGCTGCTGGTCCAGCCGGCTGATGAGGAACCCGTTCAGTTCGAACACCGCGGCCACCCCGACCGCGGCGCAGCTGACCGCGAGCAGCACGACCAGGCCGACGGTGAGCCGGGCCCGCAGGGTGCGGGGCCGGGGCAGGCGCCGCCACGGCACCCTCATGACGCCACCGGCTTGAGCACGTACCCGGCGCCGCGCACCGTGTGGATCATCGGCTCGCGGCCGGCGTCCACCTTCTTGCGCAGGTAGGAGATGTACAGCTCGACGACGTGGGCGCGGCCGCCGAAGTCGTAGGACCAGACCCGGTCGAGGATCTGCGCCTTGCTGAGGACCCGCCGCGGGTTGCGCATGAGGAAGCGGAGCAGCTCGAACTCGGTGGGCGACAGCTCGATGAGTTCGCCGGCGCGGGTGACCTCGTGGGAGTCCTCGTCCATGACCAGGTCGCCGACGGTGAGATGTGGGCCCTCCTCCAGCTGGCGGGCCATGCCGGCACGGCGCAGCAGACCGCGGACCCGGGCGACGACCTCCTCCAGGCTGAAGGGTTTGGTGACGTAGTCGTCGCCGCCCGCGGTGATGCCGGCGATACGGTCCTCGACGGCGTCCCGGGCGGTCAGGAACAGCACGCAGACGTCCGGTTTCACGGCGTGCAGGGAGCGCAGCACGGCGAAGCCGTCGGTGTCCGGGAGCATCACGTCGAGGACGACCGCGTCCGGCATCAGCTCGCGGGCCTCGGCGAGCGCGGAGGCGCCGTCGCCGGCCGCGCGGACCTGCCAGCCCTCGTAGCGCAGGGCGCCGGAGAGCACCTCGGCGAGATCGGGGTCGTCGTCGACGACGAGGACGCGCAGGGGGGTGCCGTCGGGGCGGGTGAGGGCGGGACGGCCGGATCTGGTGGTGTTCATCTCCTCCCCAGGATCACCCCTCGCGCCCGCGTCACGCAGCGGACGACGCTCTGAGTTTCCTCTGAGTGGGCTCGGTGAGGGTCCTTTCAGAGGGTGCTCAGAGGTTGCGGAGGCACAGTGGCGTCCCGGACAGGCGAAAGGACGCACAGATGACCACCGTGTACGAGCGGAGGGCGGCACCGCGGGTCGCGCCGCCCGCCCGGCGCTCACCCGCGGGCGCCATGCTCGCGCTGCTGTGGGCCGGTGCGGCCGCCGTGGTCGCGATGTGGTGGGCGGACACCGGTTCGGTGGTCGGCGCCGCGGGCTGGCTGACCGGGGCCGGGCGGATCGCCGGGCTGCTGTGCGGGTACGCCTGCGCGGTGCTGGTCGGGCTGATGGCGCGAGTGCCGCTGCTGGAGCGCCGGGTCGGCTCGGACCGGGTGGCCCGCTGGCACGCGATGGCCGGCCGCTACACGGTCTGTCTGCTGGCGTCGCACGTCGTGCTGATCCTGCTCGGGTACGCCGCCCAGGACCGTGACTCGGTCTGGCGCGAGACGGTGACGGTGGTGCTGGACTACCCGGACATGCTGAAGGCCACCGCCGGCACGGTCATCCTGTTCGCCGTCGGCATCACCTCGGCCCGCGCGGTGCGCCGCCGTACGAGCTACGAGTTCTGGTACTACGTGCACCTGCTGACCTACGCGGCCGTCTTCCTCGCCTTCTTCCACCAGCTGACCCTGGGCAACGAGTTCAACGGCCACCGGATCGCCACGGCCGTCTGGTACGCGCTGTACCTCGGGGTCGCCGCCCTGGTGCTGTGGTTCCGGATCCTCGCCCCGGTGCGGCTGAACCTGCGCCACCGGCTGCGGGTGCAGTCCGTGCACCGGGAGGCGCCGGGCGTGTACTCGGTCGTCGTCCACGGGCGGCGGCTGGACGAACTGGGCGCTCGGCCGGGGCAGTTCTTCCGCTGGCGGTTCCTCGGCGAGGGCTTGGGCTGGACGTCGACGCCGTACTCGCTGTCGGCGCCGCCCCGCCCGGACCTGATGCGGATCACGGTCAAGGCGCTCGGCGACCACAGCGCGGCCGTCTCGCTGCTGCGGCCCGGCACCCGCGTGTGGGCGGAGGGGCCGTACGGCTCGATGACCGAGGACCGGCAGACCTCGCCCAGGTCCCTCCTGATCGCGGCCGGCGTCGGCATCACCCCGCTGCGGGCCCTGTTCGAGACGCTCCCGGGTGAGGTGACGCTGCTGTACCGGGCCCGGACGGCCGAGGACCTGGCCCTGGGCGCGGAGCTGGAGGCCATCGCCCGGTGGCGTGGCGCGAAGGTGCTGTACGCGCTCAACGGACCGGGCGGACAGCGCCCGAAGCTGACCGCGCAGTCGCTGCGGGCAACCTTCCCCGACCTGGCCGGCCACGACGTCTACATCTGCGGTCCGCACGGTTTCGCCCGGGACCTGTACGAGGAGCTGCGTGCCGCCGGGGTCCCGGACCGCCGCATCCACCACGAGTCGTTCGAACTCTGAGACCTGTGAGGCCGTAGAAGTGCACGCGCTGAAGAAGAACCGCCCCCTGCGCCGGATCGTGCTGGCGAGCGCCGCCACCGTCTCCGGGATGGTGCTGCTGCTGTCCCTGAAGCCGCACAGCACGCCGACGGCCGCGCTGGCGATCCCGGCGCCCTCCAGCAGTTCGAGCGCCTCGAGCGGATCCGGCAGTTCGGGCGGCACCGGAGGGTCGACCACCACCGGCACGAAGACCGTCACCGGGAGCACGATCCAGACCCGCTGGGGCCCCGTCCAGGTGAAGGTCACCGTCAAGAGCGGCAAACTCACCGACGTGACCGCGGTGCAGTACCCCACGGACAACCCGCGCGACCAGGAGATCAACAGCTACGCCCTCCCCCGGTTGCGCAGCGAGGCCCTCCAGGCCCAGAGCGCGAACATCGACACCGTCTCCGGGGCCACTTACACGAGTGACGGTTACCGCCAGTCACTCCAGTCCGCCCTGGACTCTGCACGCGGCTGAACGCACCGGCGTCACGGCACGTATCTCTGGGCCAAGGGACCACGCCAACCCCCTTGCCCCCGCCCCGGAGGAACAGTGACCACCACGCTCGCAGGCGGCCGCGCCGCCCGCCGCCAGACGATGCGCCGCATCCGCCCGCGCCGCTCCCCGGCGACCGTCCTGCTGCTCGCCGTATGGGCGGGCGCGGTCGGTGTGCTGTGGCTGTGGTGGATGAACACGCCGTCCATCGCCGACCAGAACGGCAAGATCCTCAACGCGGGCCGGATCACCGGTCTGCTGGCCGGCTATCTGATGGCACTGGTCGTGCTGCAGATGGCCCGGGTACCCGCGCTGGAGCGGCGGGTCGGCTCGGACCGCGTGGCGCGCTGGCACGCGATGAGCGGCCGCTACACGCTCTGCCTGGTCTTCGCGCACGTCTTCCTCATCATGTGGGGCTACGCGCTGCAGGCCGGCAAGTCGCTCGGCGACATCGTCCAGCAGACGATCGACTCCATCAACCAGCTGCCGGACATGGGCAAGGCGGCCATCGGCACCGGCCTGTTCGTGCTGATCGGCCTGACCTCGATCGGCCCGGTCCGTCGCCGGCTGCCGTACGACACCTGGTACCACGTGCACCTGCTGACGTACGGGGCCGTGTTCCTGACGTTCTGGCACCAGATCACCACCGGCAACGACTTCGCCGTCGAGCCGACCGCCAAGACCTTCTGGTACGCCCTGTACGGCTCGGTCACCGCGCTGGTGATCTGGTACCGCATCCTCGTCCCGATCCGGCTCAACATGCGGCACCGCATGCGCGTCGAGGCGGTCATCGAGGAGACGCCGGGCATCGTGTCGGTGCTCATCGGCGGGCGGAAGCTGCACCGGATGGGCGCGGAGGCGGGGCAGTTCTTCCGCTGGCGGTTCCTCGCGCCGGGCATGCGGTTCAGCTCCCACCCGTACTCGCTCTCCGCGGCGCCCCGGCCGGACATGCTGCGGATCACCGTCAAGGCGATCGGCGACCACAGCGCCCGGCTGCGCGAGCTGACGCCCGGCACCCGGGTGTGGGCCGAGGGGCCGTACGGCGCCATGACCGCCCAGCGTCGCAGCCGCGGCAAGGTGCTGCTGGTGGCGGGCGGTGTGGGCATCACGCCGATGCGGGCGCTGTTCGAGACGCTGCCGGGCGCGGCCGGCGACATCACCCTGCTCTACCGGGCCAACACCACCCAGGACCTGGCCCTGTGGGACGAGCTCGCCGCCATCGCCGACGACCGCGGCGCCCGGCTGATGTACGCCGTGAACAGCCCGGACGGGGAGCGCCCCGACATCTCGGCCGACCGGCTGCGGCAGAAGCTGCCGGACATCGACAAGCACGACGTGTTCATGTGCGGGCCGGCCGGGTTCGCGCAGTCCGTGTACGAAGCACTGCGCGGCGCGGGAGTGCCCGCCCGCCGCATCCATCACGAGTCGTTCGAGATGTGAGCGACGGGATTCCAGGAGCCCAGGTACCGATGAAGAAGAGTCACCCCATCCGGCGTGTCGTGCTGGCCAGCGCCGCCACCGTCTCGGGTGTCGTGCTGCTGCTCTCGCTGAAGCCGGCCTCCGACCCCAACGCCCAGGCGGCGGGGGCGGCACCGCAGCAGACCGCGGGCGCCCAGGCCTCGCCCCAGGGCGGCACCGGGTCGAGCGGGACGGCGTCCGGCACGATCGACGGCAACGTGGCGCAGACGCAGTACGGCAACGTGCAGGTACGGCTGACCGTCGCCAATGGCAAGATCACCAAGGCCGAGGCGATCCAGGCGCCCAAGGGCGGCACCAGCGACCAGAAGACGGCCCTGTCCATCCCCAAGCTCACCCAGGAGACGGTCACCGCGCAGAGCGCGCAGATCGACGCGGTGTCCGGGGCGACCTACACGAGCAACGGCTACAAGCAGTCTCTGCAGTCGGCCCTCGACAAGATGAAGGCGAGCGCCGGTTCCGCGCAGAGCGGCGGCTCGGGCTCGTCCTCCGGTGCCGCTTCCGGTGCCGCGCAGGCCAAGACGGTGACCGGTGCCGTCGCGCAGACCCAGTACGGCCCGGTCCAGGTCCGTATCACCGTCGCGAACGGCAAGATCACCAAGGCGGACGCGGTGCAGGCGCCCAAGGGCGGCCTCAGCGACCAGAAGACGGCCCTCGCGATCCCCAAGCTCAACCAGGAGGCGGTGGCCGCGGGCACCGCGCAGATCGACTCCGTGTCCGGGGCCACGTACACCAGCGGCGGCTACAAGCAGTCGCTGCAGTCCGCGCTGGACCAGGCCGGTGGCTGAGTCGGTGGCGGAGTCTGCGGAAGCTCCCGCCGCGGTGCGTCATGCGGAGGAGGTCATGGGGACCGTCTTCTCCTTCGACGTCCGCGGCGGGGAACCCGGTGCGGTACGGGCGGCACTCGGGGAGGCGATCTCCGGGCTGCACCGGGTCAACGCGGTGTTCAGCACCTACCGCGAGGACAGCCAGGTCTCCCGGCTCGCCCGCGGTGAGCTGACGCCGGCCGAGTGCGATCCCGAGGTCGCGGAGGTGCTCGACCTGGGCGCCGAGGCCGAGCGGGTGAGCGACGGCTGGTTCAGCCTGCGCTACGAGGGCCGCCTCGACCCCACCGGCATCGTCAAGGGCTGGGCGGCCGAGCGCGCGGCCCGGCGACTGCGGGCGGCCGGCGCGACCGGGGTGAGCGTCAACGGCGGCGGCGACGTGCAGATGTTCGGCACGCCGGAACCCCACCGCCCCTGGCGCGTGGGCATCGCCGACCCGCTGCGCCCGGGCGGACTTGCGGCGGTGGTCTCGGCGGCCGGCGCGGACGAACTGGCGGTCGCCACCTCAGGCACCGCCGAACGCGGCGCCCACATCGTCGACCCCCGCACCGGCCGCTCCGCGGTGACGGACCTCGTAGCCGTGACGGTGGTAGCCCCCACCCTCACCTGGGCGGACTGCTGGGCAACAGCGGCCTTCGCGATGGGCTCCCGAGACGGCCTGCGCTGGCTGGAGTCACTACCCGATGTGGAGGCGCTGCTCATAACGGCCGGGGACGAGGTCAGATGCACAGGAGGCCTCGCGTCCCGACTCGGGTAAGCGGAAGGCTTTTAGGGGCGCGGGGAACTGCGCGACCAGCCCCCAGCGCTCCGCAGTCGGCAAAAGACCGCAAGTCCCCCTTCAGTGGCCGTTCTGAGCCAACCGCAACAAATGCTCCGCCAACGCCTGTCCCCCCGTCGGCTCCCGGCTGATCAACAGCAACGTGTCGTCACCCGCGATCGTCCCCAGAATGTCGTGCAGCTCCGCCTGATCGATGGCCGACGCCAGGAACTGCGCGGCACCCGGCGGCGTCCGAAGAACCACCAGGTTCGCCGAAGCCTCCGCAGAGATCAGCAGCTCCTGCGAGAGCCGCCGCATCCGCTCCTCCTTCGCCGACTCCCCCAGCGGCGCACGAGGGGTACGGAAACCCCCCTCGCTCGGCACCGCGTAGATCAGGTCACCGTCGTTGTTGCGGATCTTCACCGCGTTCAGCTCGTCCAGGTCCCGGGAGAGCGTCGCCTGAGTGACCGTCAGCCCGTCATCGGCGAGCAACTTCGCCAACTGGCTCTGCGACCGCACCGGTTGCCGGTTGAGGATGTCCACGATCCGGCGGTGCCGCGCGGTCCGCGTCTGCGGCACGGCAGGCCCGGCGTGCTGTGCGTCGTCCTGCGCCTGACTCATCGTCGTCCCATTCTCCGGCTCATCCGTCCCCGTCGAGGATGCCGGGCAGTGCCCGAAGGAACGCCGCCACTTCGTCGTCGCCGAGATTCAGCGGCGGCATCAGCCGTACGACGTCGTCGGCGGGCGCGTTCACCAGGAACCCGGCCTCCTGAGCCGCCTGTCGCACCCGGGGCGCGTGCGGCTCGGTGAGCACGATACCCAGGAGCAGGCCCGCGCCCCGGACATGCCCGACCAACGGGTGGCCCAGCGCCTCGATCCCGTCCCGCAACGCCCCGCTCTGCCGCTTGACGTTGTCCAGCAACCCGTCGTTCGCGATCGTATCGAGCACGGCGAGCCCGGCGGCGCACGCGACCGGGTTGCCGCCGAACGTCGTCCCGTGGTGCCCCGGCTGCAGCAGCTCGGCGGCCCGCCCGAAGGCGACGGTCGCGCCGAGCGGCAGCCCACCCCCGAGGCCCTTCGCCAGCGTCACGACGTCCGGCAGGACACCCTCGTGCGCCTGGTACTCGAACCAGTGCCCGGTCCGCCCGACCCCGGTCTGCACCTCGTCCAGGACGAGCAGCGCACCGTTCGCGGCGGTGATCGCGCGGGCGGCCTTGAGGTAACCGGGCGGCGGGACGACGACGCCGATCTCGCCCTGGATCGGCTCCAGGATCACCAGCGCGGTCTCCTCGGTCACCGCCGCGGCCAGGGCCTGCGCGTCGCCGTAGGGCACGTGCGTGACCTCGCCGGGCAGCGGCAGGAACGGCTCCCGCTTGCCCTGCTGGCCGGTCATCGCCAGGGCGCCCATGGTGCGGCCGTGGAAGGCGCCCTCGGTGGCGACCACGTGGGTGCGCCCGGTCAGCCGGCCGATCTTGAAGGCTGCCTCGTTGGCCTCGGCCCCGGAGTTGCAGAAGAAGACCCGGCCGTCACGGCCGAAGAGCTGCAGGAGCCGTTCGGCGAGCGTCACGGTCGGCTCGGACATGAAGAAGTTGGAGATGTGCCCGAGGGACGCGATCTGCGTGCTGACGGCCTCGACGATCGCCGGGTGGGCATGGCCGAGCGCATTGACCGCGATACCGCCGACGAAGTCGAGGTACTCGTTGCCGTCGGCGTCCCACACCCGGGCGCCCTCGCCGCGCACGAGGGGCAGCAGCGGGGTGCCGTAGTTGTTCATGAGCGAGCCCTGCCAGCGCTCGCTCAGCTCCTGGTTGTGCGTCATACGGCATCCCCCTCTTGTTCGTCTTGTGCGTCTTGTTCGTCTTGTTCGTCTTGTCCGTCGGGCACGACCATCGTGCCGATGCCCTCGTCGGTGAAGATCTCCAGCAGGATCGAGTGCTGGACCCGGCCGTCGATGACCCGGGCGGTGGTGACGCCGTTGCGTACGGCGTGCAGACAGCCCTCCATCTTCGGCACCATCCCGGAGCTCAGCTCCGGCAGCAGCTTCTCCAGCTGGGAAGCGGTGAGGCGGCTGATCACCTCGTCGCTGTTGGGCCAGTCCTCGTAAAGGCCCTCGACGTCCGTGAGGACCATGAGCGTCTCCGCCCCAAGCGCAGCAGCGAGTGCCGCAGCCGCCGTATCAGCATTGACGTTGTAGACATGTCCGTCGTCCTGGCTACGGGCGATCGACGAGACGACCGGGATCCGGCCGTCGGCGAGCAGTGCCTCGATCGCGCCCGTGTCGATCTCGGTGATCTCGCCCACCCGCCCGATGTCGACCAACTCGCCGTCGATCTCGGGCTGGTGCTTGGTGGCGGTGATGGTGTGCGCGTCCTCGCCGGTCAGTCCGACGGCGAGCGGCCCGTGCTGGTTGAGCAGGTTGACCAGCTCCCGCTGCACCTGCCCGGCCAGCACCATCCGTACGACGTCCATGGCGTCCTCGGTGGTGACGCGCAGGCCGGCCTTGAACTCGCTGACGATGCCGTGGGTTTCGAGCGCCCGGCTGATCTGCGGGCCGCCGCCGTGCACGACGACGGGTTTGAGCCCGGCGTGGTGCAGGAAGACGACGTCCTGGGCGAACGCGGCCTTGAGGTCCTCGTCGATCATGGCGTTGCCGCCGAACTTGATGACGACCGTCTTGCCGTTGTGCCGGACCAGCCAGGGCAGCGCCTCGATGAGGATCTGGGCCTTGGGGAGCGCGGTGTGCTTACGCGTGGTGCTCATGACGAATAGGCGCTGTTCTCGTGGACGTAGTCGGCGGTGAGGTCGTTGGTCCAGATGGTGGCGGTCTCGGAGCCGGCGGCGAGGTCGGCGACGATGTGCACTTCGCGGTAGCGCATGTCGACCTTCTCGCGGTCCTCGCCCACACCGCCGTTCTTGCAGACCCAGACGCCGTTGATGGCGACGTTCAGCCGGTCCGGCTCGAAGGCGGCCTTGGTGGTGCCGATCGCGGAGAGCACGCGGCCCCAGTTGGGGTCCTCGCCGTGGATGGCGCACTTGAGCAGGTTGTTGCGGGCGACGGCGCGGCCCACCTCGACGGCGTCGACCTCGCTCGCGGCGTTGACGACCTCGACCTTGATGTCCTTGCTGGCGCCCTCGGCGTCCCGGATCAGCTGCTGTCCGAGGTCGTCACAGACGGCACGCACGGCCTCGGCGAACTCCGCGTACTCCGGGGTCACTTCGGCGGAGCCGCTGGCCAGCAGCAGCACGGTGTCGTTGGTGGACATGCAGCCGTCGGAGTCGACGCGGTCGAAGGTCGTGCGGGTCGCGGCCCGCAGCGCCCTGTCCAGTACGTCGTCGTCGAGTGCCGCGTCCGTGGTGAGGACGACCAGCATGGTGGCGAGGCCGGGAGCGAGCATGCCCGCGCCCTTCGCCATGCCGCCGACCGTCCAGCCGTCCTTCGTCACGACGGACGTCTTGTGGACGGTGTCGGTGGTCTTGATGGCGATGGCGGCCTTCTCGCCGCCGTGCTCGGAGAGTTGGGCGGCGGCCGTCTCGACTCCCGAGAGCAGCTTGTCCATCGGGAGCAGGACGCCGATGAGGCCGGTCGAGCAGACCGCGACCTCGATCGCGCCCCGCCCCAGCACCTCGGCTGCCTTCTCGGCGGTCGCGTGCGTGTCCTGGAAGCCCTTGGGGCCCGTACAGGCGTTGGCACCACCGGAGTTGAGGACGACGGCGGAGACCTGGCCGCTCTTCAGGACCTGCTCGGACCACAGGACCGGCGCGGCCTTCACACGGTTGGAGGTGAAGACGCCGGCGGCGGCGCGGCGCGGACCGTTGTTGACCACGAGGGCCAGGTCCGGGTTGCCGTTCTCCTTGATCCCGGCGGCGATGCCCGCCGCCGTGAATCCCTTGGCTGCCGTGACGCTCACTGCATCTCCTTGTTCGCTTCTCCGCCCGTGCAGCGCAGAGGTGCGGCTTTCGTCGTTGCCTGCAGCCCGGTGGCTGCACGTGCGTCGCTCACGGTGCGACTCCGATCGTGGAAAGCCCCGTGGTCTCGTCGAGCCCGAGGGCGAGGTTCATGCTCTGGACGGCACCGCCCGCGGTGCCCTTGGTCAGGTTGTCGATGGCGCTGATCGCGATGATGCGGCCGGCGGCCTCGTCGTACGCGACCTGCACCTGAACGGCGTTGGAACCGTTGACGGACGCCGTGGCGGGCCACTGGCCCTCGGGCAGCAGATGGACGAAGGGCTCGTCGGCGTAGGCCTTCTCGTAGGCGGCGCGGACGGACTCGGCCGTCACTCCGGCGACCGCCTTGGCGCTGCACGTGGCGAGGATGCCGCGGGACATCGGCGCGAGGGTCGGCGTGAAGGAGACGGAGACCCGCTCCCCCGCGGCGGCGCTGAGGTTCTGGACGATCTCCGGGGTGTGCCGGTGGCCGCCGCCGACACCGTACGGCGACATGGAGCCCATGACCTCGCTGCCCAGCAGATGCGGCTTGGGCGTCTTGCCGGCGCCGGAGGTGCCGGAGGCGGCGACGATCACGGCCTCGTTCTCGGCGAGGGAGGCGGCGTAGGCCGGGAAGAGGGCCAGCGAGGCGGCCGTCGGGTAGCAACCGGGTACCGCGATGCGCTTGGACCCCTCCAGCGCCGCGCGGGCACCCGGCAGTTCGGGCAGGCCGTAGGGCCAGGTCCCGGCGTGCGCGGAGCCGTAGAACCGCTCCCAGTCGGCCGGGTCCTGCAGCCGGAAGTCGGCGCCCATGTCCACGACCAGGACGTCCGGGCCGAGCTGTTCGGCGACGGCGGCGGACTGGCCGTGTGGCAGGGCGAGGAACACGACGTCGTGGCCGGCGAGGACGTCGGCGGTGGTCTCCTCGAGCACCCGGCCGGCCAGCGGCAGCAGGTGCGGCTGGAGCGCGCCGAGCTTCTGGCCGGCGTTGGAGTTGCCGGTCAGGGCCCCGATCTCGACCTCGGGGTGCGTGAGCAGCAGACGCAGGAGCTCTCCGCCCGCGTATCCGCTCGCCCCGGCCACCGCCGCACGTACCGCCATGTCATCCTCCTCCTGGATGGCATGACTATACGTTTCCCTGCACGTTTATGCAATCCGACCGGGCTCCGCCTCCACCAGGGCGTTCTCCGCCTTCGGCAGCATGATCCAGCGAGAGACGACGAAGGTGATCGGGATCGCCGCCATGGAGGCGATCAGCGGGGCGTACCGGCTGCCGAGACCCAGGAGGTCGACGAGCACGTAGACCCCCACCGTGGTGACCACGAAGTTCGCGGCGTTGGTGAGGGGAAAAAGGAGGAATTTCCGCCAGGTGGGCCGGGTCCGGTAGGTGAACCTCGCGTTCAGGAAAAAGGAGCCGACCATGCTGAGCGCGGTCGCCAGAATATGCGCGACAAGATAAGGGAAACGCGGGAGGAACAGCAGGTAAAAACCGTAGTACGTGCCGGTGTTCACCACGCCTATGACGGCGAAGGTCAGCATCTGCCGAGAGATCACGGAATGAGGTCTTTCGCTCGTTTCACGTTGGTCGCCTTCACCAGGAAGTGCGGACGTCCCTTGACCTCGTAGTAGATCCGCCCGGTGTACTCCCCGATCACACCCAGCATGATCATCTGCACTCCGGCGAGTCCGGTGAGGGCCGTGATGATGGTGACATAGCCGGGCGTCGACACGCCGTTGATGATGGCGGCGCCCACGATCCAGGCGGTGTACGCGGCGGCGCACAGCAGCAGGGCGAAGCCGAGGTGCAGGGCGGCCCGCAGCGGACGGTTGTTGAAGGAGATCAGTCCGTCCAGGCCGTAGTTGAGCAGGCTGCGCATGCTCCAGGAACTGCGGCCGGCCTCGCGGACGGCGTTCTCGTAGTCGAAGGTGGTGCTGGGGAAGCCGACCCAGGCGAACAGGCCCTTGGAGAAGCGGTTGTACTCGGTGAGGTCCACCACCGCGTCCACCACGCGCCGCGACAGCAGCCGGAAGTCGCCCACGCCGTCCTTGAGCTCGACGTCCACGAGGCGGTTCACGAGCCGGTAGTACAGGCGCGCGGTGAGGGTGCGGGTGAAGCGGTCGCCGGTGCGGGTGCGGCGGGCGATGACCTGGTCGTAGCCCTCGGCGCGCAGCTCGATCATGCGCTTGATGAGCTCCGGCGGGTGCTGGAGGTCGGAGTCCATGACGACCACGCAGTCGCCGGAGGCGTGGCGCAGGCCGGCGAGCAGGGCCGCCTCCTTGCCGAAGTTGCGGCTGAAGGACACGTACCGCACCCGGGCGTCGAGTTCGGCCAGCTTCTCCAGGACCAGGAGCGTGCGGTCGCGGCTGCCGTCGTCGACGTACACGAACTCCATGTCGTGGCCGAGCGGCAGCAGGTCCTCCGCGACCTTCTGGACCGCCTCGTGGAAGCGTTCTATGACGTCTTCCTCGTTGTAGCAGGGCGCGACGATCGATATGAGCATGGGTTTCCCCCTGAGTGCGGGTCAGAGTGTGCCGGACACGCGCTCACGCGGCCGGATCGTGGCGGACGAGGAGGGCTCGGGGGTACGCCGTCGGCGGACGGCGGTGAGGACGCCGAGCAGGGCCAGGGTCAGCAGCGATGCCGCTCCGACGACCGTGCCGAGCCGCAGCCCGGGCGGACGGAAGGTGCAGGTGAGGCTGGTCGATTCGCCGTCGAGCGGGACCGCGATCAGACCGTGGAACTCCTTGGCCGGTTGGGTGTCGCCGCCGCCCGCCGCACAGCGCCAGCCCGCGATGCGGGGCGTCGCGACCACGGCGGTTCCCTTGCTGCCCGCGGGGAGTTCGGCGTGGATCGTGCCGTCGGAGACGGTGACCCGGGTGGCGCCGGTGGCCTTGAGATGGTCGACGGCGGAGCGCAGCCGCTTGGTGTCCAGGCAGCCCACGGCGCCGTCCGGGACGAGACCGGGGCGGTTGGGGGTCAGGGTGATGCGCAGCCGCCCGGACGCGGGGACCTGGCCGAGCGGCTCCATGGCGGCGCGGTTGCGGGGGTAGAGCGAGCGGAAGCGTGCGGAGTCCTCGCCCAGCCGCGCGGTGCCGGAGAAGCGGGGGGCCCAGAGGTAGGCCTGGCTGCCGGCCGGGCAGCGGGCCGTGATCACCGGCCTCTTCGCGGCGCTCCCGGAGCCCACCTGGCCGCCCTGGACCGGCTGCCCGGAGTCGTCCCGCAGGACGATCGTGGGGACGGTGTAGACGCGGGAGCCCAGCAGCAGCTCCTGGTTGCGGTACGGCGACTCGCCGAAGCCGCCCGCGGCCGCGGCGGAGGGCCGTACCGTCACCAGCGGCGGTACGGCCTCCCGGGAGACGGTCGGTGCGGTGCCGTCCTGCGGGAACCAGTCCTGGTGCGGGTCGGGCGGTGACTGCACCCGGGCGCCGATCGAGAAGATCGCGTCGGTCACGGCGTTGTCGAGGCTCTGCAGGCTGCGGCCGCGGGAGGTCCAGCCGCCGCCGAGGGCGGTGAGCGTGCGGCTGAGGACGTTCGAGGTGAGGCTGCTGTAGTACTGGGCGCCCTGGCCGCCGACCAGCATCGGATCGTTGGCGACGGTCTGCTCGCGGCCGGCGTCGGTGCGGTACGCCGGCCAGTCGTCCGTCTGCGCGATCAGCTCCGACTGCCGCTCCTGCCGCTGCCCCCAGGGCGCGTAGTTGTCCATGTGCCGCAGCCGCTGCCGGGAGGCGTCGGCGGAGGTGGCCATGGCCTCCCCGAACTGGCCGCCGAACAGCAGGGCCACGGCGAGGACGGTGAAGGCGGTACGCAGTCCGCGCCTGGCGGTCGTGTCGGAGGCGGTGTCCGCGAGCCGCAGCAGGACCAGTCCGCCCAGCGCGCCGACGACGGCGAGTGACAGCACCACCCAGGTGAGGTGCTGCACCAGGGCACTGCGGCTCGCGACGGCGGTGATCAGCGCCAGCAGACCGGTCGCCGCGCCCAGGGCACGCCAGTCCGGCGGCCCGTACGACAGCGCGTGCCAGGCGGCGACCACCACCAGGCCGCACAGGACGAACGCCTGCCGGTACGGGCTGCCCTGCGGGGTGGCGAAGGCGTGCCAGACCAGATGGGTCGGCTCCCACTGCAGCGACAGCGTCACCGCGACGACCAGTGCCGTCCAGGCGACGCGCACACGCACCGGGACCGCCCGGTGGAAGGGCAGGGCGAGGGCGAGCAGAAGGGCGGCGGTGCCCGCGTAGAGCGCGGGGCTGCCGAAGGTGTACGTCGTCGGAAGCAGACGGGCCAGCAGGTCCTCCGTCGACACGGGGGTGAAGTGCACGACGCGGCCCGGGTAGGCGTGCTTGGTGCCGAAGTAGATGACCGTCACCAGCGGGGCGGCCAGGCCCACGCCCAGCGCGACGGTGGCGGCGGCGCGGCCTGCGGCCCGCAGCCGCTGCCTGCGCGAGAGGTCGGAGAGCCACAGCCTGAGCAGCAGCACCAGACCGGCGGCGAGGGTGGCCATGTAGGCGGTGTAGAAGTTGGCGATCCACGCCTCCGTCAGCACCAGCACGCCGAGCAGCGGCCGTCGGCGCCGCAGCGTCCACTCGCCGACCAGGCAGAACAGCGGCAGCGCGATCAGGCCGTCGAGCCACATCGGGTTGTACGAGGCGACGGCCACGCTCCAGCCGCACAGCCCGTACGAGGCGCCCAGCAGCCCCGCCGCCCACCAGCGCCCGGAGCGCAGGCTCAGCAGCAGCCAGGCCATGGCGGCGCCGGCGGTGGCCGTCTTCAGCACGGTGATCACGTACACCGCGAGGTCGATCTCGTGCCGCGGGAAGACGCCGACGAGCAGGGCGAACGGGCTGCTGAGGTAGGTGCCGAGGTCGGGCAGGAAGCTGGAGCCGAAGCCGGACTGCCAGTTGATGAAGAGGCCGCCGTCGGCCTTGCCGTGCAGCAGGTCCCACAGGTGGGCGTGGAACGGTACGTACTGGTTGCCGAGGTCGTTGACGTCGCGGGTGCGGGGTCCGAAGGGGTAGCTGCGGGCCGCCGCGTCGGCCACGCAGAACACGGCGGCGGTGAGGACCGCCGCGAGCAGCGCGGCGGTCCCCCTGGTCCTGAAACGGCCGCTCGAAACGGCTTTGGACAGGGTCGAGCGGCTCATTCCTTGTTACTCCCCGCGGGTTATCGATTCGACGGCTTAGACGATCCGCGAATGCGATCGGTTGTTCCGTACGCGGAAAGAAATCAAGCCGATTCCGAATGCCCCTCCGGGTTTACGTATGGGTTGGTTAACGGACGGGAAACAGTAATTTCCCGGCGCGTAATTTAATGATGAATTCGCCGGAGGCGGGGCGGGGGCGTAGGGTCACGGGCATGGATGGACTGGGCGATTTCTGGCCCGTGGCGGACGTGCTGGGGTATCTGGCGGGACGGTGGCGGGTGGATCGTGTCGTGCGGGATCTCGTCGGTGGGGACGAGGGTCGCTTCGAAGGGGGCACCGCGTTCGGTCCGCTGGAGGGCGGTGGGCTGCTGCACGTCGAGGCCGGGACCTTCGTCTGGCAGGGGGTCGCGCGGCCCGCCGAGCGGACCCTGCGTTTCCTGCCGGGGAGTGCGCCGGGGACGGCCGAGGTCCGCTTCGGTGACGGGCGGCCCTTCCACGACCTGGATCTCACCACCGGCCGCCATGTGGCCGACCATCCCTGCGCGGCCGATCTCTACCGCGGCGAGTTCACCGCCCGGGACTCGGACCACTGGCGGACGGTGTGGCGGGTGGGCGGTCCGGCGAAGGACCTCGTGCTGACGACCGACTACGCCCGCGTGGGCTGAGCCGGCACTCCGTCGAAGCGGAGGTTCCAGCGCCCGGCGTGACCGGTGACGGTGGTCGTCGACAGGGGGCGGACGTCGATGTTCCAGTACGTGGACGGTGGCGCCTTCAGCGCGTACACCAGGGCGGCCCGGATGACGGACGGCTCGGCCACGGCGACGATCCGCCCGCCGTCGTCGACGGGCCGGGTGTCGAGCCAGTTGCCCACCCGGGAGATGAACTCCACCAGCGACTCGCCCCCGTGCGGGACGGCACGCGGGTCGGCGAGCCAGGCGTCCACCGCCTCCGGCTCGCGGGCCATCGCCTCGCCCAGGGTCAGCCCCCGCCAGCGGCCCATGTCGCAGTCGCGCAACGCGAGCTGCACCAGGGGCGCGTACCCGAGGGCGTCGCCGGTCGCGCGGCTGCGGGGCGTGGGCGAGCAGTAGCGCAGCTCGGCCGCCGCCAGGGGGATCAGGTCCGGGGCGACGCGCAACACCTCGTCCCACCCGGCCTGGTCGAGCGGCCGGTCGTCCTCGAAGCGCTCCGCGAGCAGCGGGGAGCTGCGCGCGGCGGCGACGAACGTGACCCGAAGTTGCATGCGGCGATGGTGAGTCTCGAGAGTGCGCAGGTCAAGGGCTGTTGCGCGCGAGTGACCCAGGGTGGCCGAGAACTTACTTCAAGGTCAGGACCTGGCGGACATTTCACTCCAGGACCAGCGCCATCCAGATGTCGGGCTGGGCGAGCGGCTCGAAACCGAGCTTGGCGTAAACCCCGTGCGCGTCGGCCGTGGCGAGCAGGATGCGCCGCAGCCCGAAGGGCAGCAGGTGGTCGCGCACGACGCCCACCATCGCCGTACCGATGTCCTTGCCGCGCACGGACCGGTCGACGTAGACGTCGCACAGCCAGGCGAAGGTCGCCCGGTCGGTGACGACCCGGGCATACGCCACCTGATCACCTGAGACCATGTCATACACCCCGAAGTTGAGCGACGAGGCGACCGCCCGATCGTGCTTCTCACGCGAGCGGCCCTTCGCCCAGTACGCGTCGGTGGACAGCCAGCGGTGCACCCGGTCGATGTCGAGGCGGTCGGGGTCGGTGGATATCTCGTAGCCGTCGGGGAGGCTCGGGGCGTCGTTCATGGCGGGATGCTCGCAGGACGCGGCGGCCGGCGTCGAACGGTTATCCCAGCGCCTCGTCGCAGGCCGTACGCAGGCGCCGTACCCCTTCGGTGATCTCCCCCGTCCCCGCGACCGCGGCGAAGCTCAACCGGACGTGGGCGGCCGGGGGTTCGGCGCTGAAGTAGGGGCGGCCGGGGGTGATGGCGACGCCCGCGCGCAGGGCGGCCGAGGTCAGCGCGCCGTCGTCGGTGCCGTCGGGCAGGCGCAGCCAGAGGTGGTAGCCGCCGGAGGGGATGTGCGGCAGGGCGAGTTCGGGCAGGTCGACACGGAGGGCCGCGGTCATGGTGTCTCGGCGGGCCTTCAACTCCGCCGAGATCGCGCGGAGATGGCGGGGCCAGGCCGGGGAGCCGACGAGTTCGAGGGCCGCTTCCTGGAGCGGGCGGGGGACGAAGAAGGTGTCGACGACCTGGATGGCGCGCAGGCGTTCGAGGACCGGGCCGCGGGCGGCGAGCGCGCTGACCCGGAAGCTCGGCGAGGTCGCCTTGGTCAGCGAGCCGACGTGGACGACGACTCCGTCGGGGTCGTCGGCGACGAGCGGGCTCGGCAGCGGTCCGGCGTCCTCGTGCACGAGCCGTCGTACGAAGTCGTCCTCCACGACGAAGGCGCCGACCGCGCGGGCGATGCCCAGCACCTCGGCCCGGCGGTCGGGGGCGAGCACCGCACCGGTCGGGTTCTGGAACAGGGGCTGGCAGACGAGGACACGGGCGCCGGTCGCGCGGAAGGCGTCGGCGAGGAGGGTCGGCCGGACGCCGTCGGGGTCCACGGGGACCGGTACCGGGCGCAGGCCGGCCGACCGGGCGATCGCCAACATGCCCGGGTAGGTGGGGGATTCGACGAGCACCGGCGCTCCCGGCGGGGCGAGGGCGCGCAGGGCCGTCGTCAGCGCGGACTGGCCGCCCGCCGTGATCAGCACCTCCGCCGCGGTGACCCCACCGCCGAGGCCGCGCGCGAACCACTCGCGCAGTTCCGGCAGTCCCTCCATCGGTGGCCGCCCCCAGGCCCCGGGCCGGCGTCCCGCACGCGCCAGGGCGGCCGCCATCGCCCGCTCCGGCTGCAGGGAGGGGTGCAGATAGCCGCCGTTGAACTCGATGACGCCGGGCGGCGGCGCGGCGAGGGACACCACCACGCCGGACGCGTCCACCGTGCGCGGTACGAGGTCGGCGGCGCCGTCCGCGCTCAGGGCGACCTCCTGCCAGGAGGTGTCTCCGGCGGGAGCGGTGGCGGCACGCGGCTCGGCGCGGTAGGCGCCGGCACCGGGCCGGGTGACGACCAGGCCCTCGGCGGCGAGCTGGGCGAGGGCGCGGGAGACGGTCACCGGGCTGACGCGGAACCGCTCGACCAGGGCACGGCTCGACGGGAGCTTTCCACCGGATGGATAGCGGTTGAGTTCCCGCTTCAGCTGGTTCGCCAGTTCGCCGACACTGCTACGCTCTTGCATGAGAGCACAGAGTAGCGCTACTGCTGCCACACCGATAGCAGTCGACACCCCGGTCGGCGTCCCCTCGAAGGCGCCGGGCACCGGCGGAACCCTCCTGGCCGCCCTCGGTGTCACCGCCTTCTCGCTCACCTTCCCGGCCACCGCCTGGGGACTGGAGGGGTTCGGGCCCTGGGCGCTGGTCGCCGTGCGATGTGTGCTGGCCGCGGTCATCGCGGGCGGGTGTCTGCTGGTCCTGCGGGTGCCGGTGCCGCAGCGGCGGCACTGGGCGGGGCTCGCGGTGGTCGCCGCGGGAGTGGTGGTCGGGTTCCCGCTGCTGACCACGCTCGCGCTGCGGACGTCCACCACCGCGCACGCGGCCGTCGTGGTCGGACTGCTGCCGCTGACGACCGCGTTGCTGTCCGCCCTGCGCATGGGCAGCCGGCCCTCGCGCACCTTCTGGACGGCTGCGCTCGCGGGTGCGGCCGCGGTCGTCGCGTTCACCGTGCAGCAGAGCGGCGGGGCGCTGACGGCCGCCGATCTCTATCTGTTCGCCGCCCTGTTGGTGTGCGCGGCCGGGTACACCGAGGGCGGCCGGCTGGCCCGGGTGATGCCGGGCTGGCAGGTGATCGGCTGGGCGCTGGTGCTGTGCCTGCCGGCCGCCGTGCCGGCCGCGGCGGTTGCTCTGTCGTACGAACCCGCGCACCTGACCGCGCACAGCGTGGCCGGGCTGTTGTGGGTGGCGGCGGGCTCGCAGTTCCTCGGTCTGGTCGTCTGGTACCGGGGCATGGCGGCCGTCGGCATCCCCAAGGCCAGCCAGTTGCAGCTTGCCCAGCCCCTGCTCACACTGGTGTGGTCGGTGCTGCTGCTGGGCGAGCACCTGACGGTGGCCGCCCCGCTGACGGCCGCGGCGGTACTGGTGTGCATCGCCGTCACCCAGCGGGCGCGGGGTTGAGGACGTTCGGCCCGCTTCCCAGGAGGCCCCCGCGCCGTAGACTCAAGGCCACGGACCGCTGCTCCCGCACTTGGTGAGGAGGCCCTACAGATGCGTGCAACCGTGGGCGACCAGCTTGTCCAGCACGGCAGGGTGGTAGGCCAGCACGACAAGGTCGGCGAGATCGTCGAGATCCTGGGCCAGGAGGGCAACCCCCCGTACCGCGTCCGCTTCGAGGACGGGCACACGGGCATCTGCTCCCCCGGCCCGGACACCGAGATCCGCCACAGGGAAACACAACGCTGATCCGCCGGTTCAGCGCGGGGGTCTCGCCGGCCGCCGGTAGTGGTCGGCGACCACCCGTGCCATCGCGCCGATCCGGTCCGTCGCCACGTCCCCGGCGGCGAAGAAGGCGTGCCCGCGGACCTGTGGGTACGTCGCGGCCAGGGTGAGGTGCCGGGACAGTTCGGCCGGGTCCTGCCAGGCGGCGGGCTGGGCCGGGTCGCCGGCCTTGTAGAGCGCCTCGCCGATGTACAGCTGCGTCGGCGTGCCCTTGGCCACCTCCGCCCACCAGGGCACGAGCGTGGCGTAGTCGGCGGCGGCGAAGCCGATGTTCCAGTAGATCTGCGGGCAGATGTAGTCGATCCAGTGCTCGCGCACCCACTTGCGGGTGTCCGCGTGCAGGTCGTCGTACGTCTGCACGCCCGCCCTGGTGTCCGAGCCGCGCGAGTCGGTGGTGCTGTTGCGCCACACGCCGAACGGGCTGATGCCGAACCGGGTGCCGGGGCGGGTCCGCCTGATCCTGGCCGCCGTCTCGCGCACCAGCTTGTCGATGTTGTCCCGGCGCCAGGCGGCCCGGTCGGAGAAGGCGCCGCCGTAGCGGTCGTAGGCCTCGTCGTCGTCGAAGGTCTGGCCGGCCACCGGGTAGGGGTAGAAGTAGTCGTCGAAGTGCACGGCGTCGACCGGGTACTTCCGCACCGCGTCGAGGATCGCGTCCTCCACGAAGGTCCGCACCTGGGGCAGTCCGGGGTTGTAGTACATCTTCCCGCCGTAGGTCACCACCCAGTCCGGGTGCCTGCGCGCGGGGTGCGAGGCGGCCAGCTTCGTCGGATCGGTGTGGTTGGCGACGCGGTACGGGTTGAACCAGGCGTGCAGTTCCAGACCGCGCACGTGGGCCTCCTTCACCGCCGTGCCCAGCGGGTCCCAGCCCGGGGCCTTGCCCTGGGTGCCGGTGAGGACGTCCGACCAGGGCTCGTAGGGCGAGGGCCACAGCGCATCGGCCGTCGGGCGGACCTGGAAGATCACGGCATTGAGACGGTCCTCGACGGCCCGGTCGAGGATCGCGGTCAGCTCCGCCTTCTGCCGGTCCACGGTCAGGCCCGGCTTGGACGGCCAGTCCCGGTTGGTCACGGTCGCCACCCACACGCCCCGCAGCTGACCCGACGCCTTCCGCCGGCCCGAGTCGTCCGAGGTGTCCGAGCCGCCCGCCATCGCCGCACCGGCCGCCATCGCGCCGCCCCCCGCAACGAGTGCCGACAGGGCCGTCACCGCGAACGCCCGCCTCGACAGCCGACTCCTCCGGTGCAGCATTCCCCTACCTCCCGATGCCCAAGTGCGTGTCCGGGCGCGATTCTCGGCCCGGGCCGTGTCCCGCGTCAGACTGCCACGCGGTACCCGAACGATCGATCAACGATCGCCGGAGGTAACGTGCAGGTTCGGAGCAGGAACCGGACCACGGGGCGACCTGCCGGATTCGTAGATCAGCGAAGGGGACGATGTGACCGACATCGAGCGCGTCGGAGTGGTCGGCTGCGGCCAGATGGGAGCGGGCATCGCCGAGGTGTGCGCCCGGGCCGGACTGGATGTGAAGGTCGCCGAGACCACCGGTGAGGCCCTGGAGATCGGCCGGACCCGGCTGTTCAACTCCCTGTCCAAGGCGGCCGAGCGCGGCAAGATCACCGAGGATGAGCTGGCGACGACCCAGGCGCGGCTCAGCTTCACCACCGACCTCGGCGAGTTCGCCGACCGGGATCTGGTGATCGAGGCCGTCGTGGAGAACGAGCAGGTGAAGACGGAGATCTTCCAGGTGCTCGACCAGGTGGTGACCCGGCCCGACGCGATCCTGGCCTCCAACACCTCCTCCATCCCGCTGGTGAAGCTGGCGGTCGCCACCTCGCGTCCGGACCAGATCGTCGGCATCCACTTCTTCAACCCCGCGCCGGTGCAGAAGCTCGTCGAGCTGATCCCCGCGCTCACCACGTCCGAGGGCACGCTCAGCCGCGCCCAGGTCTTCGCCGAGAAGGTCCTCGGCAAGCACGCGATCCGCGCCCAGGACCGCTCCGGCTTCGTGGTCAACGCGCTGCTCGTGCCGTATCTGCTCTCCGCGATCCGGATGTTCGAGTCGGGCATCGCGGGCCGCGAGGACATCGACAACGGCATGGAGATGGGCTGTGCCCACCCGATGGGCCCGCTGAAGCTGTCCGACCTGATCGGCCTGGACACCATCGTCTCCATCGCCCACTCGATGTACGAGGAGTACAAGGAGCCTCTGTACGCCGCTCCCCCGCTGCTGCAGCGCATGGTCGACGCGGGCCGGCTCGGCCGCAAGACCGGCTCGGGGTTCTACACCTACGGCTGACGACCGCCCGCCCGGTGCACAGTGCCCGTTCCAGGGTGCTGCTCACACAGTGCGACGAACAGGGGCCCGGCACTCTTCGGAGTGCCGGGCCCGCGCCGTTCACACGCCGTGTGCGCATCGGGCCCGCATATGCCGACCGCACACTCTCCCCACCTGCCCACCAGGCGAGTTGACTCATCATGCGCATGCAACTGATGAGAGACGAGCAAGGAAAGGAGCGGTTCGTGACCGCCGACCCCGAGCATTTGGTCGTCCAGGGAGAACTCGCAGAGTTACGACGCCGCCTCGACGTGGCGTACGCGCGTGTCGAGGGCGGACTGGCACTGCTCACCCATCGCACCGAGGAGACCTCCAAGGAACTGGACGAGCTGAACACCCGGCTCGTCACCCTGGAACACGCCCGCTGGCCGCTGCCCTCGATCGCGGCCGTCACCGCGGTGGGGGCCCTCGTCGTGGCGGTCTGGCAGGCACTGGGGCGCTGACGTCAGCGCGCGGCGTCCTGCCCGAGCCTGAGGTGGTGCAGGAGCAGTAACGCGGCCGCCATGTTGGCGGCCGGGACCTCACCGCGGGCGACCATGTCCGGCACCACCTTCAGGGAGACCCACTCCCGGCGGTCCGACTCGAAGTCGTCCACCGGGTGTCCGATGTACTCACCCTCGTCCGACCAGTAGATGTGGTGCCGGGCGTCGGTGAGTCCGTTGGACGGTTCCACCGTCATGAGGTGGTGCAGGGGTCCCGGCCGCCAGCCGGTCTCCTCCTCCAGTTCCCTGGCGGCCGCGCGGGCGATGTCCTCTCCGTTCTCCACGACGCCCGCGGCGAGTTCCCAGCCCCAGCTGTCGGTGATGAAGCGATGGCGCCACAGCAGAAGGACCTCGTTGGCCTCGTTGACCACGGTCGCCACGGCCACCGGCCGCAGCCGTATCAGGAAGTGGTCGAGATGCCGGCCGTCCGGCAGCTCGACATCCGCGAGGTTGACGCTGAACCAGCGGTTTGAGTACACAGTTTGTTCGTTCTGTTTCGTCCACTGCACGGTTCTGCCACCTTCCGTCGAGTAAGTGGCAATATCGCAGCAGGGACTGTGGGATGGCGGTGCTCGGGAACCGGCCTACAGCGGCACGCGCAGCGCACCGTCGATGAGTTCGGCGGCCTCGGCGGTGCCCGCGCATCCGTTGCGCACCAGGTGTTCGCGGACCGCCCGGAGTCTGTCGCGCAGCCGCTGCGACTCCATTCCGCGCGCCTGCTCGGCCATCTGCACAGCGGTGGCCACGGCCTTGTCGGCGTTGCCCCGGCGCAACTCGATCGTGCTGAGCATGGCGAGCCGGTGCACCCGGCCGCGGTCGTGCGCCGGGTTGTCCACGGCGGCCGCCGCGTGCTCCCCCGCCGCCACGAGTTCGCCGAGGCTGAGCAGCGCCTCCGCCACCTGGACGTTGACCAACCCCGGCTGGACATAGCCGGTCTCGTCGGGTTCGTAGCCCCGCCGGATGCGTTCGGCGGCCTGCTCCGCACGCCGGATGCAGGACAGCGCGCTCGTGCCGTCACCGAGGTGTGCGTACGCCTTGGCCTGCATCGCGTACAGATCGGAGGCGAGCGCCGGGGTGATGTGCTTGCCGGCGGCGCGCAGCGCGGCCTCGGCGAACGCCACCGCCTGCCGGTACTCCCGCATGAACAGGGCCTGGTTGACCAGCAGCGCGATCACATAGGCGCCCAGTCCCCGGTCGCCGCTGGCCTTCGCCAGCCGCAGGGCCTGGTGGAAGTAGCGCTGGGCGAGCCCGTGTGCGTCCGAGTCATACGCGCAGATGCCGGCGATCGCCACCAACCCGCCGGTGGCCCGGTGCAGTTGACGGCCCGTGGCGTCGGTGTAGCTGCCCCGCAGCAGCGGCGCGGCCTCGGCGTTCAGGAAGCCGACGATCCGGGTCCGGGTCGCGATACCGCCCGCCTTGCGGTACATCTGCTCGTAGTGCGTGCGGGCGGCCCGCAGCATCTCCAGGTCGGCCGGGGTGACCCGGTGCCGCCCTCCTCGCGAGACGTCGACGTCCTCGGGCGGGTTCTCCCACTCCCACACGGGCATGACCGCGGGCGTGCCGGTCACCGCGGGCGCGCCCAGGATGTGCGGGCGCTGCTGCTCGTCGGAGCGCCACAGCGCGGTGGCCCGCTCGACGAAGCCGGACAGGGAGGTGGCGTGCGGGGTGGAGGGCTCACCGGGGACGCCGAGGCCGATGTCGTCGAGGGTGACCGGGCGGCGCAGCCGGCCGGCGAGCACCTCGCAGATCAGGTCGGGCACCTGCCCCCGGGGCCGCTGTCCCTTCAACCACCGGGCCACAGCCGTGTGTTCGTAGCGCAAGGCGAGACCGCGTGCCCGCCCCGCCTGATTGACGTGTGCCGCCAGCCCCGCGTGCGAGATCCCCGCCTCGTCCAGGATCGCGTCGAGCAGAGTGTTGGGCTGCATGGATGCCCCCCGGGAGCCTCGGTGCGGACAGAGTAGTGCGAACGGCTTCACACGGGGTGTGAACGGAGTGCAGGAATCCGTAGCGTACGCGCACTGTCGCGGAGAGTTTCCTACCGGTTGACTGAAATGCCTCGCAAGAGGCCGGCCGGGCCGCCGGCTCCCCCTCGTACAGTGCGGCGGTCCGAATCCATGCCGTCCGCCCGGCTGCCTGCCCGACACTCCGTGGCGGGGCGGACGGCCTGCCGGCGGCACGCTGCGCTGCAAACGCCGTTCAGCTACAGGTGGTTGGTTGGCTGCGGGTGCGTCGTGGCTGGTCGCGCAGTTCCTCGCGCCCCTGGGGGGTGTCGAGGCTGACGATCGTTCATCAGTACGAGCAGTGCCACGTCGTCCTGGGGCGCTCCCGCTGTGTGGCGGAGCAGTGCGGTGAAGACAGATCCCAGCACTGCCTGGGGAGTCGCCACGGAGTCTCGTAGGCACTGGGCCAAGACCTCGCCCAAAGGAAAGAAGCGGCCGCGGCTGTCGCGTGCGTCCTCCGCGCCGTCCGTGTGGAGGAAGAGGGTTTCACCGGGCAGCAGATGACCGCAGTGTTCCGTGTCCAGTTCGGGCGGGAGGGGGAAGGGCCCGAGCGGAGGGAGGGGATCCGCTCGGGCCAGGGGCTCGACACGGGGTCCACTGAGCCGATACGGCCACGGATGACCGCAGTTGAGGCCGCGCAGCTCGCCGTCCGGCCCGATCTCCAGGAGCAGTACGGTGACGAACTCCTCGGCGACCGGATGCTCGGGCTCGGCCCCGGCCGAGGGATGCTCGGCACGGGCGCGCTCTCTCAGGTGCCGTGCCAGCGCCCGCTCCAGCCTGCGCAGCACGCCCCCCAGCTCCGGCTCGTCGTGCACCGCCTCCCGGAAGCTGCCGAGGACGGCGGCGGCCGTGGCGATGGCGCCGATCCCGTGCCCGCGCACGTCCCCCATGACGACCCGAACGCCGTGCTCGGTGGCGATGACCTCGTACAGGTCACCGCCGATGGCCGCGCCCCGGTCGGCGGAGAGCTGGGCAGCGGCCACGTTCAGCCCCTCCACCCGCGGTGGCAGCGGTCGTAGCAGCACGCTCTGGGCGGCGCCCGCGACCTTGCGCGCCTCCCGCAACTCGCGCAGCAGCGCGTGCCGTACATGGAGGACGAGCCCGGTGCCGACGGCGAAGAAGACGGCGCTGCTCACGGTGCGCGCGCCCAGCCCGCTCTGCTGGGCGACCGGACAGGCCAGCTTGTATGTGACGGCCGCGCCACCCCACGCCAGGGGAAGCCCCAACGCGAGCAAGCGCTTGCGAAATGGGGAAGCCCCAGCCCTGATGCGAATCATGCCGATGGCCCCCCATACAGGCCCCGAAAGCACAACCGGACCGGCCTCGAAAGGCCGGTCCGATTCTGTCGACCGCATGGCCCGGGAGGACCAGATCGCCCGGGATTGTCACCCAAATGAGTGACCATCCGTCAGCGCCCGCATTTATGCAGGTGAGGCGCGGCTAAGCCCGCAGCACCGCCCCGGTCCGCTCACCCGCGAGCGCGACAGCCGCGTCCCGAGCCGCGGTCGCCTCGTCGACGGTCAGGGTCCGATCCGACGCCCGGAACCGCAGCGCGTAGGCCAGGGACTTCCGGCCCTCGCCCAACTGCTCCGCGTTCTCATACACGTCGAACAGCCGGACGGACTCCAGCAGCTCGCCCGCGCCGTCCCGCAGTGCGGCCTCCACCTCGGCATGCGGCACGAACTGGTCGACGACGAGGGCGACATCCTGCGTCGCCACCGGGAACGTGGAGATGCGCGGCGCCTGAGGCGTGTCGTTGCCGGCCGCCTCCACCGCGTCCAGGTCCAGTTCCATCGCACTGGTGCGGTCGGGCAGCCCCAGGGCCTTCACGACCCGCGGGTGCAGCTCACCGGCGTGGCCCACGACCGTCTCCGCGCCGTCGGCGACCACCACCAGCTCGGCGGTACGCCCCGGGTGCCACGGCCCGTACTGCCCCTTGCGCACGACCAGTTCGGCACCGGCCTCCCGGGCCACGGCCCGAGCCGCCTCCACGGCGTCGGCCCAGTCCGCCGGCCGGCCCTTGCCCCACCAGCCGGCCTGCTCCCGCGCACCGGCGAGCACGGCGGCCACGTGCCGCGGCTGCACCGGCAGAGCGGCGTTCAGTTCGGCGATCTCCTCGTCCGTGGGACGCCGGTCCACCGGCAGCGCGGCGGCCACCTTACGCTCCTCGCGCGGGTGGAACACCAGCCCCGTCTCGAACAGGGCGAGGTCGTGTGAGCCCCGCCCGGCGTTGCGCCGCAGCGCGCCGAGCAGACCCGGCACCAGCGACGTACGCAGCGCGGGCTCCTCGTCGCTGAGGGGGTTCGTCAGCTTCACGACGCGGCGGTTCGGGTCGTCCGCCTCCAGCAGCAGCTGGTCGAAGACCTGCTCGCTGACGAAGGGGTAGTTCGGCGCCTCGACATACCCTGCCCCGGCCAGCGCGCGCCCGACCCGGCGGTGCAGTCGCTGGCGGTGGGTCAGACCGCGGCCCGAGGGGAGCTTGGGCAGCGTGGAGGGCAGGTTCTCGTAACCCTCGAGGCGGATGACCTCCTCGGCGAGGTCGTTGGCCTCGAGGAGGTCGGGCCGCCAGGACGGCACGGTGACGATCAGCTCGTCCTGCCCGTACACGTCACAGCCGACCTCCTGCAGCCGCCGTACGACGGTCTCGCGCCCGTAGTCGACACCGGCCACCTTGTCCGGGTGGTTGGCCGGGAGGGTGATGGTGTGCGGGGCGGACGGCGCGGTGATCTCGGTGACGCCTGCCTCGGCGGTGCCGCCGGCGAGCAGCACCAGCAGGTCGACCGTGCGCTGGGCGGCGGCGGCCGCGGCCTGCGGGTCGACGCCCCGCTCGAAGCGGCGGGACGCCTCGGAGGACAGCTTGTGGCGTCGGGCCGTCCGCGCGATCGACACCGCGTTGAAGTGGGCGGCCTCGATCACCACGTCGGTGGTGGCGTTCTGTACGTCGTCGTGGTCGGCGATCTCGGTGTTCGCGCCGCCCATGACGCCCGCGAGGCCGATGGGGCCGCGGTCGTCGGTGATGACCAGGTCCTCGGCGTCCAGCGTGCGCTCCACGCCGTCCAGGGTGACGAGCTTCTCGCCCGCCTCCGCCCGGCGCACGCCGATGGTGCCCTGGACCAGCCCCCGGTCGTAGGCGTGCAGGGGCTGGCCGAGCTCCATCATCACGTAGTTGGGGACGTCGACGGCGAGCGAGATCGGGCGCATGCCGACCTTCTGCAGCCGGCGCTGGAGCCAGATCGGCGAGCGGGCCTCGGGGCTGAGACCGATCACCGTGCGGGCGGTGAAGCGGTCGCAGCCGACCGGGTCGGAGACCTGGACCGGGTAGCCGAAGGCGTTCGGGCCGGGCACGTCGATCAGGGCCGGGTCGCGCAGCGGCAGGCCGTAGGCGATGGCGGTCTCGCGGGCGACACCGCGGATGGACAGGCAGTCGCCGCGGTTGGCGGTGACGGCGATGTCCAGGACCTCGTCGACGAGCTCCAGCAGCTCGACGGCGTCCTTGCCGACCTCGGTCTCCGGCGGCAGCACGATGATGCCGTGCGTGCCGTCGTCCCCCATGCCCAGCTCGTCGCTGGAGCAGATCATGCCGTGTGACGTCTTGCCGTACGTCTTGCGCGCGGAGATGGAGAAGCCGCCGGGCAGGGTGGCGCCGGGAAGCACGACCACGACCTTGTCGCCGACGACGAAGTTCCGGGCGCCGCAGACGATCTCCTGCGGCTCGCCGGTGCCGTTGGCCTGTCCGACGTCGACCGTGCAGAAGCGGATCGGCTTCTTGAAGCCCTCCAGCTCCTCGATGGTCAGCACCTGACCGACGACCAGGGGGCCCTTGAGGTCGTGGCCGAGCTGCTCGACCGTCTCGACCTCAAGACCGGCCGAAATGAGCTTGGCCTGGACGTCACGGCCGGTCTCGGTGGCCGGCAGGTCGACGTACTCCCGCAGCCAGGAAAGCGGGACCCGCATCAGATCTCCATCCCGAACGGCCGAGTGAACCGGACGTCACCCTCGACCATGTCTCGCATGTCCTCGACGTTGTGGCGGAACATCAGCATCCGCTCGATGCCGAACCCGAAGGCGAAGCCGCTGTACTTCTCCGGGTCGACGCCGCAGGCGGTCAGCACCCGCGGGTTGACCATGCCGCAGCCGCCCAGCTCGATCCAGCCCTCGCTGGAACAGGTGCGGCAGGGCCGGTCGGGGTTGCCGACGGACTCGCCGCGGCAGACGTAGCACACCATGTCCATCTCGGCGGACGGCTCGGTGAAGGGGAAGAAGTTCGGCCGCAGCCGGGTCTTCATGCCCTCGCCGAACAGCGACTGGACCATGTGGTCCAGGGTGCCCTTGAGGTCGGCCATGGTCAGGCCCTCGTCGACGGCGAGCAGCTCGACCTGGCGGAAGACCGGCGTGTGGGTGGCGTCCAGCTCGTCGGTGCGGTAGACGACACCGGGGCAGATCACGTACACCGGCAGCTCACGCTCCAGCAGCGAGCGGATCTGCACGGGCGAGGTGTGGGTGCGCAGCACGACACCGGACTCGGTGCCGCCCTCGGGGCCGGCCACGAAGAAGGTGTCGGCCTCGCCGCGGGCCGGGTGGTCCGGGCCGATGTTCAGGGCGTCGAAGTTGAACCACTCGGCCTCGGCCTGCGGACCCTCGGCGACCTCGTAGCCCATGGCCACGAAGACGTCCTCGATGCGCTCCGACAGGGTGGTCAGCGGGTGGCGGGCGCCGGCCGGTACGCGGTCGTACGGCAGCGTGACGTCCACCGACTCCTCGACCAGCACACGCGCGTCCCGCTCGGCCTCCAGTTCGGCCTGGCGGGCGGCGAGCGCCTTGCTCACGGCGCCGCGGGCCTGGCCGACCAGCTTGCCGGCGGCGGCCTTGGCGTGCGGGGGCAGGGCGCCGATCTCGCGGTTGGCGAGGGCCAGCGGGGAGGTGCCCCCGGTGTGGGCGACCTTGGCCTCCTGGAGCGCGTCGAGGGAGTCCGCTGCGCTGAAGGCGGCGAGCGCCTCGTCCCGCATGCGCTCGATCTCTTCCGGTTTCAACGCCTCGACCTCTACAGGGTCGTACGACTTATTGGGTGCCGACATCTCTTCCCGTGCTTCCGATTGGCTGGCTGAAGGTCCCCGTCACCGACTCACTCAGAGGTCAGAGGGCCGTCCATGGGACACATGGGTGCCAAAGGCCGAGTCTAACGGGGTGGAGGTATACGAATGCGCCCGTGGGGCGCTCGCCGGTTCTCAGGTGAGATACGCCGGGGCCGCCACGGGCAGGGTAAATCGGAACTCGGCGCCGCCCTGGGGGCCGCGGCCGACGGTGATGGTGCCGCCGTGGGCCTCGACGATGCCCTTGACGATGTAGAGCCCGAGGCCGGTGCCACCGCGCTTGCTGCCCCGCCAGAAGCGGGTGAAGACGCGGTTCATGGACTCCTCCGGGATGCCGGGCCCCTCGTCGGTCACCGTGACCGACGTGCCGGTGTCCTCGTCCTCGCGGGGGGACTCCGTGGCCGTGACGTCTATGGTGACGGTTCCCTCGCCGTGCCGCACGGCATTTTCCAGCAGGTTGCTGAGCACCTGGTCGATCTTGTCGGGATCGGCCCACAGCGCGGGCAGCGGCTGCTCGATCCGCAGCAGGAACCGGTCGGCGGGCTGCCCGGCGGCGACGTACGCCTGGATGTGCCGGCCCACGGCCGCGCCGATGTCGACCGGCTGGCGCCTGACCTCCAGCCGTCCGCTGTCGATGCGCGAGATGTCGAGCAGCTCGGCGATGAGCCGGGTGACCCGGTCGGCGTCGGCGTCGACGGTTTCCAGCATCAGCCGCTTCTGGTCGTCCGTGAAGCGTTCCCACTTGGCCAGCAGCGTGGCGGTGAAGCCCTTGACGGAGGTGAGCGGCGAGCGCAGCTCATGGGCGACGGTGGCTATCAGCTCCGCGTGGGAGCGCTCGGTACGGCGGCGGGCCTCGGTGTCGCGGAGGGAGACGACGACGCGGCGGACCGGACCGGTGGGCTCGGCGCGCACATAGCGGGCGGAGACGAGGACCTCACGTCCCCCGGGCAGCAGCAGGTTCCGCTCGGGCTGCCGCTGCCGGATGGCGAGTCCGCCGTAGGGGTCGGTCAGTTGCCACCAGCGGCGCCCCTCCAGGTCCTCTAACGGGAGCGCCTTCTCCAGCCGCTGTCCCAGGGCGTCCTCGGCCGGCGTGGCGGTGATGCGTTCGGCGGCCGCGTTGAAGCAGATCACCCGGCCGTGCTCGTCGGCGATCACCAGGCCGTCGGGCAGCTCGTCCGGGTCGATGCCGAGCCCGGCCGGATCACCGTGCCGGGGCGCGGGTGGCCGGCGCACGTCCCGTGCCCGCAGTGCCCTGTCCGCACCGCCCGTGCCGACACCCATCCCCGAACCCCACCTCTCAGACGGCGCAGGTGGCCCCCGAGCTGGTCACCCTACTAGGCCCCGGTGACGGAGCGGCACCCCGTGGAGGCGCGCTGTGCACGGGCCGAGGCATAGAGACATACGGCGGCCGCGGTGGCGAGGTTCAGGCTCTCGGCCTTCCCGTGGATCGGGACGCGCACCACGGCGTCCGCGAGTGCGCGGGTCTCCTCCGGGAGCCCCCATGCCTCGTTCCCGAACACCCATGCGGTGGGCCCGCCCATGGTCCCCTTGTCGAGCTCGTCGTCGAGGTCGTCGGTGCCCGCTCCGTCGGCGGCGAGCACCCGGACGCCGGCCCCCTTGAGCCCTGCCACGGCCTCCTCGACGGGCACGCCGACGGCGACGGGGAGATGGAAGAGGGACCCGACGGAGGCCCGTACGGCCTTCGGGTTGTACAGATCGACGGACGCGTCGGTCAGTACGACGGCCTCGGCCCCGGCGGCATCGGCGCACCGCAGCACGGTTCCGGCGTTGCCGGGGTCGCGGACGTGCGCGAGGACGGCGACGAGCTTGGGCCGGGCCGCGAGGATCTCCTCGAAGGGCGTGTCGACGAAACGGCAGATCCCGACGAGCCCCTGCGGCGTGACGGTCGTCGAGATGTCGGCGATCACGTCGTCGGAGGCGAGATGGACGCGGACCCCGGTGTCCCGGGCCTCGCCCACGATGTCGGCGTACCGCTCCGCGGCCTCGACGGTGGCGAACAGCTCCACCAGCCCGTGCCCGGCGGCCTCCCGCACAGCCTGCGGCCCCTCGGCCAGGAACAGCCGCTCCTTGCCCCGGAAGTTCCGCTTGGCGAGCCGCCGGGCGGCGGAGACACGAGGGGAACGGGGAGAGATCAACTCCGGGGTTACAGGGGGCATCCAACTCACCTTCGGTACCAGTTCTCCGCCGCAACGGCGATCAACCACGACGGCGCATGTCGGCGGTGCCGAACCCACGCGCACCACTCAACGCAACGGACCCGCGGGCAGAAACCCACGGGTCCGCACACTCACACCGGCTCAGGCCAGCGCAGCGTCACGCGGCCTTCGGCGCGTTGACGTCGCTCGGCAGCGCCTTCTGGGCGACCTCGACCAGGGCGGCGAACGCGCCCGCGTCGTTGACGGCCAGCTCCGCGAGGATCTTGCGGTCGACCTCGACGTTGGCGGCCTTCAGGCCCTGGATGAAGCGGTTGTACGTGATGCCGTTGGCGCGGGCAGCGGCGTTGATGCGCTGGATCCACAGCTGGCGGAAGTCACCCTTGCGCTTCTTGCGGTCGTTGTAGTTGTAGACCAGCGAGTGGGTGACCTGCTCCTTGGCCTTGCGGTACAGACGCGAACGCTGACCGCGGTAGCCGGAAGCCTGCTCGAGGATCGCCCGGCGCTTCTTGTGGGCGTTGACTGCCCGCTTGACGCGTGCCACTTGTTAACTCCTTGTAGCGGGGCCGTGGTTGGACTCACACGGCCCGGAATCGATGGGGTCCCGGTCCAGACGTACGGCGCGAGGGGATCCGTTGATCACCGCGCCGCGTACGTCACTTGCCGAGAAGCTTCTTGATCTTCGCGGCGTCGCCCGGGGCCATCTCGGCGTTGCCGGTGAGGCGACGCGTCACGCGGGACGACTTGTGCTCGAGCAGGTGGCGCTTGCCGGCGCGCTCACGGAGCACCTTGCCGGAGCCGGTGACCTTGAAGCGCTTGCTGGCACCGCTGTGCGACTTGTTCTTCGGCATAGCGCCGTTCTCTCCTCGTCGGTGGCGCTCCGGTGCCCGGTCGCGAAAACCGGGCACGTCGGAACGTCGCTTGTATCGGTTACTGCCTGTCCTGGGACTCACGTCCCCGGGATCACGCCTCGGCGGAAGCCTCGGCAGGTGCCTCGGTGTCCACGACGACGTTCTCGTCGTCACCGACACTGTCGGTGTCCGCGGCGTTCTGCGAGCGGCCGGGGTGGGCCTTCGCCTCCGCCTTGCGGGCTTCCTGCGCCTGGCGGGCCTCGGCCATCGCCTCGGTCTTCTTCTTGTGCGGACCGAGAACCATGATCATGTTCCGGCCGTCCTGCTTCGGGTTCGACTCCACGAAACCGAGGTCCTGGACGTCCTCCGCGAGCCGCTGCAGCAGTCGGTAGCCCAGTTCGGGCCGGGACTGCTCGCGCCCACGGAACATGATCGTGATCTTGACCTTGTCGCCCTGCTTGAGGAACCGGACGACGTGACCCTTCTTGGTGTCATAGTCGTGCGGGTCGATCTTCGGCCGGAGCTTCATCTCCTTGATGACCGTGTGCGCCTGGTTCTTGCGCGCCTCACGGGCCTTCATGGCCGACTCGTACTTGAACTTCCCGTAGTCCATGAGCTTGCACACGGGCGGACGGGCGTTCGCCGCTACCTCGACGAGGTCGAGGTCGTACTCCTGGGCAAGCTCCAGTGCCTTGGCCAGCGGGACGATGCCCACCTGCTCGCCACTGGGACCGACAAGTCGCACCTCGGGAACGCGAATCCGGTCGTTGATGCGGGGCTCGGCGCTGATGGATCCTCCTCAGTTAGCACCACACGGTTGTCTGGCGGACAGCCGCGTATGTCTCTACTTCTGTTAGACCTAACCGCGCCGAAGCATGAAAAATGCCCCGGACGATCACAGGCGGGGCCCCGAATACACTGCCGGAGCACCGCCGCGATGCCGCGGGGCGCGCTTTCGGGCGACTCCATCGTCCGTACGGAACGATGGTGGCCGCCTGACCGGGGTGACCCGCCGTCCCGGAGGACGGTCAGGTGGGAGATCGGAGCCTCCACTTGTAGGCCGGACATGTCTGTCCGGCCGGTCGTTACACAAGGTTAGCAGCTGCCCGGGGGTGGTGCGAACCGGCCTGCACCGGGGCCTATCGTGTGGGGCATGAGTGACACCCCTCCCGAGTCCGCACAGTCCCCCGAGTCTGCCGCGCCCGACTTCGACGAGATGACCCGCGACATCGCCGAGGTCCCCGCCGTCGAGGTGATCGTGACGGTCGCCGTCAACCTGATGAGCGCCGCCGCGGTGAAGCTCGGCCTGACCGAGGAGGGCGACAAGTACAAGGACCTGGACGAGGCCCGGAAGCTGGTCACCGCCCTGGCCGGGCTGCTGGACGCGAGCGCGACCGAGATCAGCTCCTTCCACGCGGCCCCGCTGCGCGACGGCCTGAAGTCGCTGCAGCTGGCCTTCCGCGAGGCGTCGATCGTCCCGGACGAGCCGGGCCAGGGCCCCGGCGAGAAGTACACGGGGCCGATCTACGGCTAGCGCGGGTAGTGCATTTACCGCCCACTTCGTACGTACAAGGGCTCGCCGGGAGGCGTCGCCCCGGCCGGCAGCAGTGCCAGGTCGAGGCCGCGCACCAGGCGGGCCCTCAGTGCCTCGTCGGCGGCGAGCCGCTCGGCCACGGCACGGGCGGCCTCGGCGGGCGCGGCCGACTCGTCGAGCACGAGGGCGAGGGTGCCATCGGCTCGACCGGGCCCGAGGTGGGCGCGCAGCACGGCGGGTTCGGCGGCCACCGCGGCCCGTACCGCCTCCCGCACGGCCGGGTCGGCGAGCGGGTCGGTGCTCGTCCGGCCCTCGGCGAGCGCGAGCAGGACGGGTCCCGTCAGCTCGAAGGGCACCGGGCCTGACAGGTCCAGCACGATCGTGTCCGCCTTCTCGTGCGCGGCGGCCTGCAGCGCCTGGTGCAGGGGTACGGCGACGGGGCGGGCCGCCGGGTCCCAGCGGGCCAGCGACTCGGTGGAGGTGAAGGCCGGCAGGGCGGTCCGGGACCCGGCCCTCAGGGTCGGTACGGCCATGTCGCTGGTCTTCTCGCGGCGCAGCCCGTTCTCGTCCTCCTCGACCTCGCCGAGCACGGCGACCACGGGCACGAGCAGCCGGGCGCCCTTGAGCGCCTCGAGGACCGGCTCCAGGGCGGTGCGGTCCTCGGCCCAGGCGGCGAGCGCGGTGCTCAGCCGGGGGTCGGCGGAGCCGTCGTCGTCGGAGTAGCCGGGGTCGGGAATGTTCTTGTTCGCCACGGTCACCGACCCTATAGGGGGCTTGCTGCTGGGCTTGTGCGGCCCCGGAAACAGCTGGTTCACCGCCTTCACGGCTTTCTCAGATTCCCCTGACACACATCTAACGTCCGTCTAACGGCCCGCACAGTCACCGCCCCGAGCATCGCGGGCATGGAGTCCTCCAGAGCCCGCCGCAGCCGCCGCGCCCGTCCGTCCAGGACGCGTCCTCTGCTCTACACCGTCCTCGCAACGGTCGCCGTCGTGGGCGGTACGGCAGCCGGGACGGTGTATGTGAAGGCGCGGGCGCACTCCGGTGCGGGCGCCGTATCGTCGGCGTCGCCGACGGACTCCCCGTCGGCGGACGGGGAGGAATCGGTGAAACCGGTGAAACCGGTGAAACCAGTGGCGGAGCCGACGGTGGATCACGACGCGCGGCTGGCCGAGGCGATGAAGTCGGTGGCCGTCGAGGGAAGGGCGAAGGTGTCGGCGGCGGTGCTGGACCCGGACTCCGGGGTGAGCGCCGTCTACGGCGACGGCGCGTTCGACACGGCCAGCATCGTGAAGGTGGACATCCTGGCGACGCTCCTGCTGCAGGCGCAGGACGCGGACCGCCGACTGACGGCGGCCGAGAAGTCGTACGCCACGAAGATGATCGAGAACAGCGACAACACGGCCGCCTCCGCCCTGTGGGACGTCATCGGGCAGGCCGGCGGGCTGGACGCGGCGAACAAGACGTTCGGGCTGACCGGCACGCAAGGTGGTGAGGGTGCCCTGTGGGGGCTGACGCAGACCACGGCGGCCGACCAACTCACCCTGCTCCAGCAGGTGTTCGGCGACGACTCGAAGCTGAGCGAGGCCTCGCGCTCGTATGTACGGGGGCTCATGGGTGAGATCGAGGCCGATCAGCAGTGGGGGGTGTCCGCGGCGGCCGACGGTTCGCGGTGGGCGCTGAAGAACGGCTGGCTGGCCCGCAGTACGACCGGTTTGTGGGACATCAACAGCATCGGGCGCGTGACGGTCGGCGGCCACGCGTATCTGGTCGCCGTGCTCTCCAAGGGCAACGCGACGCAGGCGAAGGGCATTTCGCTGGTCGAGTCGGCGGCGAAGGCGGCGGTGTCGGTGTTCGCCGGGGACGGCTCCTCGGTGTCCTGAGGCCCGGAGGCGGCCCGCGAGCGCCCTAGAACTCGTAGCGCCTGGGACGTCCGCGCCACAGAACGACCGCCGCGACCAGCAGCACCCCGCCGAAGCCGCCCGCGAGCGGGGCGGCCCAGTCGCTGGTGGAGCTCTCGGACTTGGCGGTGTCCGGGCCGCTGCCGAAGTACCGCTTGCCGTAGGAGGCGGCCTGCAGGCCCTCCGGCTTGAGGCGGGCGGCGGCCTTGATCGCGGCGGCCGGGTCGACCATGCCGAAGCCGCGGGAGTCGTCCCGGCCTCCGACGGGCGGGTTGCGGGCGGTGTCCTCCAGCAACTGCTTGATCTGCGCGGGGGCAAGGCCGGGGTGGGCGGCCTTGACGAGGGCCACGGCCCCCGAGACGAACGCGGAGGCGGCGCTTGTGCCCCAGCCCTCGTAGTACTTGTGGTCCGGGTCGGCGATGACGATGTCGTCGCCCGGAGCGCTGACCGTGGCGTACCAGCGGCGGGTGGAGAAGTCGGCGCGGGTGCCGTAGCGGTCGACGGCGGTGGCGGCGATGACGCCCGGGTAGGCGGCCGGGTAGGAGGTGTGGTCGCCCTTCTTTCCGCCGTTGCCGGCGGAGGCGACGACGCTGACGTCCTTCTTCAGGGCGTACTGGATCGCCTCGTCCTCGGCGGGTTCGGGGTGGGCGGAGGCGGAGTCGTCGCCGAGGGAGAGGTTGATGACGTCGGCACCGTGGTCGGCGGCCCAGCGGATGCCCTCGGCGAGGGCGTTGCCGCGGGTGGAGCGGGCCTGTGGGCGGGCGGAGTCGCCGTCCTCGAGGATCACCCGGACCGGCAGGATCTTGGCCTCCGGGGCGATGCCCATCACTCCGTCGGAGTCACCGGGGCCATGGCCGTGTCCGGCGATGATCCCCGCCATGGCGGTGCCGTGCCGGGCCCAGTTCCGGTTTCCCCGCTCCGCCCCGAAGCCGATCATGTCCTTGGCGGGCAGGACGTTGCCGACGAGGTCGGGGTGGTCGGCCTCCACGCCGGTGTCGAGGACGGCGACGGTGATGCCCCGGCCCTTGGTGGTGCGCCAGGCCTGCTGCGTGTGCATGGCGTCCAGGCCCCACTGCTGGGCGCGGATGCCGTCGGCGTGGGCGGCGGTGGAGGGGACGAGGGCGAGGGAGCCGGCGAGGAGCAGGCTCAGTGCCGCGACCCGGCGGCTGGGGTGTCTCATGAGGGCCGTTCCGTGGGCGGGCTGGTGACGTCCTTGCGCAGGGCGCGTTCGACGCGGTCGGCGATGCCCTGGGCCTCGTGGCCGAGGCCCGCCTGGGCGGGGGCGGTGGTGGCGCCGGACTGCATGGCCTGTGCGGCGGGCTGGGGAGCGTCGACGGTACGGCCGTCGGCCCAGCCGGAGACCGCGTAGACGACGACGGGGGCGTCGGCGAGCACGGAGACGGTCCAGGAGGCGCGTTGCTGGGGGCCGAAGCGCGCGGCGGGGGTGCCCTTGGCGGCGTACGGGCGGGGCATGAGGTCGGTGCGGTTGCCGAGGCCCTCGCTCTGGAACCGTTTGGCGAGGGCGGTCATGGCGGGGGCGTCTGCCTTGGTGAACAGCAGGCCGACGGTGGTCACGAAGCTCTCGGTGGCGTCGGTGTAGGTGGCGCGCAGCAGCCGCTGGCATCCCACGGGTGCGAGCGCCTTGCCCAGCAGGGGGTCGAAGGCGCCCTTGCAGCCGCTGTCGGGCGCGACGGCGATACGGGTCCAGGTGCGGTCGGCGCCACCGGGGCCGGCGCCGAGCCCCTGCAGGGTGGGCGGGAACAGCTGATCCACCGGCACGCTGTGCCACAGCCCGGAGGCCGCGGAGAACGTCCCCCGCGCACCATCACCGCCATCATCCCCGGCCAGCCAACTCCCGGTGACGGCACCGCCGATGAGTCCGAGTCCCAGCACCAGACTGGCGGCGACGACAGCGGTACGACCCCGCACCCGCCCCAGCAGCGGCCTGGCCCGGGCCCGCTCGTCATACCCCTCCGGCTCCCCGAACGACACGACGGGCCGACTCCCACCCGGGTTCATGGGTGCACTCCAGGAAAGAGCAGGATCAGGCGCCACGACCCCCCGGCCGCCGTCGGGCTGATCGGCCGAGCCGGTCCGACGCACGTGAACATCATCGAGCGTGCCGAAGCCCTCGAACCCCTCGAACGCCTCAAACGTTGAACGCCCGGAGGGGAAACCGGGGTTCGGGCGATTGGGCGGGGCACTTGCTGCCGGGCGGGTGCTGGGGCCACCGGATTCCGGGCGGGCGAGAGGGTCACCGGACCCCGGGCGGGTGAGGGGGGCGCCGGACGTCGGGCGGGTGAGACGGTCACCGGATCCCGAGCGGGGATGAGGCTCGCCGGACGTCGGGCGGGTGAGGGGGGCACCCGACGTCGGGCGGGTGTTGGGGTCACCGGACGCCGGGCGAGCCAGCGGGTCACCGGACCCCGGGCCGGTGGCACCGGACCCCGGGCGAAGAAGAGGGTCGCCGGACGCGGGGCGGGTCCGCGGTTCGTTGGACACAGGGTCGGTTTGGGGATTGCCGGGCGCCGGGCGGGTGCGCGATTCGCTGGACGTGGGGCGGGTCCTGGGGTCGCCGGGCGCCGGGCGCGTGCGCGATTCGCCGGCGACGGGGCGGGATTGGGGATCACTGGACGCCGGGCGAGCCAGCGGGTCGCCGGAGGGCGGGCGGGTACGCGAGTCGCCGGACGTCGAGTCGGCGGGCGGCATCGAGGGCTTGGGGGGTGTGCTCGCCCGCGGTCCGGAAGGCGAAGCTTCCGGCGGGGCTGCGGGGTTGGTTCGGTTCGCGGGCGCCCCTCGTTTGGGGGGATGGGCGGACACCGCGCCGACCGGATCATCGGCGGGCACCCGGCGGGTCGGGTCAGGGGTGGGCTCCGGACCAGCGGGGCGTTCGCTCGGCACCGAGCGGTCGCGCTGATCGCCGGGCGCCGATCGAGTGGGCGGCACAGGGCGCTTCGGGGGCGTGGGTGGGCGCCGGTCGGGTGCCGTGGCTGGCTGGGAGGCCTGGTCGGCGGATGTTTCCGTGGGCACGGTGGCACCGGAGTGGCGGAAGCTTTCGGCCGTGGTGGAGCCGTTCGGTGCCTGCGGGGAGGCGGCCGAGCGGCGGGCCGGATCGGTCGGCGAGGGGTGGCTGGACGGCATCGGAGGCGTGGGGGTGGGACGGGCGGGCGGTACTCGGGGGGTGAACACGTCGGCATCGACATCCGCCCCCGGGGACACGGCGGAACCAGGGCGGCGGAACTCTTCGGCGGGCGGGACCCGGGGCGGCGTGGATAGGTCACGGTCAGAGGGCGCGTCCGAGGCCGCGGCAGAACTGGGGCGACGGAAGCCGTCTGTGGGCGGGACCCGGGGAGGTACGTCGCGATCAGGGCCCCTGTCCGAGGGCGCCGCAGGGCCCGAACGACCCAAACCCTCCGCCGCAGGACCCCGACCCGCCGATGCCTCGCGCTCAGATCGCCCATCCGACACCGCAGCAGAACCCGAACGACCCAAACCCTCCGCCGACGAAACCCGGGGGGTCACGTCGCGGTCGGCGCCCCGGTCCGACGGCGCCGCAGAGCCCGGGCGGACGAAGCTCTCCGTGGAGGTCGAGGTGGGACGGCGAGTCGCGTTCGGTTCGGGGGATACCGGCGGGCGGTGGGGTGGGCGTGGGGGTATGGGGGCGGCTGTGGGGCGGGCGTTCGACGGAGGGGTGTCCGGAAAGCGGGCCGAGGCCGGGGGTGGAGGCGGGGTTTCGGAGTCGGCGTCTCGGGGCGTGGGCGCGTGCAGGCGCGGGAAGCGGAACTGGGGCGCGTCGGAAGAACGGGACGAATCATCCTTCCGCCCCGCTTCCGAGGCCGCTCGACGCTGGGCGGCGGGACCTGAGGGGTGGCCACCTGCCGCTCCTGCCGAACCCGGCGCACGCTCGGCACCGGGGCGGCGTACCGAATCCGTGCCCTCGGTCCCGTTCTTCCCCGCCGCAGGCCACGCGTCATTCGCGCCCGCGGACGTACTCCCCGCCCGCTCGGCCTCAACGTTCCTGTCGTTCGGGGCACCCGGCGCCGGCGTACGGTCCCCGAAGCTCTGGAAGGGCTCGGCGTTGAGCCAGGGCGACCACACTCCACTGGCACCGGGCGCCGTCGAGCTGCGATCCCCGGCGACCGGCGCCCATGAATTCCCGCCCCTTCCGCCGGCCGTCGTCCAGACGCCCGTGGACGACCCTCCCTGCGAGCCCGAACCCGAGCTCGAGCCCGTGGGGGGCACGTCCGCCCGGTCCTCGGTCGGCTCCGCGTCCGCGTTCCCCCCGTCCCGGCCCACCGTGGGCGGCTGGGCCGGACGTGGCGGGGTGGTGGGGCGTGGTGGAAAAGAGGCGTGCTGGGCTTCCGTGCTCATGCACCCCCCGTTTCCTCGCGCCCCGGGCCGTCTACTGTTACGCGAACCGTCGTCCTTGCGCTCAACCGCTCGACGCCGGACCCGGCACGAGCGGTCGACCGTCCCGGGCACGCATACATACCCGTACGGGAGGACCGGCATCCCGCGATAGGCGCCCGACCTCCGTACGTGCGCGTCACTCTACGGCGTGCCCCGCTCGGAACGGGAACCAGTCCGCACCCCCGGGGCATCTGCCCGGAACGTCCCCCTACCCTGCGGTAATCCTGTCTGGCAGGCTTCGTTCATGACTGCGCGCGCCGCCGACCGGGCCCGTTACGACCGGGCCACCGCCCACCTCGACGCCCCTGTGGCCATCGTGGACCTGGACGCCTTCGACGCCAACGCGGATGATCTCGTCCGACGGGCGGGAGGCAAGCCGATCCGCGTGGCCAGCAAGTCCGTCCGCTGCCGGGCCCTGCTGGAACGGGTGCTCGCGAAGGACGGCTTCGCCGGGATCATGTCGTTCACCCTGGCAGAGTCGCTGTGGCTCGTGCGGAGCGGCTTCGAGGACGTGCTGCTCGCCTACCCGTCCGCCGACCGCGCCCGCTTCGCCGAACTGGCCTCCGACCCCAAGCTCGCCGCCGCCGTCACCGTCATGATCGACGACCCCGCGCAGCTCCGTTTCATCGACGAGGCCCGTGACGGCGGCCGTGAAGTCATCCGGGTCTGCCTGGAGTTGGACACCTCGCTGAAGCTGCTGGGCGGCCGGGTACGGGTCGGGGCGCGCCGTTCGCCGCTGCACTCACCGGCGCAGGTCGCCGACATGACCCGCGCGGTGGCCCGGCGCCCGGGCTTCAAGGTCGTCGGGATCATGGCGTACGAGGGGCACATCGCGGGCGTCGGCGACTCCGTCGCGGGGCGGCCGCTGCGCTCGCGTGCGGTACGGCTGATGCAGGCCACCGCCCGCCGCGAACTCGCCGAGCGGCGTGGCGAGGTGGTGCGGGCGGTCCGGGCCGTCGTACCCGATCTGGAGTTCGTCAACGGCGGCGGGACCGGCAGTGTGCAGCACACCGCCGCCGAGGACGCCGTCACCGAGATCGGCGCCGGGTCCGGGCTCTACGTGCCGCGCCTGTTCGACAACTACACCTCGTTCAGCGGCCGTCCGGCGGCGCTCTTCGCCCAGCCGGTCGTACGGCGCCCGGGAGTCGGCGTCGTGACCGTCCTCGGGGGCGGCTATCCGGCCTCCGGCGCGCCCGGCAAGGACCGGCTCCCGGTGCCGTATCTGCCGGAGGGGCTGCGTTACGACCCCCAGGAAGGGCCCGGCGAGGTGCAGACCCCGCTGCTGGGCTCGCCCGCGGACGATCTGCTGATCGGCGACAAGGTGTGGTTCCGGCACGCCAAGGCCGGTGAGCTGTGCGAGCGTTTCGACGTGCTGCACCTGGTGGAGGGGGACGCGGTCACGGCGACCGTCCCGACCTATCGCGGGGAGGGCCACACCTTCCTCTGATTCCTCTGACCCCTGGCCGCCCGGCCCTACTTCGCGGGGCCGATGCTGCTGCCCACTCCCCCGTCCGTCGCCGCGTCGCCGGCCGGGCGGATGCCTCGGGTGATCCGGTCCATGTCGGCGAGCGGCGGTCCGTCCTCGCCCGCGTCGAAGACGAACCGGATGAGGACGGGGGACTCGGTGCCGACGCTGGAGGGGAAGGCGAGGGACTCGACGTACCCGCCGGGTCCATCGGCGGTCCTCACCCGCCAGCGCACGAAGTACCCGGCGCGGCCCGCCACCGCGATCTGGCCGGAGCCGACCTCCCGGTGGGACTCGATGCCGCCGTAGGGACGCCGGCCGGTGAGGTCGCGGTCGTAGGCGGCGTCGGCCGCGTCGGAGACGTCCCGGCGGGCGAGGGTCCGGGGCGAGGTCTCGTCGGTGCTTGTCGCCGTACGGGAGATGACCAGGCCGTGTCGGCAGACACCGGAGTCACCGGGGCAGTCGTAGGTGCCGTCGGTGGTCATGACGACGTCGTCCTCGCTGACGTACCGCGGCCTGACCCAGCCGTCGGGCAGGGGCAGGGTGATGCCGTTGAGCTGGTCCACGACGACGGGCGAGTCGTCGGTGGAGGGGGCCGAGGGGGACGCGGACGGGGACGGGGTGGAGTCGTCGATCGTCGGGGCGTCCGTGGTGGCGGCGCCGGGCTCGGTCTGCACCTGGGCCGCGGGCTCGTTGCCGCGCAGGTAGACGGCTCCCGTGACGATCGCGGCCACGAGGACGGCGCCCGCCGTGACGAGCGCGACGATCCGCGCCCGGCCCGAACCCCCGGCCGGCGGCTGCCCGGGCTGGTTCCAGTGGTCGGTCCAGGCCGTGCCGTCCCACCAGCGCTGCAGATGGGGTGCCGACGGATCGGGGTACCAGCCGGGCGGTGGCGTCATGCTCATCCCGGACACCATAGAACGGCCCCGGGGAGCCGTACACGGTGTCCGGGAACAGGCACTAGAGAGGCGTGACGTACGCGCCCGAGATTCCGCCGTCCACCAGGAAGTCGCTGGCGTTGACGAAGGAGGAGTCGTCGCTGGCCAGGAAGGCCACGGCGGCGGCGATCTCCTCGGCCTCGGCGAACCGGCCGACCGGGATGTGGACGAGGCGGCGCGCGGCCCGCTCGGGGTCCTTGGCGAACAGCTCCTGCAGGAGCGGGGTGTTGACCGGGCCCGGGCAGAGGGCGTTGACGCGGATGCCCTCGCGGGCGAACTGCACGCCCAGCTCGCGGGACATGGCGAGGACGCCGCCCTTGGAGGCCGTGTACGAGATCTGGGAGGTCGCCGCGCCCATCCGGGCCACGAAGGACGCCGTGTTGATGATGGAGCCCTTGCCCTGGCGCCGCATGTAGGGGATGGCGGCCTTGCAGCACAGGTACACGGAGGTCAGGTTGACCTCCTGGACGCGCTTCCAGGCCTCGAGGCCGGTCTCCAGGATGGAGTCGTCGTCGGGCGGGGAGATGCCCGCGTTGTTGAAGGCGACATCGACGCTGCCGTAGGTGTCGTACGCCGTCTTGAACAGGGCCTCCACCTGGTCGGGGTCGGTGACGTCGACCTTCACGAAGATCCCGCCGGTTTCGTCCGCTGCGGCCTTGCCGCGGGCCTCGTCGACATCGCCGCAGACGACGTTGGCGCCTTCGGAGGCGAGCCGGCGCGCGGTGGCGAGGCCGATGCCGCTGCCGGCTCCGGTGATGACGGCGGTGCGGCCGACCAGACGGCGGCAGACGATGTCGGTGTCCTGAGAGGTCACTGTGCGGGGCCTTCCGTGCTGATGAAGACGTTCTTGGTTTCGGTGAAGGCGGTCAGGGCGTCCGGGCCGAGCTCGCGGCCGAGGCCGGACTGCTTGAAGCCGCCGAAGGGGGTCCAGTAGCGCACGCTGGAGTGGGAGTTGACGGACAGGTTGCCGGCCCGCACGCCCTGGGAGACGCGGAGCGCGCGGCCCACGTCCCGCGTCCAGATGGAGCCGGAGAGGCCGTAGGGCGTCTCGTTGGCGAGGCGGATCGCGTCCTGTTCGTCGGTGAAGGGCAGGAGGACGGCGACGGGGCCGAAGATCTCCTCGCGGGCGGCGGCGGAGTCGGGCCGTTCGCCGGTGAGGACGGTCGGCGGGAACCAGAAGCCGGGGCCCTCGGGTGCGGTGCCGCGCAGAGCGCGGGCGTCCTCGGGGACGTAGCCGCGGACCCGGTCCAGCTGACGGCGCGAGATCAGCGGGCCCATCTGCGTCTTCTCGTCGGCCGGGTCGCCCACCACGACGGCGGCGAGCGCGTCGGCGAGGAGGGCGGACACCTCGTCGTACACCGACTCCTGGACCAGGATGCGGGTGCGGGCGCAGCAGTCCTGGCCGGAGTTGTCGAGGAAGGAGAAGGGGTCGACGGCCGTATTGAGGTCGGCGTCGGCGAAGACGATGTTGGGGCTCTTGCCGCCGAGTTCGAGGGTGACCCGCTTGAGCAGGGCCGAGCCCTTGGCCAGCACCTGCTTGCCCACGGCCGTCGACCCGGTGAAGACGATCTTCGCGACTCCGGGGTGCTCGACGAGCGCGTTGCCCGCGACCGGTCCGTGGCCGGGCAGCACCTGGAACAGGCCGTCGGGCAGGCCCGCCTCCAGGGCGAGTTCGGCCAGGCGCAGGGCGGTCAGCGGGGTCGTCTCGGCCGGTTTGAGGAGGACGGCGTTGCCGGCCGCCAGGGCGGGGGCGGTGCCCCAGGCGGCGATCGGCATGGGGAAGTTCCAGGGCGCGATGACGCCGACGACGCCCAGCGGCTCCAGGATGGTGACGTCCAGGCCGCCCGCCACCGGAATCTGACGTCCCGTCAGGCGTTCGACGCCACCCGCCGCGTAGTCGAGCAGGTCGCGGACGTTGCCCGCCTCCCAGCGGGCGTTTCCGACGGTGTGCCCGGCCTCCCGGACCTCCAACCTGGCGAGTTCCTCCAGGTGTTCGTCGACGGCGACGGCGAACCGGCGCAGCAGCCGCGCCCGGTCGGCGGGCGACAGGGCGGACCAGCGCGTCTGGGCCGCGGCGGCCCGGGCGACGGCCGCGTCCACGTCGGCCGCGGTGGCGGCCGGGACGGTGGCGACGACCTCCTCGGTCGCGGGGTTCAGTACTTCGAGTTCGTACTCGGCAGACAAGAAGGTCCTCACAGGCGTTCGAAGGAGCGGCGCAGCTCCCAGTCGGTGACCGCGGCGTCGAAGGCGGCCAGCTCGACGTGGGCCATGTTGCGGTAGTGCGCGACGACCTCGTCGCCGAAGGCGGCCCGGGCGATCGGGCTGTTCTCCCAGAGTTCGGCGGCCTCCCGCAGAGTGCTCGGGACGTGCTCGAACTCCGCGGTGTAGGCGTTGCCCGGACAGGGCTCGGGCAGTTCCAGCTTGTGCTCGATGCCGTACAGCCCGGCCGCGACCAGCCCGGCGACGGCGAGGTGCGGGTTGACGTCGCCGCCCGGCAGCCGGTTCTCGAAGCGCAGGGAGCGGCCGTGGCCGACGACCCGGAGGGCGCAGGTGCGGTTGTCGTGGCCCCAGGCGACGGCGGTCGGGGCGAAGGAGCCGGGCTGGAACCGCTTGTAGGAGTTGATGTTGGGGGCGTAGAGGAGGGAGAAGTCGCGCAGGGCGGCCAGCTGTCCGGCGAGGAAGTACCGCATGACGTCGGACATCCCGTCGGGCCCGGCCATGGCGTTGTTGCCGGCCGCGTCCGCCAACGACAGGTGGATGTGGCAGGAGTTGCCCTCGCGCTCGTTGTACTTGGCCATGAAGGTGATCGACACGCCCTCCTGGGCGGCGATCTCCTTGGTGCCGGTCTTGTAGATCGCGTGCTGGTCGCAGGTGCGCAGCGCCTCGTCGTAGCGGAAGGCGATCTCGTGCTGGCCGGGGTTGCACTCGCCCTTGGCGGACTCGACGGTCAGGCCGGCACCGGCCATCTCGTTGCGGATGCGGCGCAGCAGCGGCTCGATCCGCCCGGTGCCGAGGACCGAGTAGTCGATGTTGTACTGGTTCGCCGGGGTGAGTCCCCGGTAGTTGGCGTCCCAGGCCTGCTCGTAGGTGTCCTTGAAGACGATGAACTCCAGCTCGGTGCCGACCTGGGCGGTGTAGCCGAGCTCGGCCAGGCGCTCCAGCTGACGGCGCAGGATCTGGCGCGGGGCGGCGACCACCGGTGAGCCGTCGTTCCAGGCGAGGTCGGCGATCACCATGGCCGTGCCGGCGTTCCAGGGCACGCGGCGCAGGGTGGACAGGTCGGGGTGCATGGCGAAGTCGCCGTAGCCGCGGTCCCAGGAGGACATCGCGTAGCCGTCGACGGTGTTCATCTCGGTGTCCACGGCGAGGAGGTAATTGCAGCCCTCGGTGCCGTGGTGGAGGACCTCGTCGAGGAAGAAGCGGGCGGCGAACCGCTTGCCCTGGAGGCGCCCTTGCATGTCGGGGAAGGCCAGGACGACAGTGTCGATCTCTCCGCTCGCGACGAGGGCGTGCAGCTCCTCGACGCTGAGCGGGGGTGTGCGGTCTGCCACGGGAGAGCTCCTTCGGCTGCGCGTTTTTCCGACCGGGCCGGGAGCCATAAGGTATTGCGGAGAACCATTGCTTGGGAAGGGGGTGCGGCGGGTGTCGCCGGATCAGGACGGCAGCCTGGAGGACCGGTTGACGCCGGTACTGCGGCCGGTGCGGGCGGGGAACGGCTTCGAGGAGGCACTGGAGCAGATCCTGCAGGTGGTACGGCTGGGCCTGGTGCCGGGCGGCGAGCGGCTGCCGGCCGAGCGGGAGCTGGCGGACCGGCTGGGGATCAGCCGGGTCACCCTGCGCGAGGTGCTGAAGGTGCTGCAGGACCAGGGGCTGGTGGAGTCCCGGCGCGGACGCTACGGCGGCACCTTCGTGCTGCCCCGCGCGGACGCGGGCGGCGAGGACGAGCTGCGGCGGCGGATCTCCGAGGTCGACATCGAGGACGTGCTGCGCTTCCGCGAGGTGCTGGAGGTGGGCGCGGCGGGACTGTGCGCGGCGCACGGGCTGAGCGACGACCAGGCGGACCGGCTGCGCGAGGCGCTGACCCGCACGCATGACGCGCCGCTCGCCGACTACCGCCGCCTGGACACGCTGCTGCACCTCACCCTGGCCGAGCTGTGCGGCTCCCCGACGCTCACCGCCCAGTACGCGGCGGTACGGGCCGCGGTGAACGACCTGCTGGACTGCATCCCGCTGCTCGTCCGCAACCTGGAGCACTCGCAGCGCCAGCACATCGCCCTGGTGGAGGCGGTCCTGGACGGGGACGCGGACGGAGCGCGGGAGATGATGCGGGAGCACTGCGCGGGAACGGCGGCACTGCTCAGAGGGTTCCTGGCGTGACGAGGGTTCCTGGCGTGACCTTGTCCTCGTGGGGGTGGGTCGGCAAAGGTATGAACGGGATCCATTGCTCCGGGTGGGAGGTCGTATGACAGCCAGGCCGCTGATCGGTGTCAGCACGTATCTGGAGGCCGGGGCGCGCTGGGGCGTCTGGGAGCTGGAGGCAGCGCTGCTGCCGGTCGGCTATCCGCGCCTGGTGCAGCGGTCGGGCGGACTGGCCGCGATGCTGCCGCCGGACGAGCAGGAGCAGGCGGCGGCCACCGTCGCACGCCTCGACGCGCTGGTGATCGCCGGCGGCCCCGACGTCGATCCGGCCCGCTACGGCGCCGAGCGGGACCCCCGCACCGGCCCGCCGGCCCATGCCCGGGACACCTGGGAACTGGCGCTGATCGACGCCGCCCTGTCCGCGGGCGTCCCCCTGCTGGGCATCTGCCGGGGCATGCAGCTGTTGAACGTGGCCCTGGGCGGCACGCTGGTCCAGCACGTCGAGGGCCACGCCGAGGTCGTCGGCGTCTTCGGCCGGCACACGGTCAAGCCGGTGCCCGGCACCCGGTACGCCGAGGCCGTGCCCGAGGAGACGTCCGTGCCCGCCTATCACCACCAGGCCGTCGACCGCCTCGGCGCCGGCCTTGTCCCGTCGGCGTACGCGGAGGACGGCACGGTGGAGGCCGTCGAACTGCCCGCCGCGGACGGCTGGGCGCTCGGCGTGCAGTGGCACCCCGAGATGGGCGAGGACTCGCGGGTCATGCGGGCCCTGGTGCGAGCCGTCTCCTGAGCCAGGCGAGCCCGGCCTCGCCCTGGGCGCGCTGGAAGGGGCGCAGGGTGGGCAGTCCGGGCGGGGCGGGAAGCAGGGACTGCTCGATGAAGAACCCGGTCAGGGCGGCCAGGGTGGCGGTGGCACCGGCCGGATCCGCGGCCCGGCCCAGCGGATGCGCGCGGAACACCTCGTCCGGGTCGGGTCCGCCCTGGGCGCCGACGCTGGGCAGCAGCGTCAGCAGGTCGAACCACGGGGCGGCGCGCACGGCGTGCGGCCAGTCGACGAAGACGACCTCGCCGTCCGCGGTGAGCAGCATGTTGTCGGCGCGCAGGTCGGCATGGGCGAGGGTGTCCCCGGCGGCGGCCTCGGCCCAGTCCGCGGCGAGACGTGCGAGACGGGGCAGCTCCGCGAGGGTCCGGTCGTCGAGACGTCCGCGCACCTCGTGTTCCGGCCGGTCGGCCAGGCGCCGCCAGCCGCCGAAGGCGTCGCCGAGCGCCTCGGCCACGGGCGGGGCGGCGACGGGGGACGGCGTGAGGGTACGGCCGAGGCGCTCCACGGCGTCGAGCACCCGCCGCAACTCCGGTTCGCGCCAAGGGACATGGGGCTGGCGGCCGTCGACCTCCGCCAGCACGAGGGCGACCCAGGTGCCGTCGTCGTAGGTGCCGAGGAGACGGGGCGCGGGCACGCCGGGAGGGAGAGCGGCGGTGTTACGGGCCTCGGCGCGGTGCATGGCCGGGCTGTCGGGGTTGGTGTCCGCGCTGACGGCCTTCACGAAGGCGCGCCGTCCGTCGGCGGTTCTCAGCCGCGCCGCGACGCCCGGGGAGAAGCCGCCGGGCTGGGTCTCCGCATGGACGACCGGGCCGCCGCCGAGCACGTCGGTGACGGCGGTTCGCACCGGGTGCGGAAGGGCTTCCCAGGGGGTGCGGACGCCGGTGGCGGGCGGGGCCGAGGGGGTCGTCATGCAGGGCATGGTGCAGGCCCGGGACGCCGCCGTGCCAAGGGTTTTTCACCGGGGTGGCGGCGGCGGGAACGACAGAGGCGAGGGGTTCCTGACCTCCTCGCCTGTCTCAACGTATAGCGCACCGGGGGGCTTGCGGCAAGGCCCCCGTCGTACCGCACAATCACCGGCCGAGGCCACAACCTGCGGAAACGGGGACTTCGATGATCGACGTGATCGTTGCCGGCGCCGGGCCGACCGGGCTGATGCTCGCCGGTGAACTGCGGCTGCACGGCGTACGCGTGGTCGTGCTGGAGAAGGAGCCGGAGCCGACCAAGGTCGTCCGCGCGCTCGGTCTGCATGTGCGCAGCATCGAGGTGATGGACCAGCGCGGTCTGCTGGAGCGGTTCCTCGCGAACGGGAAGCAGTACCCGGTGGGCGGCTTCTTCGCCGCCATCGACAAGCCCGCCCCCACCGGGATGGACACCGCGCACGCGTACGTCCTCGGCATCCCGCAGCCGGTCGTCGAGCGGCTGCTGACCGAGCATGCCGTCGAGCTCGGCACCGAGATCCGGCGTGGCTGCGAGGTGACCGGGCTGAGCCAGGACGAGGACGGGGTGACGGTCGACCTGGCCGACGGCACACAACTGCGCTCGCGCTACCTCGTCGGCTGCGACGGAGGCCGCAGCACGGTGCGCAAACTGCTCGGCGTCGGTTTCCCCGGCGACCCGGCCACGGTCGAGACGCTGCTGGGCGAGATGGAGGTCGCCGCGCCGCCGGAGACGATCGCCGCGGTGATGGCCCGGGTCCGCGCGACCCAGAAGCGGTTCGGCATCGGCCCCATGGGGAACGGGGCGTACCGCGTGGTCGTCCCCGCCGAGGGCCTGACCGAGGACCGCGCGGTCCCCCCGACGCTGGGGGAGGTCAAGGAGCGCCTGCGGGCGGTCGCCGGCACCGACTTCGGCGTGCACTCACCGCGCTGGCTCTCCCGCTTCGGCGACGCCACCCGGCAGGCCGAGCGCTATCGGGTCGGACGGGTGCTGCTGGCGGGCGACGCGGCGCACATCCACCCGCCGACGGGTGGGCAGGGGCTCAATCTCGGTATCCAGGACGCGTTCAACCTGGGCTGGAAGCTGGCGGCGGAGGTGGCCGGCTGGGCGCCGGAGGGCCTTCTCGACACCTACGAGACCGAACGGCACCCGGTGGCCACCGACGTCCTCGACAACACCCGCGCACAGATGGAACTGATGTCCACGGAGCCGGGTCCGCAAGCGGTACGGCGGCTCTTCTCACGGCTGATGGACTTCGACGAGGTGAACCGCTACCTCACCGAGAAGATCACCGCGATCGAGGTCCGCTACGACTTCGGCGAGGGCGACGCCCTGTTGGGCCGCCGTCTGCGGGACGTCCCCCTGAAACGAGGCCGCCTCTACGACCTCTTCCACACCGGCCGAGGCCTCCTCCTCGACCAGGCGGGCAGCCTGTCGACCGCGGGCTGGGAAGACCGCGTCGACCACGTCCAGGACACGAGCGAGGACGTGACCACCCCGGCGATCCTGCTGCGCCCCGACGGCCACGTGGCCTGGACCGGCGACGACCAGGAGGACCTGAACAAGCACCTGGCCAGGTGGTTCGGCCAACGGCGGTCCGTGCCCTCCGGCCCGTCCGGCGACTGAGGGCGAACTACCCCCGCGTCAGCGACAGCAGATCCCGCGCCGGCCCCGTGGGCCGATGCCCCGTGGGCCACACCGCCCGCAGGTCCCGGGCCAGCGCGATACCCTCCACCGGCACCCGCACCAGCCTCCGCATCCCCAGCTCCTCCCCCACGGCCAGCTCACTCAGCACCGCCGGCCCCGCCCCACCCACCGCCGCCGCCTTCACCGCGGTCGTCGACGACAACTCGATCAACGGCCGCGCCAGTCCCCCCAGCGCGGCGTCCAGCACCTGCCGCGTCCCCGACCCCTTCTCCCGGAGGATCAGAGGAGTCTCCGCCAGCTCGGCCGCCCCCACCGCCCGGCCCCGCCGCGCCCACGCGTGCCCCGGCGCCGTCACCACGATCAGCCGGTCGTGCGCGATGACCGCGGAGTCCAGCCCCGCCGGCACGCTCACCCCCTCCACGAACCCCAGATCCGCCTCCCCCGCCAGCAGCCGCTCCGCCACCGCGGCGGAGTTCCCGGCGAGCAGGGACACCGCGGTGTCCGGCCGCTCCGCCCGAAGGGCCAGCAGCCACCCCGGCAGCAGGTACTCCGCGATCGTCATGCTCGCCGCCACCCGCAGCCGCGAGTCCCGCCGGTCGCGCAGGGCCTGCGCCCCCGCGTCGAAGGCCTCCGCCGCCTCCACGATCCGCCGCGCCCAGTCCGTCACGAGCGCCCCGGCGTCGGTCAGCCGCGACCCCCGGGGCGACCGGTCCACCAGCGCCACCCCCAGTTGCCGCTCCATCGAGCGGATCCGGCTGCTCGCCGCGGGCTGGGTGATCCCCATCTCCCGCGCCGCCCCACCGAGACTCCCGAGCCGCGCCACCGCCAGCAGCAGCTCCAGCGCCCCGAGATCCGGCACCCGATGCGCCAGCGGGCCCCCGCCCCCCGGCCACCCCTCCACCTCGCTCATAAGACCAGCTTATGCCCTCATAGAGACAGGGTCCCTGGTCCGCGGCCCGTGCCCGCGCCACCGTGGACCCATGGTCACCGCAGCCCAGCCACTCCCCCGGGCCCTCCCGCGTGCCACGGCCGTCCGTCACCTCGGACCGAACTGGTACGCCACCGTCATGGGCACCGCGATCGTCGCGACCGCCGGCGCCGGACTCCCCCTCGACCTCCCCGGTCTGCGGACCGTCTGCGCGGGCGTCTGGGCCCTCTCCCTCGGCCTGCTCATCACCCTCCTCGCCGCCCGCGCCCTGCACTGGACCCACCACGGCGACCAGGCGCGCGCCCACCTTCTCGACCCCGCCACGGCGCCCTTCTACGGCTGCCTGGCCATGGCCCTGCTGGCCGTCGGCGGCGGTGCCCTGACCGTCGGCCGGGACTGGATCGGCCCACGGGCCGCCCTCGCCCTGGACGCCGTGCTGTTCACCGCCGGTACGGCCACCGGGCTCGCGGCCGCCGTAGTGGTGCCGTACCTCATGGCCGTACGGCACAAGGTGGAGCCCGGGCAGGCCTCGCCCGTGTGGCTGCTGCCCGTCGTGGCGCCGATGGTGTCCGCCGCGCTGGGCCCGATACTCGTGCCGCATCTGCCGCCCGGCCAGCCGCGGGAGACCCTGCTGCTCGGCTGTCTCGCGATGTTCGGGCTGAGTCTGCTCGCGACCCTGGTGATGATGCCGCTGGTGTTCGCCAGGCTGATCACCGGCGGTCCGCTGCCGCTCGCACTCACGCCCTCCCTGTTCCTGGTGCTGGGCCCCCTCGGGCAGTCCACCACCGCCGCCGGCAGGTTCGCGGACTTCGCACCCGGCGTCGTACCGGACTCGTTGAGCGCGGGGTTCGGGCTCCTCGCCGTGCTGTACGGCGTGCCGGTCATGGGGTTCGCGGTGCTGTGGCTGGTGTTCGCCGGTGCCCAGGTGCTGCGGGCCCGCCGGCAGGGCATGGGGTTCGCGATGACGTGGTGGGCGTTCACCTTCCCGGTCGGCACCTGTGTGACGGGCGCCGAGGCGCTGGCCGGGCGCACCGGGCTGGTCGTGTACGACTGGCTCGCGCTCGGGCTGTACGCCGGGCTCGTGGCCGCCTGGGCGACGGCCGCCGTGCACACCGCGCGCGGTCTGTTCAGCGGCGAGCTGCTCGCAGCGCCTCGCCCAGCGCCCGCGGCGCCTCGCCCAACGACGGCCCGTACCACGTCAGATGCCGTCCGCTGACCAGGGCGCAGGGCACCCCGGCGAAGGCCTCGGGCCCGTCCTCGGCGGTGAAGCGGTAGGGCTCGTCGGGGAGCACTACCACGTCGGGGGCGGCGGCCCGCAGGTCGTCGAGCGGGACGCGGGGGTAGCGGTCGGGGTGGTCCGCGTAGAGGTGGTCGACGCCGAGGCGGGCCAGGACGTCACCGGCGAAGGTGTCCCGGCCCAGCACCATCCAGGGACGGCGCCAGATCGGCACGACGGCCGTCGTACGGGCGTCGGGCGCCGGCAGCGACAACCACGTCTCCTCCGCCTCCTCCAGCCATCGCGGCCGCGATCCGGCGCCGCACGCCTCAAGCACCCTCGCCAGTTCCCGGAAGGCCTGCGGCACGTCCCGCACCTCGGTCACCAGGACCTCGACACCCGCCTCGCGCAGGGCGGCCAGGTCGGGCTCGCGGTTCTCCTCCTCGTTGGCGATCACCAGGTCGGGCGCGAGCGCGAGGATGGGGTCCAGCTTGGGGTTCTTGGTGCCGCCGACGCGGGGGACATCGAGGTGCGCGGGGTGGGTGCACCAGTCCGTGACGCCGACGAGGGCGCCGGGGACGGACACCGCCACCGCCTCGGTCAGCGAGGGCACGAGCGAGACGACACGGGGTGTCACTGGCGCGACCGGTCCCGAACCGCCTCGATGTGCTCGGCCACCGCGACGACGATCACGCGCGTGTCGGACACGGTCGCCCGCCAGCGGTGCCGCACACCGCCCGTCAGGTACAGGGTGTCGCCGCGGCCGAGCCGGTAGGCCCGCCCCTCCGCCTCGATCTCCACGGCGCCGTCGGCGACATACATCAACTGGTCGTTGCGGTACTGGAATTCACGGCCGGCGTCATGGTCGCCGACGAACTCCGAGGCGTGCATCTGGTGGTGACCGCGCACCAGCGAGCGCACCGCGGGTTCGAGCAGGGGCTCGGCGCCCTCGGCGCGGACGACGTCGACGCTGCACGCCGGGTCGGCCGCCGCGAGGAGCTCCACGGCCGTCGTGCGCAGGGCGTCGGCGACCTTCTCCAGGGACGCCCGGCTGGGCCGCGCCCTGTCGTTCTCGATCTGGCTCAGGAAGGGGACGGACAGGCCGCTGCGCTCGGCCACGACGGCGAGGGTCAGCTCGAGCGTGCGACGGCGGCGCCGCACGGCCGCGCCTACGCGCAGGGGCTGCTCTTTGTGGTCGCCCATCGCTCCGGCTCCCTCCTTCGCTCGTCCGCCGGTGTGCCGTACTCCTGATGAGTTCTCTGCACCTTACGCAGGTTCGGCAAACCGTTTCATGCGCCCGTCACACACTGGTAAACAACGCATGCGGTCAATCCGCCAACTCTCGCCAGTAGACCAGTTCCCCACCTTCACCGGGCGGGGATTCCTTCTTCGGGACGAAGACGCTGGCCGGCGGGGGCGCACGGCCGTCCGGGCCGGGCGCCGGGGCGAAGCGCGCGCCCACAGCTCGCGGGAGCGCCCGCCGCGCGGGTACAACGGACACCGCCGCTCCCCGCCCGGCATCGAGGTCGCTCCTCTTCTTTCAATGCGCGACGGCCCGCCTGTGTTCCCGTTCGTGGCCGGGCGTTCACACCGCGATCAAGGCTGTGATCAGGCCTTGCGAGTGAAAGAGCGAACTCCCTTGAAAGGGCGCGCAGTTGGCGATTCAACGGGTGTCTGACGGCTGCTTCCCCGTCGCTGCCGCGCCCTGCGTGCGCACGTTGGCGGGACCTGCTGTGCCGCCTGTGGCACCGACGCCGCGTCCATGCTTGGGTGAGGGCGTAGCGCTATGTGGTTGGCCGGATTCTTTTCGTACCGGAGGGCCGCCGCGGCACTTCACATGGATCATGGGGGAACTGTGGAACGACCGGACGACACCGTCCCGTCCGCGGTGCGCTTCGCGACGGAGCTGGTGGCCTGGGTGGCGACACCCTGGGCGCTGTGGCCGTATTCCTGGGCGCTGTCGGCGCTCTCCCTGGTGGTGCTGATCGGCCTGCCGGCCGTCTTCTCCACGCCGGGTGACAAGGAGAAGGTGGTCGTCGCCGTGCCGGGATGGGTCACGGTCCTGTTCGTGCTGCTGGAGCTGGGTGCCGCCGTGGCGTCGGCGTGGTGGATCTGGCCGGTGTGGGCGGCCGTCCCGGTGACGCTGCTGGCCGCGGCCGCGCTGGTCACCGAGCGGCCCCGCTGGCACTGGCTGCTCGTCGGCGGGTGACTGTCGGTCCCGTGCGGCATGATGCGAGCGTGACCGGACGACTGATGCTTCTCGACACCGCCTCGCTCTACTTCCGCGCCTACTTCGGCGTCCCGGAGTCCGTGAAGGCTCCGGACGGCACGCCGGTGAACGCCGTGCGCGGCCTGCTGGAGTTCATCGACCGCCTGGTCAAGGACCACCGTCCCGACCATCTGGTGGCCTGCATGGACGCCGACTGGCGCCCGCAGTGGCGGGTCGACCTCATTCCCTCCTACAAGGCGCACCGCGTGGCCGAGGAGCACGAGGCGGGCCCGGACGAGGAGGAGGTGCCGGACACGCTGTCGCCGCAGGTGCCCGTCATCGAGGCGGTCCTGGACGCGCTCGGCATCGCGCGCGTGGGCGTGGAGCCGTACGAGGCCGACGACGTCATCGGCACGTTCACCGCGCGGGCGAAGGGCCCGGTCGACATCGTCACCGGCGACCGCGACCTGTACCAGCTCGTCTCCGACGCGCGCGGGGTGCGGGTGCTCTACCCGCTCAAGGGCGTGGGCACGCTGCAACTGACGGACGAGGCGTGGCTGCGCGAGAAGTATGGGGTGGACGGGCCGGGGTACGCGGATCTGGCGCTGCTGCGCGGCGACCCGAGCGACGGCCTGCCGGGCGTGCCCGGCATCGGCGAGAAGACGGCCGCGAAGCTGCTCGCCGAGTTCGGGGACCTGGCCGGGATCATGGCCGCGGTCGACGATCCCAGGGCCAGGCTCACGCCGTCGCAGCGCAAGCGGCTCGACGAGGCACGGCCCTACGTCGCTGTCGCGCCGAAGGTCGTCAAGGTCGCCGACGACGTTCCGCTGCCGGACGTCGACACGGCCCTGCCGCACGCTCCGCGCGACGCGGCGGCACTGCGGGAGCTGGCGGCCCGCTGGGGGCTGGGCGGCTCGTTGCAGCGGCTGCTGACGACCCTGGGCGCGTGAGCGACCTTCTTGTTTTGGTAATGCTCGCCCTCATCGAGGTGTTGCCCAGGGGAGAGGTGCTAACTTAGGTAAGCCTAAGCAAGAAGCATGGGAGGCCGTCATGGCAGAACGTCCGGCCCGCAGGCCGCGCAAGCCGCACTCCGCGCAGGTCGTCCGTACGGAACGGCTGACCCCGCACATGCAGCGCGTGGTCCTCGGCGGCGAGGGTCTCGCCGGTTTCGCGGCCGACACCTGCACCGACCACTATGTGAAGCTGCTGTTCCCGCCGGCCGAGGGCATCACCTATCCCGAGCCCTTCGACATGGAGCGCATCCGCGAGGAACTGCCGCGCGAGCAGTGGCCGGTGACCCGGACGTACACCGTGCGCGCCTTCGACCCGGAGTCCCTCGAGCTGACCCTGGACTTCGTCATCCACGGCGACGAGGGACTGGCCGGTCCCTGGGCGATGCGGGTCCAGCCGGGCGAGACTGTGCGCTTCATGGGCCCCGGCGGCGCCTACGCCCCCGACATGAGCGCCGACTGGCATCTGCTGGTGGGGGACGAGAGCGCCCTGCCGGCGATCGCCCGTGCCCTGGAGTCGCTGCCCGGTGGCGTCACCGCCCACGCCTTCGTCGAGGTCTCCGGTCCCGAGGAGGAGCAGAAGATCGACTCCGACGTGGACGTCGTCTGGCTGCACCGCGGTGACCGGCCGGTCGGCGAGCTGTTGTGCGAGACCGTACGGGCGCTGGAGTTCCCCGAGGGCCGGCCGCACGCGTTCGTGCACGGCGAGGCGCACTTCGTGAAGGAGCTGCGTCAACTGCTGCGGGTCGAGCTGCAGATCCCGCGCGAGGACCTGTCGATCTCCGGTTACTGGCGTCTCGGCCACAACGAGGACGGCTGGCAGGCCTCCAAGCGGGAGTGGAACGCGCGCATAGAGGCGGAGCAGGAGGGCGCGGCGCCGGCCGCGTGAGACGTCCGAAGGGGCGGCACCCGTGCCGGGTGCCGCCCCTTCGCCGTGCTCACACCGATCGCTGGTAGGACCGGAACGTCCGGATCGACAGCCATACGGCCACCACGGCGAGCGCCAGCAGTCCCCCGCCGCGACTGAGCACGTCACCCCAGTCGGGGTGCTTCGACAGGGCGGAACGGCCCGCGACCATGGCCCAGTTGAGCGGGTTGAAGTCGGCGATGTGCCGCATCCAGGCGGGCATCTGCGAGGGCGCCATGAAGGCGCTCGACAGGAACGTCAGCGGCAGCAGCAGGAAGGTGTTGATACCGATGATCGACTCCCGCTCCCGCACCAGCATGCCGAGCGCGTTGGACAGCGCCCCGAAGATCGTGCCGAGCAGCACGGAAGCGAGGACCAGGATCGCCACCCCGCCCACGCCGCCGGGGTAGTCGGCGCCGCCGGCCAGGGCGAGCAGCACGATGACGACCGACTGGAATGCGGTGACCAGGCCGTTGTTGACGACGTTGCCGTTCATCAGCGCGGCCCGGCTGACCGGCGTGGTCAGGAACCGGTTGAGCGTGCCGCGCTGGATCTCCTCCAACGTGCCCATGCCCGCCCACATGTTGGAGCTGAGGGCACTCATCACGACCACACCCGGGACCAGGTAGTCGAGGTAGGTGGTGGTGCCGAAGCCGCCCAGCCCGACGACCTTCTTGAAGAGGCTGCCGAACAGGAACAGCCAGATCACCGGCTGGATCAGCGTGATGATCGCGTAGGCGGGCTGCCTGGTGAACACCATGAGCTGACGCTGCGTCATGTACCAGGTCTGGGACAGGGCCGTGCTCATCGGGCACCTCCGGCGAGGACGAGGCGGTCGGTGGCTTCGGCGTCGGCATCGGAGTAACGGCGGCCGGCGTAACGGAGATAGACGTCGTCGAGGGAGGGCCGGGCGACGGTGGCGGCGGCGACTCCCACACCGGCCCGTTCCAGGGCGGCGAGCAGGGCGGGTACGGCGGCTGCCCCGTCGTCGGCGCGGACGCTGATGCGGCGGCCGTCGACGAGGACCTCGTGCATGCCGGGCAGTCCGCCCAGGGCGCCGTCGAGGAGCGTGCGGCCGGCTTCTCCGACCGTCTCGCGCAGCTCCAGGTGGACGGCGTCGCCGCGCAGTTCGCCCTTCAGGGAGTCCGGGGTGCCCTCGACCACGACCCGTCCGCGGTCGACGATCGCGACCCGCTCGGCGAGCCGGTCGGCCTCGTCGAGGTAGTGCGTGGTGAGCAGGATCGTCAGACCCTCCTCCCCCGCCAGCCGGTCGATCTCGTCCCACATCGCGGTGCGGGCCTCGGGGTCGAGGCCGGTGGTGGGCTCGTCCAGGAAGAGCACCTCGGGCCGGTGCACCAGACCGAGGGCGACGTCCAGGCGGCGCCGCATACCTCCGGAGTAGCCCTTGACCGGGCGCCGCGCGGCGTCGGTCAGGCTGAAGCGCTCCAGCAGCTCGTCCACCCGCTCGTTGAGCGCGGCGCCCCTCAACCCGTAGAGCCTGCCCTGCAGTTGGAGGTTCTCCCGGCCGGTGGCGACCGGGTCGGAGCCGGAGCCCTGGGCGACCACGCCGATCGCGCGGCGCACCCGGTCGGGGTGGCGCAGCACATCGTGCCCGGCGACGGTGGCGGAGCCGGAGTCGGGCCTGGCCAGGGTGGTGAGGATCTTGACGGTGGTGGACTTGCCGGCGCCGTTCGGGCCGAGGAGCCCGAAGACGGTGCCGGGTTCGACGGTGATCTCCATGCCGTTGAGGGCGGTGACCTCGCCGGGGTAGGTCTTGATCAGCTGACGCGCCGCTACCGCGGGCGCACGGGTACTGCTCATGACGACTGCTCTCCTGAGTGAGCGGATGACAACTGATCCGCGTGAGCAGCGCCGGGCTATCCTGGGTGTGCCGCACCTCGATCGCCTGGCCTGCCGCACGGCGGAGTCAGTTCGGGGTTCGCGACCCCGGCGGAGCTGCTGCAACAGCCCTGCCGGGGTCCTTCATCTCTCCTTGCGGTTGGCTATGTGAACTCCGGTGGCAGCTCCCCCGTCTCATGGAAGCGGCGCCACCCGTCGACGCCCGGCAGCGAGCCCTTCTCGATCTCCTCCAGGAAACCGCGGACCCATTCCGTCTGCGCCTCGACCATGTGCACCTGGTACTCGACCTCGACGAGGAAGAGCCTGGGGAGCGTCTCGTACAGCTTCGCCAGCGCCGCCCGCCCGCTCACCGCCTCCACCTCGAGGTTCTTGAGCCGCTCCTTGAGAAGCCGCGCCACCTCGTCGGGAGGCAGCACCGCGAGGAAGGACAGCGCGGTCTCGAAGATCGGGAACTCCTTGGCCGGGACGGCCAGCAGGTCCGACAGCCACTCCGACGCCTCCTGCCGGCCCGCGTCGGTCAGTCCGTAGACCGTGCGCTCCGGCCGGTTGCCCGCCCGCTCGACGTCGGCGACCTCGACGAAGCCGTGCTTCTCCAGGTTCTGCACGACCGTGTACAGCGAGCCGTACTTGATCTTCGTGGTGGCGTCCTTGCCCTGACTGCGCAGGGTCTGGGCGATCTCGTACGGGTGCATCGGCTTCTGCCAGAGGGTGACCAGCACGGCGAGTGCCAGCGGGTTGCTGAGCTTTCGGCGCGGCATCGCCATGACCATCACCTCGTCTCTTCGTCGCCGAATATCCGTGGACGAACATATCGCGACGTCCACCGACCGTCAATACACACGATGTATCGCGTTCGGCGGTGCATAGCAAGGACGTGAGGACTTGGGCCCGCACCGGACACGACGGCGTGACGTGGGCGAAACAGGCCGTCCCTAATTTCTGTCGCCTGACAGGAATCAGCTCGCAGGAACCGCGCCGAAGGCAGGTGCCGCCGTGCCGTCAACCGACCATTCCCTAGCCGAGTTCGGCTACCGCCAGGAACTGCACCGCAGCCTGGGCCGGTACGCCTCCTTCGCGGCCGGGTTCTCCTTCATCTCCGTCCTGACGACGGTCTTCCAGTTCTTCGCCTTCGGGTACGCCTTCGGCGGCCCCGTCTTCTTCTGGGCCTGGCCGGCGGTGCTGGTCGGCCAGTTCCTGGTGGCCGCGTGCTTCGCCGAACTCGCGGCGCGCTACCCCATCTCGGGTGCGATCTACCAGTGGTCCTCACGGCTGTCGAACGTCACCTTCGGCTGGTTCGCCGGCTGGATCATGGTGATCGGGCAGATCGTGGTGGTCGCGGCGGCGGCTCTGGCGCTGCAGCTGGTGCTCCCGGCGATCTGGTCCGGCTTCCAACTCGTCGGCACCGACGCGGCGGTGACGTCGACGGACGGCGCGGCGAACGCGGCGGTGCTGGGCGTGATCCTGCTGGTGCTCACCACGCTGGTGAACATCGTGGACAACCGCGTGATGTCCGTGATCAACCGGGTCGGCGTGACCGCCGAGATCATCGGCGCGGTCCTGATCGTCGTCCTGCTGCTCACCCACTCCAAGCGCTCCCCCGGCATCACCTTCCACACCGGGAACGCGGCGAGCTCCGGCCTGCTGGGCGCGCTGCTGGTCGGCTCGTTCACGGCGGCGTACGTGATGATCGGCTTCGACAGCGCGGGCGAGATGAGCGAGGAGACGCGCAACCCCCGCCGCACCGCGCCCCGTACGATCCTCACCGCGCTCGGCGCCGCGGGGCTGCTGGGCGGTCTGGTCATCCTCGGCGGACTGCTCGCCGCGCCCAGCCTGACCGACGGGCACCTGGGCGTCGACGGCCTCAGCTACGTCCTGACCAGCCGCCTCGGCGACGGTGTCGGCAAGGTGCTGCTCGCCGACGTGGTCGTGGCCATCGCGGTGGCGACCCTGGCCATCCAGACGGCGGCCTGCCGCATGCTCTTCTCCATGGCCCGCGACGGACAGCTCCCCTTCTCGCGCCGCCTGGCGCACGTCAACCCGCGCACCGGGATGCCCAGCGCCCCCGCGGTGGTGGTCGGCGTCCTCTCTGCGGCCCTGCTCCTGCTCAACTTCGCCTCCCCGGACGCCTTCCTGGCCATCGGCACCACCTGCATCGTGATGCTCTATCTGGCGTACGCGATGGTCACCGGCCCGCTGCTGATCCGCCGCCTGCGCGGTGAGTTCAGCTCGCCGGGCACCGACGAGACGGGCGCGAAGCTCTTCTCACTCGGCCGCTGGGGCATCCCGGTCAACGCCCTGGCCCTGCTCTACGGCCTCGCCATGACCGTCAACCTGGCCTGGCCGCGGGCCGCGGTGTACGACCCGGCGGGCGGCCACTGGTACTTCCAGTGGTTCACGGTCCTGTTCCTCGCCGCCACACTGCTGGCGGGCGCCGCCTACCGGGCGTACCGCAGGACGTCGGAGGCGGGAACTCCCGTACCGGAGCCGGCGGTTCAGGAAGCGGCCGCATAGCGGAGCGGAGCGGGGCGGCGCTGGGGGGGCGCTGGGGGGCGTCCCGCACTCGCCCAGCTCGTCTCCGCGAGGCCCGCGCATGTCCTCGCGCAGGCCTCGCACCCGCCTCGCGAGGCAGTGCCGCGCACCGGGAACCGCCGGTCGGTCAGGCGCTGTCCTCGCGCAGGCGGGCGTGCAGGTGCATGTCGTGCCAGCCGTCCTGATGGTAGGCGGCACGGCGCTTGGTGCCCTCCAGGGTGAAGCCGGTCTTGGCGGCGACGCGGCAGGAGGCCCGGTTGGCGGTGGCGTGCAGGAGCTCGAGGCGGTGGAAGCCGATCTCCTCGAAGGCCCAACGGGTCAGGGTGTTGGTCGCGCGGACGGCGACGCCCTGGCCGCGCGCCGCCGCGGTGGTCCAGTACGCGACCTTGCCCAGTCCCTCGACGAGCCGGATGTCCCGCAGCGCTACCCGCCCCGTCAGCCGGTCGGTCTCCGCGTCGACCACGGCCCACTGGGCGTTGCGCTCGCCCTCCCACTCCTTCTGCCACTCGCGGATCCACCCGGCGGCCTCCTCCTCGGAGTCACTGCGCCGGATGTGCCACTGATGCATGAGCGGATCCTGGAACGCCTCATGCACGGCCCCCGCGTCCTCCCCCCGCCAGGGCCGCAGCACCAGCCCGTCACCGGTGGAAAGCACAGGCTGCGCCCCCCGAGCGAGGGCCCCCTCGGGCAACACGACATCGGCAGTGAACGGCATGCACGACATCCTGCCAAGCGGGGGGTGCGGGGGCCCAACGGTTTTTCTACGGAGACACCGATGTGAGGTTCGCGGGATGGAGCTGGCCGGTCACACCCGAGCCCAAGGAGCTGGCCGTGTACGGGGAATACCGGCCGTTGATTCGGCTCCAGTCATAACTGCCGCGTATCCATGTGATCATGGCGCTCGCATAACGCCGGACCTTTTCGGTCTCATCGCTCGTGAGCCCGAGACGGGCGCAGAACAGGGGAATCCGTTTCGCTAGCGCGAAAAGCCTGGCGACCGCCGACTGAACGAGGGCGACGGCCATTTCTATGGCTTCAGGACGGGAGCAGTCGCGTTCTTGTACAAGGCAGTGCACCAGATTCGGATCGCCCCGCGCGTCGTCGTTCTCCAGGGACATCACTTCGTTGATGAGTTTGACCGCGTCGACGGCCGCTCGTCGCATGGATTCCAGATGGCTGCTGTGCCAGATGAGCTGTGGGATCTCGAAGTGTCCCACCCTTTCGGCCAGATCCAGCGACGGCACCAGTCCGAGAGTGCGGTGGCCGATCCTCATCCGGGTGGCGAAGTCCTGCGGGACCCAGGTGCGGCGGTCGATTTCCTCGGTGAGATTTCCCGTGACGTAGTCCACCCAGTTGTGTGCGGCCCGCTGCCGCCATTCCTCGGACATGCCGATCCCGGCTCGGCACCAGATGTCCGCGAAAGCCCTCACGAGTGGTGCGTCGTGCCTGCCCGCCTGCGGCACGGGGTCGCGGAGGAGGGCGATGAGCCGGCGGCCCACGTCGACGGCTTCCTCGGCCCTGTGTCCCGCAGGAACGTCGAAGAGGTCGTCGAACAGGAAGAACCAGCCCATGGTGTCGAAGGCCAGATCGAGGTCGTCGCCCTCGACGTCCGGGTAGCTGTAGGCGGCCAGGTCCGCCACCGCGGAGAACACATAGCGTTGGGCGGCCTTTTCTCCCAGCACCAGTTCCTGGCGGCGCATCCATTGCAGATTACGTTCCCTTGCGGCCGCCAGACCGGAGTTCAGCCGGAAAGGTATGGGCAACTCGATGGTGACGTTCTGGGGCATGAATCTCTCCCAGTTTCTGCTCAAGGTGCTTTTTCTCCGTGGCCAGATCACAACCCTGAATGCGCGGCCGAGGGATGCGCGTCAACCTCATTCGAGTGGGCGCCAAGACGACGGAGGATCCAAGAAGTCGCCCGAAAGTCGGACAGGATATCCCGTCATGGCCTTCTCCGGTCGCTGTTGCGGGCGCACGGATCGAGGCTGAGGTGAGTATGCGGAGTCGCCGACCACAGCCCCACATCAGAGCGCGCGCCTTGCCGTCGGGTGCGGGGGCGTCGGAAGTGACGCCGACGACCTCGCCCAAGTGCTTGGATGGAGCAGTCTCAGCCTGTTGGCGATTTCGCGGCAGAGTAACAGATGTATCTACCAAGCGGCGAGGGCGAGTTGGTCACCGCGGAGTGCGGGCGCCGGTTCGCGCCCCTGCGGTCGGGCGTCAGGTCGGCGGACGCGTCGACGCCAGACCCGTCCCCCGGGCGGTGCCTGCATACGCCACTGGACCACACCGTGCCGACAGCACACGTCCCACAGTCCGTCTCTGGTCCACATACATCACCCCACGCGCCCAGTCCACAGAAGGAGCGGACCGCTCCAAGTCCGCTTGTACGACGTGGGTGAGCCATACAACTGTGCCAGCCGCATGCCGACGCGGGAAGGCGCACGCGCCTACGTGTGGATGCGTACCCGACCTACGGCGTGCGCCCCCGAACAACACCCCACTCAGTACGTGCTACCAAGGGAAGCGCACGTCACGCACCTCGCACCCCCGGTGCGCCCCCAGGGGTCCGCTTTCACGCAACGGGGCCTCCAGGCGTCGCCGTTGGCTCGAATGCCTTCAACTGTTTCGGTCCGCAACCGTTTCGAGTCGCACACATGTTTTTGTCGCAACAAAATTTCCGCGAATCCCGGTCCCGACGGATCACTGACCCGGTATTCCGAATTCGCCCAGGTGCTCGTCCGGACGGGGCGCAGCTGGTTTCCGTCCTTCTGATCACATCGCCGTCCCGTGCCACCTCGTACGCTTGATCATGATGAGACGCCGTACCCCGCCCCCGCCCTCTCCCCTGCCGCAACGCGACGGGGTGGACCCCGTGCGGGTGCGGTTGCCGGCCGAGGGGGCCTGGGCGACCGTACGGGATCATCTCGTGGCGCGACTGGCGGCTGGGGCCGGTGTGATCGACGAGATGCTGGACGCTGGACGAATCGTCGATGCCGCCGGTCGCCCGGTGTCGCGCGAGACGGCGTATCTGCCGGGGATGAACGTGTGGTTCCACCGCGAGCTGCCCGACGAGGAGCGGGTGCCGTTCGCGATCGATGTCGTTTACCAGGACGAGCACGTGGTGGTTGCCGACAAGCCGCACTTCCTGGCCACCACCCCCCGTGGCAGTCATGTCGCCGAGACGGCCCTGGCGCGGCTGCGGCGGCAGCTGGGTGTGCCGACGCTGGGCGCCGCCCACCGGCTGGACCGGCTGACGGCCGGCTTGGTGCTGTTCACGGTACGGCCCGAGGAGCGCGGCGCGTACCAGTCCCTGTTCCGCGACCGGAGGGTGGGCAAGGAGTACGAGGCGGTGGCTGCGTACGCCCCCGGGCTGGACCTGCCGCGCACCGTGCGCAGCAGGATCGTCAAGGAGCGCGGGGTACTGGCCGCTCGTGAGGTCGAGGGCGAGCCCAACGCCGTCAGCCGGATCGAGTTGCTGGAGCACCGTCACGGACTGGCCCGGTACCGGCTGCTGCCGAGTACCGGGCAGACGCACCAACTGCGGGTCCACATGAGCGCCTTGGGAGTGCCGATCCTGGGCGATCCCCTCTATCCGGTGGTGGCCGGCCCCGTGGCGGCCGGTGACTTCCGGCGCCCGCTCCAACTACTGGCGCGGGTGCTGGAGTTCACCGACCCGATCACGGGGTGCGAGCACCGGTTCGTCAGCCCGCGGGTGCTGCGGGCCTGGTCGTCGTACGACGAGTGGGCTGAGTGACCTCCGTAGTCCGGTCGGTCACTCTCCGCGCCACCAGCGCAGGAACCGCTGGAACAAGCTCGGCCGACGGGCCGGTTCCGGCGTGGAGACCGGCGTGGGCGTGGGCGGCATGACCGGGACGGGAGGCTCCGGGACCGTCACCCGGGGCAGGGGTGTGCCGACCTGCCAGTCGCTGGGGCGCTGTTGCGACGCCAGCGGATGCGCGGGGCGCGCCATGACGTCCTGCTGGGGCTTGGGCGCGAACTTCACCGGCAGTTCCACCAGATGCCGGTTCGAGATGGTCTCCCGCCAACTCAACTCATCCTCCTCGCATGCGAGTTGGACATCCGGCAGACGCGTCAGCAGCGCGTCGACGCCGACGTCGGCGATGGCACGGCCGATGTCCTGGCCCGGGCACTCGTGGGGGCCGCCGCCGAAGGCGAGGTGGGAGCGGTTGCCCTGCATGTTCGCCGTGAGGTCGGGCCGGACCCGCGGGTCGACGTTGCCCGGCGCGATGCCGAGGATGAGGGCGTCGCCCTTGCGAATGCGCTGCCCGCCCAACTCGGTGTCCTGCTTGGCGACGTAGGGAAGAACAGTGCTGAACGGCGGCTCGTCCCACAGCGACTGCTCGACCGCCTGGGGCACCGTCATCTGGCCGCCGCTGAGCCGGGCACGGAACCCGGGGTCGGTGAGCACCACCCGCAGTACGTTGGCGAGCAGGTTGGCGGTGGCCTCGTACGACGCGACCAGGATGATGCGCAGGTGCTGGCCGACCTCGTCGTCGGTGAGCCCCGCCGGGTGGTTGATCAGATGGCTGGTGAAGTCGTCCTGGGGATCGGCCCGGCGACGGGCGGTGAGCCGCATCAGGACGTCCATCAGATACGCGTTGCTGGCGATCGCGGTCTCGGTGCCCTTGGGCATGTCACGCGCCGCCTGCACGATGCGGTCGTTGTACTCCTCGGGCATGCCGAGGATGTCGCACATCACCATCATCGGCAGATGCTCGGCGAACTGGCTGACCAGGTCGGCCCTGCCCGTCTCGCAGAACTGGTTGACGAGGTGCTGGGTCGCGTGGTTGATGTGGCGGCGGATACCGCGGTGGTCGATGGTCGACATGGCGCCGGTCACGGCACCACGCAGCCGCTGATGCTCCTCGCCCTCGGCGTGGACGCAGATGGGCTGCCAGGCGAAGTGCGGCATGAGCGGATGGTCGGGCTTGACCGTGCCGTCCTGCAGGGCGGTCCACAGCCGGGTGTTACGGCAGAACTGCGACGGCGTGCGCACCATGTGCATGTTCTCGGTGTGGCCCAGGACGACCCAGATCGGTACGTCCTCGTGCAGCAGCGTGGGTGCCACCGGGCCGTGCTCACTGCGCAGCTTCTCGTACAGGGCCCCCAGGTCCTCCGCCTCAGGCCCATAAAGCCGCCGCAACCCACCCGGCCCGATGCCGTGCGCCGGGCAGCCGGGAGGTGGGGCGGCCGTGGTGGGGGTGTCCGTGGTCGGGGGGAAGAGGGGGTCTGGGGTCACGATGGTCGCTCCGAGAGGGAAGTGATCCGGGGGTACGCCCGAAGTGAAGTGATCCGGGGTACGTCCGAAAGGGAAGTGATCCGGGGTACAGGAAGGTGAGGGCTCACGCCGGGGCCTTGGCCATCGCCAGGGCGTGCAGGAAGCGCAGCAGGGTCATCAGGACGTCCCGGCTGGAGGCCCGGCGGCGGGCGTCGCACTCGATGATGGGGATCTCGTCCGGCAGGTCGAGTGCCGTACGGAGTTCGCCGATGGGGTAACGGGGCGCATCGGGGAAGGTGTTGACGGCGACCACGAAGGGCACCCCGCGTTCCTCCAGCCGCCCTATGACGTCGAAGCTGACCTCCAGACGGCGGGTGTCGACCAGCACCACCGCGCCCAGCGCGCCGTCGAACAGGCCGTTCCACAGGAACCAGAAGCGTTCCTGGCCGGGGGTGCCGAAGAGGTACAGCACCAATTCGTCGGTGATGCTGATGCGGCCGAAGTCCATGGCGACGGTGGTGGCCGTCTTGGTCTCCGAGCCGAAGTTGTCGTCGACGCCGATGCCTGCCTGCGTCATGGTCTCTTCGGTGGTCAGCGGCCTGATCTCGCTGACGGAGCCGACCATGGTGGTCTTGCCGACGCCGAAGCCGCCCACGATCACGATCTTGACCGCTGCCGCGGCCGTGTGCGGCAGCTGGTCCTCGGTGCGTGGGCCGGGGATGGTGTCAGAGCCTTTGAAGTCCATGCATCACCGCTTCGAGGAGGGAACGGTCGGCGACGGACTGGCGCACGATCGGTGCGCGCGCCGTCACCAGGCCGGCCGCCAGCATGTCGGTGAGCAGGACCGTCATCACGCTGAACGGCAGGTTGAGATACGCCGAGAGCTCGGCCACGGACAGGGGGGTGGTGCAGAGCCGGAGCAGCGCCGACTGCTCGGGCGTGGCGGACGGCGGGGGGTCGGCGCGCGCCACGATTAACGTGACGAGGTCGAGGTCCGCGTCGCGCTCGCCGTCGCCGTCCGGCCCGGCCACCACGAAGAGCCGCTCCGGTTGTCTCGGGGTGCCGGGTGGGGCCGGCGGTGGCGACGGTTGTTCCTTGAAGCGGCGCCGCCGGCGTTGCGGAGGAGTCATACGGTCTGCCCGTTGCGTCGGGGCGGACTGGTCAGATGGGCACCGATACGGGCGACGAGGTCGGACATCCGGTTGCTCATCAGTCCGGGTTCGGCGAACGTGTCGGAGAGCACGGCGAGGTAGGCGTTGGCGCCCGCGGCCATCAGGTAGAAGTAGCCGCCGTTGATCTCGATGAGGACCATCTTCATCTTGCCGTCGCTGTTGGGGATCTCCTGGGCGACGGCGCTCGCCAGGCTCTGCAGGCCGGCACAGGCCGCGGCGACGCGGTCGGCGGTGTCCGGGTCGCCGCCGTAGCGGGCGATGCGCAGTCCGTCGGCGGAGAGCACCACGATCATCTCGATGCCCGGTACGCCGTCGTGCAGGTCCTTGAGCAGCCAGTCGAAGTTGGCGCGCTGCTGGATCACTTGAGGTCTCCCTCGTCATCGGCCTCGGCGCGGGCGTCGGCGCGGGCCGGTCGGGTTCGTGGTTGGAGTGTGAGCGGGTCGGGCTTGTCCTTGAGGCCGTTCCAGAACGCCTCGACCCAGGCACCGGGTGCGGGCTCGTCCTTGACCGGTTCGGGCTCGGGCTCGGGCTTCGGCGTCGACCAGACGGTCGGCCGGCCTTCCCGTTCGGCCCGTTCGATGGCCTCCTGCTCGGCGATCCGCTGGCTGAGCGGGGTCTTGACGCGGCTGCGGCGCTGCGGCAGCCCGCCCGCGGTCCACTCGGTGACCACGGGGACGTCGTCCTCCATGGAGACCGCGGCCGGGTACTTCGGGCTGGTGGGGCGCCGCTTCTTGGGCGGGCGCTGGGGGCCTTCGAGCGCGTCGTCGGCCTTGGGCGCCGCGGCGGCGCCAATGCCGTGGGCGAGTCCGGGCGCGGGGTCCTCGGTCATCATGTCGCGCGGCACGATGAGGACGGCGCGGACGCCGCCGTAGGCGGAGGAGCGCAGCGAGACCTGCATGTTGTACGCCGTGCACAGACGGCCGACCACAGCGAGGCCGAGGCGCGGGGACTCGCCGAGGTCCTGGAGGTCGGTGCCCTGCTTGGCGCGCTCGAGCATGCCTTCGGCCCGGGCACGGGCCTCCTCGCTGAGGCTGACGCCGGCGTCCTCGATCTCGATCGCGACCCCGGTCTGCACCTCGCTGGCGGTGACGTGCACCTTGGTCTGCGGCGGCGAGTAGCGGGTGGCGTTGTCGAGGAGTTCGGCGGCCGCGTGGATGACCGGCTCGACGGAGACGCCGTTGATGTTGACCTTGGCGATGGAGTCCAGGCTGATCCGGCGGTACTCCAGGATGCGGGACATGGCGCCGCGCAGCACGCTGTACAGCGGGACGGGTTCGGGCCACTGACGGCCGGGACGGCCGCCGCCCAGCACGGAGATGGAGTCGGCGAGACGGCCGATCAGCATGGTGCCGTGGTCGATGCGCAGCAGGTCGTCGAAGACCTCGGGGTTGCGGCCGTGGTCCTCCTCCATCTCGCGGAGTTCGCTGGCCTGCTGGTGCACGATGGCCTGGACGCGCCGCGCGACGCTGACGAAGGAGCGGGCGGCCGAGTCGCGCAGGGCTTCCTCGTGGTCGACGATGTCGACCATCCGCTGGACCAGGGCCGCCTGCGCCGGGGTGAGGTCGCGGTACGACGGGTCGACGTCGCCCAGGCTGCGAATCACCTCTCTGGGTGAAACGCCGATGCGCAGTTGCTGGATCGCGGCGGGCGTGATCTCCCGGCCCAGGCGCACCAGCTCGCGGTCGTGTGCGGCCACGCGCTGTTCCAGGTACGCGATGTGACGGGTGCTCTCCTCGCGCAGGGCCCGCAGACCGCGGCCGCGTCGTACCGCTTCGGCCGCCGTCGCGATCACCAGGAGGGTGGCGAGGGCGCCGCACCAGCCGACGGCGGCCCTGGCGGGCTCGGTCACCGCGGCGACGGCGGCGCCGGTCGCCGCGGCCATCGCTATCGCGGGGAGCAACAACACGCGCGCGTAGGGAAGTTCTCGGCGCCCGGGCGGGGACTGAACACTCACCATGTAGGCCCTCTGAAACGAATCGACTGGGAGTCGCACATATGGGGAACAAGCGCACGAATATGGTTCAACTCGGTGCGCTGCGGGCGAGCTTAGTCCGACCGGATCATCGCCGTGTCATATTCAGCAAGCACCTGAAACCGGGCACGGGATCGGAGTACTCTCGGCCCCATTTACACGCTCAGCCCCCGATCGCACACGGTGCGTGACGGCGCACGGACGTACGAGACTCACTCACCGCGACGGGTGAAGATCCCCTTCCGGGGCGGCCGTTCAGACCCCGGCGATGCGCAACGCCGCGTCCGCCGTCGCCTCCGCGAACACCGACACCGGCCGCTCGGGCTCGGAGCGGTGCACCAGGATCACGCCCTCGATCAACCCGAACAACAGGTCCGTACGGAGATCGAGCTCACTCTTGGCGAGCATGCCGCCGGCCGGGGTGGCGGCGAGCAACTGCCGGTAGGCGTCCTTGAGTTCGGCGCGCACGGCGTGGAACCCGGCGAACCGCTCGGCGCGCACCTCGGGCAGCAGATACAGGCCGCCGAGGTTGTGCGGGCCGCCGCACAGCAGCTCGACGTCGGTGCGGCACAGGTCCCACAGCCGCTGCTCGGCGGGCCTGGCGTCATCGGCGAGGAGGCGGCGGGCGTACGTCAGCGAGGGCGTGACCGTGGACTCCAGCAGGTCGGCGAGGAGTTCCTCCTTGCCCGAGACGTAGTGGTACATCGAGGCCTGCCGCATACCCGCGCGCTCGGCCACCGCGCGGGTGGTGGTGGCCGCGTAGCCCTGGGTGGTGAACAACTCGGCGGCCGCCACGAGCAGTTCGTCGCGCGGCGAGAGCCCGCTGTCCGGCCGCGGCGCGGCCCGGGGCCTGCCGACCCGGCGTCCACCCGTCGTTCCCATGCGTTCGATCCTCGCACACCACCTGGTACGACGGCCCGTGGGGCGATCTTGGTGAGGGCTCGGTAACCGACCGGCAACGCGCGGGCAATCCCGGCGACCCGACCGCCACCTAATTTCTGTCGAGCGACAGAAATGACCTGAGCAGCACTACCCGGAAGAGACGATCCCGGAGCCGGAGGTCCCGCGATGGCGACAGCGACCACATACGGAGCCCGCGACCACGCGCGCGCCCAGGAGGGCACCCGTGCCGAGACCATGCCCGTCGTCCCGGCCGCCGACTGGCCGAACCCGCCCTGCGAGGCCGGCCATCTGGTGTGGGCCGAGACGGTGGCGGGCGGCAACTACACGCACCGGGTGCTGGCCCGGGGCACCGAGCTGCGCCTGACCGACCTGCGCGGCGACGCCTGCGCGCATCTGCTGCTGTACGTCGCGGACCGCCCCTGGGAGCGGCTGAACGTGGCCGACACGGTGAAGGTGCAGTGGAACGCCTACCTCGGCGAGGGCCGGCTGCTCCTGTCCGACCAGGGCCGGGTGCTCGCGTCGGTGATCGCCGACACCTCCCACCGCCACGACGCCCTGTGCGGAACCTCCACCCTCGCCCGCAACACCGACCGCTACGGCGACGGGACCCCGCAGTCCGATTCCCCCGCCGGCCGCGAGCTGTTCAAACTGGCGGCCGCGAAGAACGGCCTCGAACCCCGCGATCTCCCCCCGTCCCTCTCCTTCTTCCAGGGCGTGGAGATCCGCGACGACGGCACCCTCGACTTCACCGGCTCGACCGGCCCCGGAGGCAGCGTCACCCTGCGCGCCGAGCAGGACCTCACCGTGCTGATCGCCAACGCGCCGCACCCCGCCGACCCCCGGGAGGAGTACGTCAGCACCCCCCTGGAGGTCCTGGCCTGGCGCGCGGCACCGACCGCGCCGGGCGACCCCCTGTGGGAGGCCACTCCCGAGGGCCGCCGCGCCTTCCTGAACACCGCCGAATTCCTCGCCGCGAGGGGGCTCGCATGAGCGCGAACACGACCACCGGCACCGGCACCGGCACCGGCACGCCGACACCCGTACACACGACCGTCGTTCCGGCCCGGGCGGCCTGGTCGTCCGTGATCCGCGCCGGCCAGACGCTGACCATCACCGATCTGCACGGCAACCAGGCCGTCGACTTCCTGGCGTACGACGCCCACGACACCTCGGTCCGCTACAGCGCCCCCGACACCGTTCAGGCCCAGGGCGGCATCTTCCTGACCACCGGCAGCGTGCTCATGAGCAACGAGTACTCCCCGCTGATGACGGTGGTCGAGGACGAGGTGGGCCGGCACGACACGGTCGGCGGCGCCTGCTCCAAGGAGTCCAACACCCTCCGCTACGGCCACCACACCTGGTCGCAGCACGCGTGCGTGGACAACTTCCTCGCCGAGGGATCCAAGCACGGGCTCGGCAAGCGGGACCTGGTCTCCAACATCAACTGGTACATGAACGTGCCGGTCGAGAAGGACGGCACCCTCGGCATCGTCGACGGCATCTCGGCACCGGGCCTGAAGCTGACCCTGCGCGCCGAACGCGACGTCCTGGTCCTCGTCTCCAACTGCCCCCAGATCAACAACCCCTGCAACGGCTTCGAGCCGACCGCGGTGGAGATGACGATCGCCGGAGCCGTCCGATGACCTTCGACACGCTGCTGGTCGCCAACCGCGGCGAGATCGCGGTCCGGATCATCCGCACCGCCCGCGAACTCGGTCTGCGCACCGTCGCCGTGTACTCCGACCCAGACCGCTCGGCACCCCACGTCCGTCTCGCCGACCAGGCGGTGCGGCTCGGCCCGGCGCCCGCGAAGGAGTCCTACCTCGACGCCGACCTGGTGCTGAAGGCGGCCAAGGACAGCGGCGCGGGCGCGATCCACCCCGGCTACGGCTTCCTCTCCGAGGACGCCCTGTTCGCGCGGCGGTGCGAGGAGGCCGGGATCGTCTTCGTCGGCCCGACGCCGGAGCAGCTGGAGCTGTTCGGCGCCAAGCACACCGCCCGGGCGGCCGCCGAAGCGGCGGGAGTGCCGCTGGCACCGGGAACAGGGCTGCTGGGATCGCTGGAGGAGGCGCGGAGCGAGGCGGCCGCAATCGGCTATCCGGTCATGCTCAAGGCGACCGGCGGCGGTGGCGGAATCGGTATGTCGGCATGTCGGTCAGCGGACGAACTGACCGACGCCTGGGACCGGGTGCAGCGCGTGGCCGCCGCCTCCTTCTCCTCGGCCGGCGTCTTCCTGGAGCGCCTGGTGGAGCACGCCCGCCATGTCGAGGTGCAGGTCTTCGGCGACGGCGACGGCAGAGTGGTCACCTTCGGCGACCGCGACTGCTCACTCCAGCGCCGCAACCAGAAGGTCCTGGAGGAGGCACCGGCCCCCGGCCTGCCCCCGCACGTCCGCGCGCAACTCACGTCCTCCGCCCGGGATCTGTGCGCCTCCGTCGGCTACCGCTCCGCCGGAACCGTCGAGTTCGTGTACGACGCCGCCCGTGAGGAGGCCTACTTCCTCGAGGTCAACACCCGCCTCCAGGTGGAACATCCGGTCACCGAGGAGATCTACGGCGTCGACCTGGTCGCCTGGATGCTGCGCCTGGCCCGCGGCGAACGCGACGTCGTGCGCGAACCCGACCCGCCCCGCGGCCACGCCGTCGAGGCCCGCCTCTACGCCGAGGACCCCTCGCGCGAACACCGGCCCAGCGCGGGCCTATTGACCAGGGTCGAGTTCCCTTCGGGGGTACGCGTCGACGGCTGGGTGGAGACCGGTACCGAGGTGACGACGTCGTACGATCCGATGCTCGCCAAGGTGATCGCGTACGGCCCCGATCGCGCCCACGCCCTGCGCCGCCTGGACGAGGCACTGACCCGCACCCGCGTCGACGGCATCGAGACCAACCTGGGACTGGTCCGCGCGGCCCTGGAGGACGAGGACTTCAAGGCGGCCAGGCACTCCACTGCCACGCTCGCCTCGGTGAGCGACCCGACCCCGCGCATCGAGGTGGTCTCCGCCGGCACCCTCACCACCGTGCAGGACTGGCCGGGCCGCACCGGCTACTGGCGGGTCGGCGTGCCGCCGAGCGGCCCCATGGACGACCGTTCCTTCCGACTCGGCAACCGCGCGCTGGGCAACGAGGAGGGCGCGCCCGGCCTCGAATGCACCTTGCAGGGACCGTCGTTGCGGTTCACGCACCCGACGACCATCTGCGTGACCGGCGCCCCGGCCCCCGTCACGGTCGACGGCACCCCGGTCGCGCAGTGGGAGCCGGTGACGGTGCCCGCCGGCGCCGTACTGGAGGTCGGCGCACCCGAACAACACGGCCTGCGGACCTACGTCCTGTTCGCCGGCGGCCTCGACGTCCCGGCCTTCCTGGGCAGCGCGAGCACCTTCACCCTGGGCCGCTTCGGCGGACACGGCGGCAGGGCGCTCAGGACGGGCGACGTCCTGCACGGAGGGACGGTCACGGAGGGAGCCCCGGTCACCGAACGCCCGGACTTCACGGCTCTCTGGCACATCGGCGCCGTCGAAGGCCCGCACGCGGCACCGGAGTTCTTCACCGAGGACGACATCCGCGACTTCTACGCCGCCGACTGGAAGGTCCACTTCAACTCGGCCCGCACCGGCGTCCGTCTGGTCGGCCCCAAGCCCCGCTGGGCCCGCACCGACGGCGGCGAGGCGGGCCTGCACCCGTCCAACATCCACGACACCCCGTACTCGGTCGGCGCCGTCGACTACACCGGCGACATGCCGGTGCTGCTGGGCCCGGACGGCCCGTCCCTGGGCGGGTTCGTGTGCCCGGCGACCGTGCTGAGCGGCGAGCGCTGGAAGCTCGGCCAACTGCGGCCGGGCGACACGGTGCGCTTCATACCGGTGAACGTGGACGGCTCGGCCCGCCCGGAGATTGTGGACGGCGGCATCCTCGCCCGCGACGCAGACGTGACGTACCGCCGCAGCGGCGACGACAACCTGCTGGTCGAGTTCGGCCCCATGCAGTTGGACCTGGCCCTGCGCATGCGGGTGCACGCCCTGATGGAGGCCGTGGCCTCCGACGGCCCCGAGGGCATCACGGACCTCACCCCCGGCATCCGCTCCCTCCAGATCCAGACGGACCCGACCCGCCTGCCCCAACACCAACTCCTCGCAGCCGTACGGGAGATCACGGACACCCTCCCGCCCACCGACGAACTCGTCGTCCCCTCCCGCACCGTCCACCTCCCCCTCTCCTGGGACGACCCCGCCACCCGCGAGGCGATCGCCCGCTACATGGCCGGCGTCCGCGACGACGCCCCCTGGTGCCCCTGGAACATCGAGTTCATCCGCCGCGTCAACGGCCTGGAGTCGGTGAACGACGTCTACGACACGGTCTTCGCCGCCGAATACCTCGTTCTCGGCCTCGGAGACGTCTACTTGGGCGCCCCCGTGGCCACCCCGCTGGACCCCCGGCACCGCCTGGTGACCACGAAGTACAACCCGGCCCGCACCTGGACCGCCGAGAACTCGGTCGGCATCGGCGGCGCCTACTTGTGCATCTACGGCATGGAGGGCCCCGGCGGCTACCAGTTCGTGGGCCGTACGACCCAGGTGTGGTCGGGATGGCAGCAGCGCGGCGCGTTCGAACCCGGGTCGCCCTGGCTGCTGCGCTTCTTCGACCGGATCAAGTGGTATCCGGTGGACGCGGACGAACTCCTCGACCTGCGTGCCGACATCACCTCCGGCCGTTTCGTGCCGCGCATCGAGCAGGGCACGTTCTCGCTGGCCGAGTACCAGACCTTCCTCGCCGACAACGCCGAGTCCATAAGCGAGTTCAGGGACCGGCAGCAGACGGCCTTCGCAGCGGAGCGGGACGCGTGGGAGGCGGCGGGAGAGTTCGCGCGCGCCGAAGCAGCCTCCGCACCCGCGGCTTCCCCGGCCGAGGTGACGGTCCCGGCCGGAGGACGACTCGTGGAGGCCGAATTCGCCGCATCCGTCTGGCAGTTGAACGTGCAGCCCGGCGACCAGGTGACGGCCGGGCAGCCGCTCCTCGCCCTGGAGGCGATGAAGATGGAGTCCAGGGTGCACGCACCGATGGCCGGTGTGGTGGCGGAGATCCTGGCCAGGCCCGGCGACCAGGTGGAGGCGGGGACGGCACTGCTGGTCCTGGCCCCGGCGACGCACTGAACGCCCCGGCCGACGAACCGAAAGAGGCACACACCATGTCCGCTCTCTCCCGAGTCCGCGCCGCCTACGCCCGCATCGAGGCCGTGGACCGCCCCGAGATCTGGATCGATCTGCGCCCGCAGGACGAGGTCGAGGCGGAAGCGCGAGCCATCGACGCACGCGCCGCCTCCGGCGACCGACTCCCGCTCGCCGGGCGCCTGTTCGCGGCCAAGGGCAACATCGACGTGGCCGGCCTGCCCACCACCGCGGGCTGCCCGGCGTACGCCTACCACCCGGAGACCGACGCCCCGGTCGTCGCCCGGCTCCGGGCGGCCGGCGCGATCGTGCTGGGGACGACGAACCTGGACCAGTTCGCGACCGGCCTGGTGGGCACCCGCTCGCCCTACGGCGCCGTACGCAACGCCCACGACCCGTCCCGCATCAGCGGCGGCTCCAGCTCCGGTTCGGCGGTCGCGGTGGCCCTCGGCATCGTGGATCTGGCCCTCGGCACCGACACGGCGGGCTCGGGCCGGGTCCCGGCCGCCTTCAACGGCATCGTCGGCCTCAAGCCGACCCGCGGCCTGGTCCCCACGGAGGGCGTGGTCCCCGCCTGCGCCTCCATCGACTGCGTGACGGTCTTCGCCCGCACCCTCCAGGAGGCCGAACAGGCCCTGTCCTTCATGACCTCCCCACCCGCCCGCGAACTCCCCGCCCTCCCCCAGCGCACCCCGGGCCCCTGGCGCATCGCGGTCCCGGCACCCGGCCAACTCGGCGAGCTGGACGAGGGCTGGGCGCAGGCGTACGAGGCCGCGGTGGAGCGACTGCGCGCCGCGGGCGCCGACGTACGCACCCTGGACCTGACGCCCTTCACCGAGGCCGCCGCGATGCTGTACGAGGGCGCCTTCGTCGCCGAGCGCTACACGGCGGTGGGGAGTTTTGTCGACAAGGCGTCAGCCGACGGCGTCGAGGGCCTCGACCCCACGGTCGCCGGCATCATCACCCGCGCCCGGGACATCCCGGCCCACCAGCTCTACGCCGACCTCGACCGCCTGGCCGCCCTCCGCTCCCGCGCCCTCGCCGAACTCTCCGACGCGGACGCCCTGCTCCTCCCCACGACCCCGGGCCATCCGACCCTCGCCGAGGTCGCCGCAGATCCCCTCGCCTCCAACGCCCGCCTGGGTCGCTTCACCAACTCGACCAACCTCTTCGACCTGGCCGCGGTCGCCGTCCCCGCAGGCTCGGTCAACGGCCTCCCCTTCGGCGTGATGCTGATCGGCCCGGCCTTCACGGACGAACGCCTGACGAAGATCGCCGCGTCGCTCCAGCCGGAAGCCCGGCTGGCCGTGGTGGGCGCCCACCTCACGGGCCAGCCCCTCAACCCCCAACTCCTGTCCCTGGGCGCCTGCTTGGACCGCACCACCACGACGGCCCCGGTCTACCGCCTGCACGCGCTGACGACGGAACCGCCGAAGCCGGGGCTCGTGCATGTGGGCGAGGGCGGGGCCGAGATCGAGACGGAGGTGTGGCGCCTCCCGGCAGAAGGGCTGGGCCAACTGCTGACGACGCTCCCCCGGCCCATGGCGCTGGGAGAGGTGGAATTGGCAGACGGCACCCGAGTTCCCGGCTTTCTCTGCGAACCGGGGGCACTGGCGAGCGCCGAGAACATCACGTCCTACGGAAGCTGGCGGTCCTATCTGAGCAGGCGGGAACAGTAACGCCCTTAGGGGCGCGGGGCTGTGTTGAATGTGCGGCTACCGCCGCGTGGGCGCGACCAGCCACACCCGCACCCGCACCCGCACCCGCCAACGAAACGTCACCCGACCGACGAGTAGGCCACAACCCCCCGCAGCAACAGATCAACAGCCTTACGCGCAGTCTTGGCCACGGTCGAGCCCTCGGCGGAGACGGGCGCCGCCGCCGAGATCTGCCCCAGCACGTCGATCACCTGCTTGCACCACCGCACGAAGTCCCCCGCCGGCATCTCCGCCTCGCGCAGCACCTCGTCCAGTCCCTTCCCGGAGGCCCACATGTACGCGGCCCAGGCGAAGCCGAGATCCGGCTCCCGCTGCCCGACGCCCTCGGTCTGTGTGATCCGGAAGTTCTCCTCGAGCGCGTCCAGCCGCCCCCAGATCCGCACCATCTCGCCGAGCGCGGCCTTGGCCTTGCCCGACGGCAGCTTCGGCGCCATCGCGTCGTCCCCGACCCGCGCCTCGTACACCAGCGCCGAGACACAGGCGGCGAGTTCCGCGGGACCGAGCCCTTCCCAGACGCCCTCCCGCAGGCACTCACTGGCCAGCAGGTCCAACTCGCCGTACAGCCGCGCCAGCCGCTTGCCGTGTTCGGTGACCTCGTCACCGCGCAGATAGTCCAGCTCGGTCAGCAGGGCCACGATGCGGTCGAAGGTCCGGGCGATCGTGTTCGTCCGGCCTTCGATGCGCCGCTCCAGCTGCGAGGTGTCCCGCAGCAGCCGGTGGTACCGCTCGGCCCACCGCGCGTGGTCCTCGCGCTCGCTGCACCCGTGGCAGGGGTGAGCCCTGATGGCGGTGCGCAGGCGCGCGATCTCCCGGTCGTCGGCCGCCTGCGACCGCTTCTTCCGCGCGCGCTCCGGCGGGATGTGCCCGGCCTTGGTGCGCAGCGCGGAGGCGAGGTCGCGGCGCGACTGGGGCGAGCGCGGGTTGAACGACTTGGGGATGCGCATCCGTTCCAGCGCCTCGACCGGCACCGGGAAGTCCATCGACGCCAGTCGCTTGACCTGCCGCTCGGCGGTCAGCACCAGCGGTCGCGGCCCGTCGTGGTGCTCGAAGCCACGGTGTCCGTTGGACCGTCCGGCCGGCAGTCCGGGGTCCAGCACCAGAGCCAGACCGGCGTACTTGCCCGTCGGCACATGGATGACGTCTCCCGGCTTCAGCTTCTCCAGCGCCACCGCGGCCTCGGCGCGCCGCTCCGCGGCTCCCTGCCGGGCCAACTCGGTCTCGCGGTCCTTCAGTTCGCGCCGCAGGCGGGCGTACTCCTCGAAGTCACCGAGGTGGCAGGTCATGGAGGCCTTGTAGCCCTCCAGGCCCTCCTCGTTGCGCTGCACCTGCCGGGAGATCCCGACGACGGACTTGTCGGCCTGGAACTGCGCGAACGACGTCTCCAGCAGTTCGCGGGAGCGGTGCCGCCCGAACTGCTCCACCAGGTTGACCGCCATGTTGTACGACGGCTTGAAGCTGGAGCGCAGCGGATAGGTGCGCGTGCCCGCGAGGCCCGCCAGGTGCTCGGGGCTCATCCCGCGCTGCCACAGAACGACGGCGTGGCCCTCGACGTCGATGCCCCGCCGGCCGGCCCGGCCCGTCAACTGGGTGTACTCGCCGGGTGTGATGTCGGCGTGCTGCTCGCCGTTCCACTTGACGAGCTTCTCCAGCACCACCGAGCGGGCGGGCATGTTGATGCCGAGCGCGAGCGTCTCCGTGGCGAACACGGCCTTCACCAGGCCGCGGACGAACAGCTCCTCGACGACCTCCTTGAACGTCGGCAGCATGCCCGCGTGATGGGCCGCTATGCCCCGCTCCAGGCCCTCCAGCCACTCGTAGTACCCGAGGACGTGCAGATCCTCGGTCGGGATGGACGCGGTGCGCTCCTCGACCAGGGCGCGCACCTTCTCCCGCGCCTCCTCGTCGTTGAGCCGGAGGCCTGCGTACAGGCACTGCTGTACGGCCGCCTCGCAGGCCGCGCGGCTGAAGATGAAGGTGATGGCGGGCAGCAGGCCCTCGGCGTCGAGCCGCTCGATGACCTCGGGACGCCCCGGCGTCCACACCCGCGAGCGCTGGCGGCGCTCCCGCTCCCGGTCCGCCTCGCGCATGGCACGGCCGCGCCTGCGGTCCTGGTACGACGGCCGGCTCGCCTCCATGCGGGCCAGGCGCGTGAGGTCGGGGTTGACGGCCTTCTTGCTGCCCTCGCCCTCCTCGAAGAGGTCGTACATCCGGCGTCCGGCCAGCACGTGCTGGAACAGCGGCACGGGCCGGTGCTCGGAGACGATCACCTCGGTGTCGCCGCGGACGGTGTCCAGCCAGTCGCCGAACTCCTCGGCGTTGGAGACGGTCGCGGAGAGCGAGACCAGGGTCACCGACTCGGGGAGGTGGATGATCACCTCTTCCCACACGGCTCCGCGGAAGCGGTCGGAGAGGTAGTGCACCTCGTCCATGACCACGTAGCCGAGGCCGAGGAGGGTCTGGGAGCCGGCGTACAGCATGTTCCGGAGGACCTCGGTGGTCATCACGACCACCGGCGCCTCGGAGTTGACGCTGTTGTCGCCGGTGAGCAGACCGACCTTGTCCGCTCCGTAGCGGCGGCACAGGTCGGCGTACTTCTGGTTCGACAGTGCCTTGATGGGTGTCGTGTAGAAGCACTTCTTGCCCTGCTGCAGGGCGAGGTGGACGGCGAACTCGCCCACGATCGTCTTGCCGGAGCCGGTGGGCGCGGCGACCAGCACGCCCTTGCCCGCTTCGAGTGCCTGGCAGGCCTCGATCTGGAAGGGGTCCAGGCCGAAGTCGTACATCTCGCGGAAGGAGGCGAGCGCGGTGGCCTGCTCGGCAGCGCGCCTACGGGCAGCCGCGTACCGCTCGGCCGGTGAGAGGTCCTCTGTCATCGTGCTTTCGAGCGTACCGGGCCCCACTGACAACAGGACGATCATTATCCGGAACCTTGGCCGTCAAACACCGAGAGGTGCCCGCGTCCCGGTGGACGGTGGGCACCTCTCGGACCATGTTCGACGAGCGGGCGCTCAGGTCACGTCGTCGTAGCCGTTGACCCGGTCCGTGGTGGCCTGCTCGGGCAGTGCCCGGCTGGCCGAGACGGTCTCGACCTCCCCGATGTCCTCGGGGGTGAGGTCCAGGTCGGAGGCCTCGTCGTCGGCGGGACCCATCTCCTCACGACGGCGCTTGCGCTTGTCGTTGAAGATCGAGAACACGACCGCGCCGAAGTACAGCACCCAGATCGGTCCGGCCAGCGCCAGCATCGACAGCGGGTCCGTGCTGGGCGTCGCGACCGCCGCGAAGATCGTGATGCCCAGGATCATGGCCCGCCACCAGCCGAGCATCCGCGTGCCGCTGAGCACCCCGGTGAGGTTGAGCATGATCAGCAGCAGGGGGAGCTCGAAGGAGAGCCCGAAGACGATCACCATGCGGGTGACGAGCTGGAGCAGGTCGTCGAGCGGGAGCAGGTTGCTCACGCCGTGCGGGGTGAAGTCGATGAGCACCTTCGCCGTGGTCGGCAGGACCTTGTACGCGAAGAAGGCGCCGCCGAAGAACAGCGGGACGCCGGTGCCGACGAACGCGTAGGCGTACTTCTTCTCGTGCTTGTGCAGACCGGGCGCGACGAAGGCCCACAGCTGGTACAGCCAGATCGGCGAGGCGAACACCACACCGGCCATGAGGGACACCTGCAGGGCCAGCGTGAAGGGCGCCAGCAGACCGTTGATCGTGATCTGGGCGCACGGGTGAGAGCTGGACTTGGACTTGGCCAGCTGCTCGAAGGTCTCCCCGCACCCGACCGAGTCGAGGACCGGCTTGGTGAGGAAGTTGATGATGTCGTTGTAGAAGAAGGCGGCGACGATCGTGATCACGACGATCGCCAGCATCGCCTTCGCGAGCCGGTTGCGGAGCTCACGAAGGTGGTCCGCAAGGGGCATCCGCCCCTCGGGATCCTTCTCCTGTTTGCGGGCAGACTTGGGCAACCCACGTCCTCATCTCGTGCGGCAGGCCGGAGGTGTCCGGCCCTGCATCAGGCCTTGGTGGAGTCCGTCGGCTCGGTGACCGGGCGCGAGCTGGTCACGTCGCCGGGGGCGGCCTGGATGGTGCGCGGAGCGGGGGGCTGCTCGCCGTTGTTCGGCGGGCCGGCCGGGGTGGCCGTGCTGTTGCCCTCCTCCTTCATCGCCTTCGCCTCGCTCTTGAGGATGCGGGCGGACTTGCCGAGCGAGCGCGCCATGTCGGGAAGCTTCTTCGCGCCGAACAGCAGGACGATGACGACGAGGATGAGAATGATCTCGGGGGCGCCGAGCCTTCCGAACATAAGTCTTTACCTTCTCACCGAGGCGGCTGGGGTGGGGTGCTGTCCGGCCGGTCGGACACCTGTCCGATCGACCATGTTGCCAGCGATCGTAACGCTCAGGGGTAAACGTGAGGCAATCCCCGTGCGTACTCCCGGTCCGCGGTCCGGGCCTCGTTCTCCGGGCCGCGACCAGCAGCGTACCCGTCACGGTGGCTCCGGTGACAGGTCGAAGTGACCCAAACCGCCTGCGGCGCAGGACTCACGGGGCTCGCACAGCGGCACTCACAGGGAGTCCACGGCCCGCGCGGTGCTCACCGCGGCCCGCTCCAGGTCCTCGGCGGCCCGGTTGATCCGCCGCGCCGAGTCGCTGACCTGCCTGCCCAGACGCTGTGCCTCCACAAAGACCCGGACGGCGAACACCCCCAGGACGGCAAGACCCAGAAAACCCATGGCTACCGCGAACATCGGCCAGAACATGACGCCGAGACTAGACCTTTCTACGGCGTGTGCAGCCGCAGGGTCCTGACCCCGCCGCCGGTGAGCAGTTCCACGATCCGCTCCCCGGCCGGCTTGCGGACCGCGGCTCCGCAGTCCGGGCAGGTGAAGGAGTAGAACGTGGAGCGGCTGCTGGCGCCGATGGCCAGTCTGAGGGCGTTGGCGGTGAGCTCGAAGCTGCCCCGGCAGTCCGGGCAGCCCGCCTTGAACACCACCGGGGCCACACTTCTCATCCCGGCGAAGGCGGCCGCCACCGACATGCCCCGCACACCCGACACCGACGACTCGCTCACAGCCCTTGCTCCCTTGTCCCTGGTCGTTCGCGTCCGGAGCGCCTCGGCCGAAGCCGAGGGGCGACCGTGCCCCGCCCTTCGGGCGCTCGCACCCGGGCACCGGCGCCCCTTCGGCTCACTCCCGCCGGTCGTGAACCGAGTGCTCCTGATCCGTGCTCTGCGCCTCGACCCCGTCGTACGCCGCCAGTGCCTCACGGGCCGCGCGGCGGGCGCTGGCGGCGAGGTCGGGCGGGGAGACGATCCGGCCGTCACGGCCCAGCCGCAGGGCCAGCCGCCGCAGCGACGCGGGGTCGGGGGTGCGCAGGGTAATACGCAGCCCGCCGTCCGGAAGCTCATCAGCGCTGTCGTGCGGGTAGTACTCGGCGACCCAGCGGCCGCCCGGGCCGACCTCGACGACGACCTCCGGGTCCTCGGCGGCCGGCTGGACCAGCCCCTCGGACAGGTCCCTGAGTTCTATCTCGGGCGGCGCGGACGGCTCGTCCAGGATCTTGATCTCGGCGACGCGGTCGAGGCGGAAGGTGCGGCGCGCCTCGGAGCGGCGGCACCAGGCCTCCACGTAGGTGTGCCCTACGCTGACCAGCCGGATGGGGTCGATCTCCCGCTCGGTGACCTCGTCGCGGGCCGGCGAGTAGTAGCGGATCCACAGCCGCCGGCGCTCGGAGATGGCCCGGTCGACGTCCGCGAAGACCCCGCCCTCGGACTCGAAGGTCACCGACAGTCGGGCGCTGGCGCCGGCCGCCTCGCCGGCCGCGGTCTCCACCTTGGCGGTGGCCCGCAGCAGCGCCTGCCGGTCGCTCTCGCGCAGGCCCGGCAGCGTGGACACCGCGCGGGCGGCCACGAGCAAAGCGGTCGCCTCGTCGGCGGCGAGACGCAGCGGCTCCGCGGTCTCCTCGCCGAGGGCGGCCGGGTTGTGCCACCAGATGCGCTCGCCGTCGGTGTCGATGTCGAGGAGATCGCCGCCCCGGAAGCTGGTGCCGCACATGGGCAGCACGTCGAGGTCGGAGACCAGCTCGTCCTCGGTGATGCCGAAGGCGCGCGCCACGTCCTCGACCCTGGCCCCGGGGCGCTCCTTCAGGTAGGTCACCAGGGAGAGCATCCGCCGGGTCTGGTCGATGGCGTTGACGGGCCTGACCGGTTTGCCTGCCACTGTCCTGCTCCGCTCCCCCTCAGCCCTTGGCCACGGCCCGCAGCCGGTCCACGACGTCCGCCCGCAGCTCGGCCGGCTCGAGGACCACCACGTCCGGACCGAACTCCACCAGCCAGGCGTCCAGCCCGTGCCCGTACGGAATCTCCAACTCGTCCCACCCGTCGCCGAGTTCCCGCACCGAGGTGGCCTTCGCCCGAAGGGGGTACCCGGCGTCCGCGCGCAGCCGGATCAGCGCGGAGCGGTCGGCGGTCTCCCCCGCCCAGCTCGCGACGGTCTCGCGGACGGTGACGACATCGGGGATCTCGGCGGTGAACCGCCCGCTGCGGCTGCGGACCTTGCCGGTGATCCGCGACAGCCGGAAGACCCGCTCGGCGCCCCGGTCACGGTCGAAGCCGGCCAGATACCAGTGGCCGCGCCAGCACTCCAGCGCCCAGGGCTCGACGTGCCGGGGTTCGGGATGGGCGGCGTTGGCCTTGCGGTAGTCGAAGACGACCGGCCGGCGGTCGCGGCAGGCCAGCATCAGCGGCTCGAAGGCGGCCTCGTGGACGGGGATGCGCGGCTCCAGGGCGCCGTGGGCCTCGTACGGGTCGACGTCCTCGGGCAGTCCCGCCGCGCGCAGCTTCTGCAGGGCACCGCTGGCCGCGCCGGCGAGCCGGGCCTGCTGCCACACCTTGGCGGCAAGCCCCAGGGCGGCCGCCTCCTCGGCGTCGAGCGTGATGGGCGGCAGACGGTTGCTGTCGCGGCGGGCGAGGTAGCCGGTCTCGCCGTCGAGGTTCTCCACCGTCTCGATGACCAGGCCGAGTTCACGCAGGTCGTCCTTGTCCCGCTCGAACATGCGGCTGAAGGCGTCCTCCGAATTGGCCTCCAGATAGGCCTCGATGGACTCGCGCAGCTCACGCTTGCTCAGCGGCCGCCGCGTCCCGAGCAGGCACAGCGCCAGGTTCATCAGCCGCTCGGCCTTGGCAATGGCCATCGACGCCCTTCGCCTCCCTATGGTCCTTTACGACGATGACCGTACCGCCCCGAAGTGGCGTGGCAAAAGCCGAGGGCCCATGCCCGAGCAGGCATGGGCCCCAGGTGATCGGGTCCGGTCGGATTCCGACGGTCAGACGGCGACCAGGTCGACCACGAAGATCAGGGTCTCGCCGGGCTTGATCGCCGGGGTCGGGCTCTGGTTGCCGTAGGCGAGGTGCGCCGGGATGGTCAGCTGACGGCGGCCGCCGACCTTCATGCCCTGCACGCCCAGGTCCCAGCCCTTGATGACCCGGCCGCCGCCCAGCGGGAAGCGGAAGGGGGTGCCGCGGTTCCAGCTCGCGTCGAACTCCTCGCCGGTGCTGAAGGCGACGCCCACGTAGTGGACGGTGACGGTCTGGCCCGCCTGCGCCACCGCGCCGTCGCCCTCCCAGATGTCCTTGATCTCGAGGTCCGCCGGGGGCTCGCCGCCCGGGAAGTCGATCTCGGGCTTCTCGATGCTCACGTCTCTAGCTCCTGCTTGTCTGCGGAAAGGCAACACGCACAGTCTTACATCACCGGCGGGTCACATCTTGGCCAGGATGTCGACCGAGAAGACCAGCACCGAGTCCTTCTTCAGGCCACTGCCCGCCGGCGGGTTGTCGCCGTAGCCCAGCTTGGGCGGGATGACGATGAGGACGCGGCTGCCGACCTTCTTGCCGGTCAGGCCCTGCGCCCAGCCCTTGACGACCTGCTGCAGCGAGAACGACGTGAGCGCCTTGCGGCTGTACGTCGAGTCGAACTCCTTGCCGCTGTCCCACACCACGCCCTTGTACTGCACCAGCACGGTGTCCTTCGCGCCGACCACGTCGCCGTCGCCCTCGATGACGTACTTCGCCACCAGCCCGGTCGGCGCGGTCGCCTTGGGGATGTCGATCGAGGGAGCCTTGCCGTCGGTGTTGGTACCGATCTTCGGCAGCTTGGGGTCGCTCTGCGGGACGTCGGCGCCCTTGGCGGAGCTGGTCGCGTTGAACGCTCCCTGGATGTCGGCGACGAAGACCAGCGTGTCGGTCCCCTTGATACCGGCCTGCGCGTTCCCCGTCGTGCCGTAACCCCAGGTGGGGGGCACCGAGAACAGGACGCGGCTGCCGACCTTCTTGCCGGTCAGGGCGTAGCGCCAGCCGTCGATGATGCTGCCCTGGGCGAGCTGGATGAGCAGCGGGGTCTTGCGGTCGTAGGAGTTGTCGAAGACCTTCGCGGTGTCCCAGACCTGGCCGAGGTAGTGGGCCTGGATGTAGTCGTTCTCCGCGACGGTCTTGCCGCTGCCCGCGATGACCGTCTTCACCGCGAGCTGCTTCGAGGGGTCGCCGCTGCCCTTGGCGACGGTCGGCTTCGTACCGAACGCCGTACCCGCCGTGATGGCCGGCAGCGGACCGTCGACGATCTTCGGCGGTGGCGCGGCGGAGGTGGCCTGCGCGGAGGGCGACGCGCTGTCGCTCGCCTTGCTCGAGTCGGACTTCTTGTCGTCGCCGCATCCGGCGAGCGTGACCAGTCCTGCGGGTACGGCGATGAGTAGGGTGCGTCGGCGCACGGTGGGGGCCTCGTATCGATCGATCTTGGTTGATTGGCGTGCGCGCAACTCTACGGCGTGAGAAGGGCGCCGCACGGAAAACGTGCGGCGCCCGTGTTGCGTTCCGGTGTTCACCGGAACGTGTTGCTCACATCCCGGCGATCAGCTTCTCCACCCGGTCGTCCACCGACCGGAACGGGTCCTTGCACAACACCGTGCGCTGGGCCTGGTCGTTGAGCTTGAGGTGGACCCAGTCGACGGTGAAGTCCCGACGCTGTTCCTGGGCCCTGCGGATGAAGTCGCCGCGCAGCCGGGCCCGAGTGGTCTGCGGCGGAACGGACTTGCCCTCGAAGATCTTCAAGTCGTTGCAGATACGGGCCGCTTGGCCCTTCTTCTCGAGCAGGTAGTACAGGCCACGACGGCGGTGGATGTCGTGGTAGGCGAGGTCTATCTGCGCGACCCGCGGGTGCGACATGGTCATGTTGTGCTTGGCCCGGTACCGCTCGATGAGCTTGTACTTCATGACCCAGTCGATCTCGGTGCCGATCCGGTCGAGGTCCTCGGCCTCGATCGCGTCCAGCGTGCGGCCCCACAGCTCCAGGACCTGCTCCACGGTGCCGGTGCGGATGCCGCGGCGCTCGCAGAAGTCCACGGCCTTCTCGTAGTACTCCCGCTGCACCTCCAGGGCGGAGGCCTCGCGGCCGCTGGCCAGGCGCACCTTGCGCCGGCCGGTGATGTCGTGGCTGACCTCGCGGATCGCCCGGATCGGGTTCTCCAGGGTCAGGTCGCGCATCACGGTGCCCGCCTCGATCATGCGCAGCACCAGGTCGGTGGCGCCGACCTTGAGCAGCATGGTCGTCTCGGACATGTTCGAGTCGCCCACGATGACGTGCAGCCGGCGGTAGCGCTCGGCGTCCGCGTGCGGTTCGTCGCGGGTGTTGATGATCGGCCTCGAGCGGGTCGTCGCCGAGGAGACGCCCTCCCAGATGTGCTCCGCGCGCTGGCTGACGCAGTAGACGGCCCCGCGCGGGGTCTGCAGCACCTTGCCCGCTCCGCACAGCAGCTGCCGTGTGACCAGGAACGGGATGAGGATGTCCGCCAGCCGGGAGAACTCCCCGTGCCGGGCGACGAGATAGTTCTCGTGGCAGCCGTAGGAGTTGCCGGCCGAGTCGGTGTTGTTCTTGAAGAGGTAGACGTCGCCCGCGATTCCTTCCTCGTGCAGGCGTCGTTCGGCGTCTACCAGGAGTCCTTCCAGAATGCGTTCGCCGGCCTTGTCGTGGGTGACCAGTTCGGTCACGTTGTCACATTCGGGTGTCGCGTATTCCGGATGTGAGCCCACGTCGAGATAGAGGCGGGCGCCGTTTCGCAGAAAGACATTGCTGCTGCGGCCCCATGACACGACACGGCGGAAGAGGTACCGCGCCACCTCGTCGGGAGACAGGCGGCGCTGTCCCCTGAACGTACATGTGACGCCGTACTCGTTCTCCAGCCCGAAAATGCGGCGGTCCATGAGTGAACATTACGCCCGATCCCCTGAACTGAAACGGGGTTCGGCCGCACGGTTTGGATCATTTTCCGATGAAGCCGCAACGACCGCCCGCCCGGCGGGAGCTGCGAGGACCCGCCCGGTGGCCAGCAGAACCAGCAGCGACACACCCCCCGCGACACCGGGCAGGGCGAAGCCCCACAGGGCTCCTCCGGCCTCGACGACCGGCCCCGCGAGGCCCGTTCCGACCGAGGCGCCGACGGTGAACGTCGTCACCAGCCAGGAGAACGCCTCCGTGACCGTCCCACTCGGCGCGTGCCGGTCGACCAGGACGAACGCGCAGGCTATGCAGGGCGCCAGGAAGACCCCCGCCAGCACGGTGAGCAGCACCATGGCGACCGCGCCCGGCATGAGCGTCAGCGGCAGGTAACACACCGCCAGAAGGGCCACCAGCGCCTGCAGTCGCCGGGCCGGCTCACCGGTCCACCGCCGCGCCCCGTACGCGGTGCCGCCGATCAGCGCGCCCAGCCCCAGGGCGGCCATCAGCCAGCCGTACACGGCGTCACCACCGTGGTCGTCCGCGTACGGCACCGAGGCCACCGTGATGGAGCCCAGCGCCATGCCCACGAACAGCAGCGCGCCCAGCAGGGCCAGCAGTCCCGGCGAGCGCAGGGCGCCGAGCCAGTGCGCCTCGCGCGGTGCCGAGCGCCACGCGCGCGAGGGCGGCGACACGACCACGGAAAGGGCTCCCAGCACACCGACGGCGTTCAGGATCAACAGCGCCGCCTCGGCCGACCACAGAGAGACGCAGAGCGTCACCAGCAACGGGCCCACGGTGAACATCACTTCCTGCGCCACCGCGTCCATGGCGTACGCCGTGTGCACCTGCTCCTCCCGGCCCAGCACAGAGGGCCACAGGGCCCGCAGACCGCCCTCCAGGGGCGGTGTCAGCAGCCCGGCGGCCGCCACGCACGCGTAGGCGAGCGGAAGGGGGTGGGTGCCCGTGAAGGCGAACCCGGCCATGGCGAGGGCCGAGGCGAGCGCGGCGGGCAACTGGACGCGCGGCTGACCGTGCAGGTCCACGAGCCGCCCCAGGACCGGCTGACCGGCCGCGTTGGCGACGCCGTACACGGCCGCGAGCCCGCCCGCGAGGCCGTACGTGCCGCCCTCCGCGCGTACGAACAGCACGATCGCGATGGCGGCCGTGGCATTGGGCAGCCGGCCCACCAGTGTGCCCACGAGAAGGCGCGCCGCGTGCCTCGCCCTGAGGATCTCCAGGTATCCCGCGGCCATACTCGCCTCCAAGTGTTACGTATAACCCCGTCTCTCATACGTACCATGTGCGCTGTTCATGCGTCCAGGCAGAACATCGGGACAGAACGTCCGGACAGAAGGAGCGACCCACGGTGGCACGCAGCGGCATGCGCCCGACCAGCCGTGACGTCGCACAAGCGGCCGGAGTGTCCCAGGCGGCCGTCTCACTCGTCCTCGGCGACAAATGGCGCGGGCGCGTGTCCGAGGCCACCGCCGAACGAGTACGGGAAGCCGCCCGCGAGCTCGGGTACCGGCCGAACCTCGCCGCCCGCAACCTGCGCCTCGGCCACACCCGCACTGTCCTCCTCGTCGTCCCCGCCCTCACGACCGAGTTCTTCGCCGGCGTCTACACGGGCGCCGCGCGCGTGGCCGCCGACCACGGCTTCGGCGTCGTCCTCTACCCCTCCCCCGAAGGCATCGGCCCGGCCAGGGACCCCTTCGCCTCCGCCCAGGCAGCCCTCGACGGCGTCATCGCCTCCTCCATGGCCGCCGACGCCCTCAGCGCCATCCGCGGCGACCAGCTGCCCCTGGTCATGCTTGACAGCGACCCCGAGGGCAGCCTGGGCGCGGCCACCGTCAACCTCGACATCACCGACGGCGTACGCCAGGTCGCCGAACACCTGCTGGACCTCGGCCACCGACGCTTCCTGCACCTGGCGGCGGACGTGCCCTCCTGGACCTTCGACGTACGCGCGCGTGAACTCGCCACCCGCGTCGCCGCCGTACCCGGCACCTCCCTCCGCACGGCCCGCGCACCGATCACCATCGACGACGCCCGCACAGCCGCCGAAACGGCCCTCTCCGCCCCCGGACCCCGGCCCACCGCCCTGGTCTGCGACGACGACAAACTCGCCGCCGGCGCCTACAAGGCGGCCCGACGCCTCGGTCTGCGCGTCCCCGACGACCTCTCGGTCACCGGCCTCGACGACCTCGCCCTCGCCACCGCCCTCGACCCCGAACTCACCACCGTGCGCCTCGACGCCGAGCTGTTCGGCGAACACGGCATGCGGGCCCTGCTGGCCGTCCTGGACGGCCGCCAGCCCGAGGGCGGGGACATCCCCGTCGAACTGGTCGTACGAGGCTCCACAGCGCCTCCCAGCGGCCCCTGAACGCCCTGTGCCCCGGCCGTGTCGACGGCCGGGGCACACAAGGGTGGCAGACGGAGCGGAACGGACTACTCCTCGTCGGAGCCCTCCGTGCTGCTCTCCGCCTCGGTGGACGCCCCGTCCGCCTCCAGCAGCCGGGACAGCTGACGGCCGACGATGCGCTTGAACTTACGGGCCTGCGGACGCGTACGGTCCAGCACCGCCACCTCGAGCCGCTCCGCGGGGATCTCCCGCTGCGTGCCGTTCGACTCACGGGACAGGGCCTTCACGGCCAGCTTCAGTCCCTCCGCGAGGGACATGCCCTCCCGGTGCTCCTGGTCCAGGTAGTTGCTGATCAGCTCCGCGTTGCCGCCGACCGCGACCGAGCCGTGCTCGTCCACGATCGAGCCGTCGTGCGGCAGCCGGTAGATCTGATCGCCGTCCGGGGTCTCACCGACCTCGGCCACCACCAGCTCCACCTCGTACGGCTTCTCGCCCGCCGAGGAGAAGATCGTGCCCAGCGTCTGGGCATAGACGTTGGCCAGACCACGAGCGGTCACATCGTCACGGTCATAGGTGTAACCACGAAGATCGGCATACCGCACACCACCGATCCGCAGATTCTCGTACTCGTTGTACTTGCCGGCGGCCGCGAAGCCGATCCGGTCGTAGATCTCGCTGAACTTGTGCAGCGCGCGGGACGGGTTCTCGCCGACGAAGACGATGCCGTCGGCATACTGCAGCACGACCAGGCTGCGACCGCGGGCGATGCCCTTGCGGGCGTACTCCGCCCGGTCGGCCATGGCCTGCTGGGGTGAGACATAGAACGGCGTCGACACCGGTTATCCGTCCCTTTCTGTCGAGGTCAACTGGATCACCTTCACAAGAAACCGGCCGCCGCTACAGCAGCGCGGCCCGCGGTCCGTCGGGCTGCTCGAGGCGCCGCTCCAGGATCGCGCGGGCGATCTCGGAGGACTCGTCCTCGGTGAGCCGGCGGAAACCGTCCTCGGTGATCACGGTGACGATCGGGTAGATCCGGCGGGCGACATCGGGACCACCGGTCGCCGAGTCGTCGTCTGCCGCGTCGTACAGAGCCTGGACCACCAGGGTGGTGGCCTGCTCCTCGGTCAGGTCCTCACGGAAGAGCTTCTTCATGGCACCGCGCGCGAAGATCGAGCCGGAGCCCGTGGCCGCGTAGCCGTGCTCCTCGCTGCGGCCGCCCGTCACGTCGTAGGAGAAGATGCGGCCCTTCTCGCGGTCCACGTCGTAACCGGCGAAGAGGGGGACCACGGCCAGGCCCTGCATGGCCATGGCGAGGTTGGAACGGATCATGGTCGACAGCCGGTTCGCCTTGCCCTCCAGGGACAGCTGCGCGCCCTCGACCTTCTCGAAGTGCTCCAGCTCCAGCTGGAACAGCTTGACCATCTCCACGGCGAGACCGGCGGTGCCGGCGATGCCGACGGCCGAGTACTCGTCAGCGGGGAAAACCTTCTCGATGTCGCGCTGGGCGATCACATTGCCCATGGTGGCCCGGCGGTCACCGGCGAGCACGACCCCGCCCGGGAACGTGACGGCGACGATGGTCGTCCCGTGCGGCGCCTCGATCACACCCTGCGTCGGGGGCAGTTGCCGGTTGCCCGGCAGCATCTCCGGCTGGTGCTCGGACAGGAAGTCCATGAAGGACGAGGACCCAGGCGTCAGGAAGGCAGCTGGTAGACGCCCGGTGCTACGAGTGTTGGCTTCCACGCGATTCCTTCCAAATAAGCGGCGGCCCGGCGTACGGCGTCGGGATCGTCACCCAACTTGCCGATGGCCGAATTGCAGTTGAAGCACAGTACGCCTCGGACCCTACCCGTCTCGTGGCAGTGATCCACATGCACGGCTGGAGCCTTCAGACAGATCACACAGAGTCCCATCTGAGAGGCAACCATCTCGTCACGCTCGGCTTCGGTCAGGCCATACCAGCGCCTGAGATGCCCCTGCTTCCCCCGTGCGGCTTTGCAAGCCTTGCAGCAAGTGGCGAGACCGTCTGACGCCGTCGCGTTGCGATGCCACTCACTATGCGGCTTGTTTTCTCCACACCCCTGGCAGTGCTTGTATCCAGGCGGCACTGAAGGCTGCCCGCGGCTTGTGTTCCTTGCACCGCGAGCAGCGCTTCGCATCCTCTTCGCTTCCCAAGCCCAGAACCCCCGTCACCTTCGATTCGAAGGCTACTGGCCGCCCTTCTGAACGAAACTTCGAACGAAGTCCTCGGCGTTCTCCTCCAAGACGTCATCGATCTCGTCCAGGACGGAGTCCACGTCGTCGCTCAGCTTCTCGTGGCGCTCCTTCAGGTCCTCGGAGCCCTGCGCCTCTGTCGCCTGCTCCTCGACCTCCTCCGTGGAGCGCGTCGCCTTCTGCTGGCCGCCGCCGGTGTCCTTGGTCGCCATAACCCTCACCCCGCTCGGTTCGACGTTCTTGATCAGACCCTACAAGCAGGGTCCGACATCGGCCCCGCATTCCCCCAACGTACGGGGACCACCTCGATGATTCCCCTACGCAGACTTTTCCACCCTGCCGGGCGGAGACGGCCCGGGTACCCGCTCAGCCGCCCGACAGCACCCTGACCAGGTCTTCCGCCGTGCGGCAGCGGTCCAGGAGCTCCTTGACGTGATTTCGCGTTCCGCGAAGCGGTTCGAGGGTTGGGACGCGCTGGAGCGAGTCCCGTCCCGGGAGGTCGAAGATCACGGAGTCCCAGGAGGCGGCCGCGACGTCGTCCGCGTACTGCTCGAGGCAGCGTCCGCGGAAGTAGGCACGGGTGTCCTCCGGAGGCTTCGTACGGGCCTGCTCGACCTCGTCCTCGGTGAGCAGCCGCTTGATGCGTCCGCGGGTCGCCAGCCGGTTGTAGAGGCCCTTCTCGGCCCGTACGTCGGCGTACTGCAGGTCGAGGAGGTGCAGCTTGGCGGCGTCCCAGTCGAGGCTGTCGCGGCGCCGGTAGCCCTCCATGAGCTCCCGCTTGGCGACCCAGTCCAGCTCGCCGGCCAGGCTCATCGGGTCGTTCTCCAGGCGGTTGAGGGTGTCCTCCCAGCGGGCCAGGACGTCCTTGGTCTGTTCGTCCGCGTCGGCCCCGAAGCGCTCCTCGACGTACTTGCGGGACAGCTCGTAGTACTCCATCTGGAGCTGCACCGCGGTGAGTGTGCGGCCGCTGCGGAGGGTGACCAGGCGTTGGAGCGTCGGGTCGTGGGAGACCTGGTGGAGGGTGCGGACGGGCTGGTCCACGGCCAGGTCGACGGCGATGAAGCCGTCCTCGATCATCGACAGGACGAGCGCTGTCGTGCCGAGTTTCAGGTAGGTGGAGATCTCGGAGAGGTTGGCGTCGCCGATGATCACGTGCAGGCGGCGGTACTTCTCCGCGTCCGCGTGGGGCTCGTCACGCGTGTTGATGATGGGGCGCTTGAGCGTGGTCTCCAGGCCGACCTCGACCTCGAAGTAGTCGGCGCGCTGGCTGAGCTGGAAGCCGTGTTCGTGGCCGTCCTGGCCGATGCCGACGCGGCCGGCGCCGGTGACGACCTGGCGGGAGACGAAGAAGGGGGTGAGGTGGCGCACGATGTCCGAGAAGGGGGTTTCCCGCTTCATCAGGTAGTTCTCGTGCGTGCCGTAGGAGGCGCCCTTGTTGTCGGTGTTGTTCTTGTAGAGGTGGATCGGCTGGGCGCCGGGGAGCTGGGCCGCGCGTTCGGCGGCCTCGGCCATGATCCGTTCGCCGGCCTTGTCCCAGAGGACGGCGTCGCGGGGGTTGGTGACCTCGGGCGCGCTGTACTCGGGGTGTGCGTGGTCGACGTAGAGTCGTGCGCCGTTGGTGAGGATCACGTTGGCGAGGCCGATGTCCTCGTCGGTGAGCTGGCTGGCGTCGGCGGCCTCGCGTGCGAGGTCGAAGCCCCGTGCGTCGCGCAGCGGGTTCTCCTCCTCGAAGTCCCAGCGGGCCCGGCGGGCCCGGTGCATCGCCGCCGCGTAGGCGTTGACGATCTGGGACGAGGTGAGCATGGCATTGGCGTTCGGGTGGCCGGGGACGGAGATGCCGTACTCCGTCTCGATGCCCATTACTCGCCGTACGGTCATGCGGCCCTCCTTGCCCGGCGGCGCCCTCGGTCGGGGACGCCGCTCAAGTACCGCTGGCGCTCCGGTGCGTGTGCGGTGCCCGTCCCCGCACTGCGCGACTCGGCGGTACCGAAGAGCCTAGAACGGCTTTGCGCTGGTGGGGAGATCATTTGCGTCATTGCCTTGCTCGCCTTTGTTCCGGTTAGTTGCCTGAAAAACAGTCGGCTGCGGGTACCCCGTGGAGGGCACCCGCAGCCGCCCTGTGTTTACAGGTACTGACCGGTGTTCGCCACCGTGTCGATGGAGCGTCCGGTGTCCGCGCCCTGCTTTCCGGTGATGAGGGTACGGATGTAGACGATCCGTTCGCCCTTCTTTCCGGAGATCCTGGCCCAGTCGTCCGGGTTGGTGGTGTTGGGCAGGTCCTCGTTCTCCTTGAACTCGTCCACGCATGCCTGGAGGAGGTGGGAGACGCGGAGGCCCTTCTGCTTGTGGTCGAGGAAGTCCTTGATCGCCATCTTCTTGGCGCGACCGACGATGTTCTCGATCATGGCGCCGGAGTTGAAGTCCTTGAAGTAGAGGACTTCCTTGTCACCGTTGGCGTAGGTGACCTCCAGGAAGCGGTTTTCCTCGGATTCCGCGTACATGTGCTCGACGGCCGTCTGGATCATGCTTTCGACGGTGGTCGTCTTGCTGCCGCCGTGTTCGCCGAGGTCGTCGGCGTGCAGGGGGAGGCGTTCTGTGAGGTACTTGCCGAAGATGTCCTTGGCGGCCTCGGCGTCGGGGCGTTCGATCTTGATCTTCACGTCGAGGCGGCCGGGGCGCAGGATGGCGGGGTCGATCATGTCCTCGCGGTTGGAGGCGCCGATGACGACCACGTTCTGCAGGCCTTCGACACCGTCGATCTCGGCGAGCAGCTGGGGGACGATGGTGTTCTCCACGTCCGAGCTGACGCCGGAGCCGCGGGTGCGGAAGAGGGATTCCATCTCGTCGAAGAAGACGATGACGGGGGTGCCCTCGCTGGCCTTCTCCCGGGCGCGCTGGAACACGAGGCGGATCTGCCGCTCGGTCTCGCCGACGTACTTGTTCAGCAGCTCGGGGCCCTTGATGTTGAGGAAGAAGCTCTTGCCCTGGGCCTGGCCGGTGACCTCGGCGACCTTCTTGGCCAGCGAGTTGGCGACGGCCTTGGCGATGAGCGTCTTGCCGCATCCGGGCGGTCCGTACAGCAGCACGCCCTTGGGCGGCCGCAGTTCGTGCTCCTTGAACAGGTCGGGGTAGAGGTACGGCAGCTCGACCGCGTCGCGGATGGCCTCGATCTGGCCGCCGAGGCCGCCGATCTGCTCGTAGCCGATGTCGGGTACTTCTTCGAGGACGAGTTCCTCGACCTCGCTCTTCGGAACGATCTCGTAGACATAGCCGGAGCGGGGTTCGAGCAGCAGGGCGTCGCCGGGGCGGATGGTGACGTCCAGCAGCGGCTCGGCGAGCCGTACCACCCGTTCCTCGTCGGTGTGCCCGAGCACCAGGGCGCGCTCGCCGTCCTCGAGGATCTCCTTGAGGGTGACGATGTCCCCGACGCGCTCGAACTCCATGGCCTCGACCACGTTGAGCGCTTCGTTGAGCATCACTTCCTGGCCGCGCCGGAGCTCTTCGAGGTCGACGCTGGGGCTGACGTTCACCCGGAGCTTGCGGCCCCCGGTGAAGATGTCGGCCGTGCCGTCCTCGTTCGCTGCGAGGAAGACACCGAAGCCGGCCGGCGGCTGTGCGAGCCGGTCGACCTCCTCCTTGAGGGCCACGATCTGGTCGCGGGCCTCACGGAGCGTGTTGGCGAGTCGCTCGTTCTGCGCGGACACGCCGGCCAGGTTGGTCTGCAGCTCGACGATCCGCTCTTCGAGAATCCTCGTGTGTCGCGGAGAGTCGGCGAGCTTGCGTCGCAGGACGGCGATCTCCTGCTCAAGGTAGGCAATCTGCCCGGCCGGGTCGTCGGACCCGCGTCCCGGGCGGATGCCGCGGTTCATGTCGTCGTCGTGGGCTGCCACGGTCCTCACCTCCTCCAAGGGGAGCTGGACGCTTCCAGACCCTACCTGGGTGGGTGTCGATTGAAACCCCTAGATCACAAAGACGGTAGGGGTGTGTCCGATCTTCACCCTTGCGCTCTCCCTCACGCCAGGGGAATACCCACCGAACATGATTGGAAAGCTGCCGGAGGTAGGGTCACAGTGTTCAACACCCGTCAGAGCTCGCCGGATTCCCGTCGGCTCGACTTGTAAACGGCAGGAGAGATGAGCGTGCAGCAGGAGGCCGTGGCCGACGGCGGGGAACTGGAGGTCTGGATCGACCAGGACCTGTGTACCGGCGACGGCATCTGTGCGCAGTACGCGCCCGAGGTGTTCGAGCTGGACATCGACGGTCTGGCCTATGTGAAGGGCGCGGGGGACGAGCTGTTGCAGGCGCCCGGAGCCACAACGCCCGTGCCGTTGCCGCTTCTCACGGATGTCGTGGATTCGGCGAAGGAATGTCCGGGTGAGTGCATTCATGTCCGCCGTGTTTCGGACCGGGTCGAGGTCTACGGTCCGGACGCTGAGTGATGTAACGGGTACGAGCCGTTACGACTGTCTGATTTCTCACACACGCGCGAAGCGGGTCTCAGACGCTGTGGGTACCGGCGGGTGTCGAGCGCACGAACGCGCCGTTCTTCCACTGCCACTTCACGTGGTCGGTGATGTCGGGGCAGCAGCGGGGCACGTCGTCGGAGGAGTAGCCGAAGACGGTCGCGGTGACGGCTCCGTCGCGTACGGCGAAGTCACTCACGGTGTCGCCGGTCTTGGGGGCGAGGAGGGTGGCGACGACACGGGGCTTGCCGTCGGAGGCGCGTGTGATGACGTAGACGCCGTCGGGCGGGGTGCCCATGGGGGCGTCGCAGTGCACGACCGCGACGGTCTCGGGGTTGCCGTCGCCGTCCAGGTCCCCGCTGGCCTTCTTCCGTACGACCGCCTTCACCGGACCGCAGGTGATCGGGAAGTCCAGGCCTGCCGTGCCGGGCGCGGTGGCCGTGTGCGCGGCCTTGGTCCGTGGGCCGGCCGGCTGGGCCGCCGTGGCCGGGTTGGACTGCAGGAGCGAGGAGAGCGCCATCACTCCGGCGACGGCCGCGGCGGTGGCGACCCAGTGGATCGGGCGGGTCTGGGTGTGCGCGAGTTCCGGAACGGCGGATTGCTGCACTAGGAGCGTCTCCTGGGAGGGCTGTGCCGGTGGGAGTGGCCTGCATCGTGCCACACGTCACAGTGCGGTGGAACGCCGGGGTCCGGGGTGACGAACACCGGGGGTGCCCGGATCGTACGGTTTGTGGCGAGGTGTCAAGGAAAAGGCGCTGCGGCGGAGTTCCGTACGGTTTCCGGGAACTTCGCCGCAGCGCCGAGACGTTGACTGCGGTACGCGGTCGCGTCAGCGGCCGCCGCCTTCGGCGTTGGGTCCGGCGTAGTCCTCGCCGTAGGCGCCCTTGGCGGGCCGGCGGCGGCGCATGGGCGGCTCGACGCCGTCGGCGAGGCGGCGGGCGGTGAGCAGGAAGCCGGTGTGGCCGATCATCCGGTGGTCGGGGCGGACGGCCAGGCCCTCGATGTGCCAGTTGCGGATCATCGTCTCCCAGGCGGTCGGCTCGTTGAAGCAGCCGATCTCACGGATGGACTCGACGGTCCGGGCGAGCTGGGTGGTGGTGGCGACGTAGCAGCACAGGATGCCGCCGGGGACCAGGGCCTTGGAGACGGCCTCCAGGCACTCCCAGGGGGCGAGCATGTCGAGGATGACGCGGTCGACGTCGGTGTCGGAGAGGTTGTCCTGGAGGTCGCCGACGGTGAGCTGCCAGGCGGGGTGCGGGCCGCCGAAGTAGCGCTCGACGTTCTGCTGGGCGATCTCGGCGAAGTCCTCGCGCCGCTCGTAGCTGTGCAGCATGCCCTGGTCGCCGATGGCGCGCAGCAGGAAGCTGCTGAGCGAACCGGAGCCGACGCCGGCCTCCACGACACGGGCGCCGGGGAAGATGTCCGCGAAGGCGAGGATCTGCCCGGCGTCCTTGGGGTAGACGACGGCGGCCCCGCGGGGCATGGACAGGACGTAGTCGGGGAGCAGGGGGCGCAGCGCGAGGTAGGCGACGTTACCGGTGGTGCGGACAACGCTGCCCTCGGGAGCGCCGATCAGTTCGTCGTGCGGGAAGGAACCCTTGTGGGTGTGGAAGTTCTTCCCGTCCTCGAGCGTGAACGTGTAGTGGCGGCCCTTGGGGTCGGTCAGCTGTACCTGGTCCCCGACCTTGAAGGGCCCGCGTCTGCGGGCGGCACCGGTCGGTTCGGACATGTGAACAGCCTACCGGGGTTTGGGGAGGCAGCCGACCACTAGGACGGTCTGGCCATCGCCTTCACGAAGGCGCGCTCCACGTCCGCCGCCGAGAGCACGCCGTAGATCTCGCCGGTCTCCTCCACGACCAGGTACTCGGTGGCAGGGGTCGCGCGCAGGGCGTCCAGCAGGTCCTCGCCCGCCAGTTCCGCCGAGACGCGCATGCCGTCGGTGAGTTCCTGGGCGAGGCCGCTGACCGCGACCCAGGGGCGGCGGTGTTCCGGTACGCCGACGATGGCGGCCTCGCGGACCAGGGAGAGCGGGGCGCCGTCGGAGTCGACGACGACCAGGGCGCGGGCGCCGGCGGCGTTGGCGCGGCGCAGGGCCTCGGAGAGGGGGGTGTCGGTCTCCACCGGGACGGCGCGCCGGGTGAGGTTGCGGGCGCGCAGCTCCGGGAGGTGCTCCCGCAGGCGGGCCATACGGAGGCTGTTGCCGGCGCCGGTCCAGATGATCGCGGCGAGGATCGCGGCGAGCAGGGCGTCGGTGACGGTGTCCATGCCGACGTTGTCCTCGGCGGTGGAGCCGAGCGCGCCGGACTGGGTGAGCAGCGGGAGGCCGATCAGTACGGAGACGGCGAGCGCGCGGCCGACCCAGGCGGCGGCGATGGTGCCGCTCATGGGTTTGCCGGTGATCTTCCAAACGACGGCGCGGAGCATACGGCCGCCGTCCAGGGGGAGGCCGGGCAGGAGGTTGAAGACGGCCACGATGAGGTTGGAGATCATCAGGCCGGCCAGCAGGACGCCGGGGACGGTGCCGGGCTCGACGGGCTGCAGGGCGACGTAGAAGATCCCGGCGAGGACCAGGGAGAGCAGGGGCCCCACGAAGGCCAGCACGAACTCCCTGCCGGGGGTCTCCGCCTCCTTCTCGATCTCGGAGACGCCGCCGAAGAACTGGAGCTGGATGCGGCGGACGGGGAGCTTGAAGCGGAGCGCGGCGACCGTGTGGGCGAGCTCGTGGACGAGGACGGAGGCGTAGAAGGCGACGGCGAAGAAGAGGGAGACGAGGTAGCGGGCGGCACCGAGTTCGGGCAGCACCCGGTCGAGCTGTCCACCGAACACCCAGGTGATCAGCGCGGCCACGAGGAACCAGCTGGGGGCGACGTAGACGGGCACACCGAACGGACGGCCCATGAGGAGCCCGCCCCGGGGGGACTCGGGTCGCTGGGGCGGAGGGTTCTTGACACCGCCGTGGGCGACGGCGCGGTCGGGGTGGGTGTCCGGGCCGTGGTCGGAGCGCACGCCGGGGCCGTGGCCTGCGTGGTCGGTCCGCGCGGCCGGCCGGTCCGGGTGGGCGTCGTGAGCGGCGTGGGGGCCGCGGTCGGGGTTGTCGGCGTGCTGACCAGGTGCGTGGTCCTGGTCGCCGGGCGCCTCGGGGTCGCGCTGGTCGCCGGTGCCGTGGTCGCCGTCGCCGTCCGGCGCCTGGGACTTCGCGTCGCCGGCCTCGGGCTCGCTCCCCGAGGACCCGCTGCCCTCTTCCGCGGTGTGCGCACGCGGATCCACACCGCCGTCGTTGCCGTCGGCGGCGCGGCTCTCCGCGTGGGTCCCGTCCTGTTCCTCGGTCGCCGGTGTCTCCGTGCTGTTGCCCATCCGCGGGTCCCCCTCGGCCGGATTCCTCGTCGTGGTGGACCGGGGCGGGTCCGTGGCGGGTCGGTCGGTCGGGGTGGAGGAGGGGGTGGCCGGGGCCGCAGGCCCTGCGTGGTGCTCGGCCGGCTCGTCGGTGCCGGGCCGCGGCCCGCTCCCGCCGCTCTGGTCCACGATGTCCCCTCGTTCGAAGCGTCTTCCGCGCCTGCACGGCGGAAGGGTCTCGGGTCGATGGTATGCGGCCGTCGCGGCACGTTCCGCCCCGGCACCCCCCGTGTTTCCCCGCCGGTCGCCGCCGTCCCCGCGGCGGCTGGGTCACTGTCAGTGGCGGGCCGTATGGTCTGGGGTCATGGAGACGAGTACGGAGGGCGCGGCGGAGTCCAGGGGCGAAGCCGCCGCACAACCGGATCCGCAGGTGGCGGCCGGGGAGACGGCGTCCGTCGCGCGGGAGGCCGAGGCGGGGGCGGGGACGCTGCTGGAGCCGACCGCTTCCTCGGGGGTCGGCGCGACAGCGGCACCAGCCAAGGAGCCCGAAACGACGAGGACGGATGCGACAGCCGCAGGCGAACTGGAAACGACGGCGATAGAGCCGGACGAGGCAGCGGTGACCGGTGCCCCCGTCGCCGTACCCCCCGCCAGCCTCTCTCCCTCCCGTGCCAGTGACTTCATGCAGTGCCCCCTGCTCTACCGGTTCCGGGTGATCGACCGGCTGCCCGAGAAGCCGAGTGAGGCGGCGACGCGCGGAACGCTCGTTCACGCGGTGCTGGAGCGACTGTTCGACGCTCCCGCCGGGGAGCGGACCGCGCCTCGGGCCAAGGCGCTGATCCCGGGCCAGTGGGACCGGCTGAGGGAGAACCGGCCCGAGGTGGTGGAGCTGTTCGAGGACGATCCCGACGGGGAGCGCCTCGCACGCTGGCTGGGCGAGGCCGAGCAGCTGGTGGAGCGCTGGTTCACGCTGGAGGACCCGACCCGGCTGGAGCCCGCCGAGCGGGAGTTGTTCGTCGAGGCGGAGCTGGACTCGGGGCTGCGGCTGCGCGGGATCATCGACCGCGTGGACGTGGCCCCCACCGGCGAGGTGCGGATCGTCGACTACAAGACGGGCAAGGCACCCCGCCCCGAGTACGCCGAAGGCGCCCTGTTCCAGATGAAGTTCTACGCCCTGGTGGTATGGCGCCTGAAGCGGGTCGTCCCGCGTCGGCTGCAACTGGTGTACCTGGGCAGCGGCGACGTCCTGACGTACGACCCCGTCCTCGCCGACCTGGAGCGCGTCGAGCGCAAGCTGCTCGCGCTGTGGGAGGCGATCCGGCAGGCGACGGAGTCCGGCGACTGGCGGCCGCGTCCCACCAAGCTGTGCGGCTGGTGCGACCACCAGACCCACTGCCCGGAGTTCGGCGGCACTCCCCCGCCGTATCCGCTGCCGGTGAGGCCGGTCGGGTCCGTCGACCTCGCGCAGGGCAGAATGGGGCCGGACTAGCGAAGGAGAGTTACGTGGCCATCCGCGTCCTACTGGTCGACGACCAGCCGCTGCTGCGTACCGGCTTCCGGATGATCCTGGAGGCGGAGCAGGACCTCGCGGTCGTCGGCGAGGCCGGAGACGGCCTCCAGGCCCTCGACCAGGTGCGGGCCCTGCAGCCCGACGTGGTCCTGATGGACATCCGGATGCCCCGGATGGACGGGGTGGAGGCGACCCGGCAGATCACCGGCCCCGGACGGGACGGTCCGGCGAAGGTACTGGTGCTGACCACCTTCGATCTCGACGAGTACGTGGTGGAGGCCCTGCGCGCGGGGGCCAGCGGCTTCCTGCTGAAGGACGCGCCGGCCAACGAGCTCGTCCAGGCGATCCGGGTGGTGGCCGCGGGCGAGGCCATGCTGGCGCCGAGCATCACCCGGCGGCTGCTCGACAAGTACGCGACGCACCTGCCCTCCGGCGACGAGCCCGTTCCGGACACGCTGCACACGCTCACCGAGCGCGAGGTGGAGGTGCTGAAGCTGGTGGCGCGCGGGCTGTCCAACGCGGAGATCGCGGCGGACCTGTTCGTCAGCGAGACGACCGTGAAGACGCACGTCGGCCACGTCCTGACGAAGCTGGGGCTGCGCGACCGGGTGCAGGCCGCGGTGTACGCGTACGAGAGCGGTCTGGTGCGCCCCGGCGCGCAGTAGAAGCGCGCGGTGGAAGGCCGTACGACGAAGGGGGCCGCTCGCCGTCGCGAGGGGCCCCCTTCGTGTGTCCGGCTGTCAGCCCTTGCTGAGTTCCCAGAAGCGGAACACCGTGGACGCGTCGAGGCAGTACTCCAGGCCGTAGACGTTCTCCCGGGTGACGGCGTACTGCTTGGCCTGCCAGACCGGGAGGACCGGGAGCTGGTCGGCGACGATGTCCTGCAGCTTGCCGTAGTCGGCGTCGGTGGCGGCGCGGTCGCTCTCGGCGGCGGTGTGCGGGATGAGGGTGCTGGTGATGGTGGTGTTGCTGTAGTTGTTGCCCAACACGTTGCCCTTGCCGAAGAAGGGCGCGGTGAAGTTGTCGGCGTCGGGGTAGTCGGGGACCCAGCCCTTCACGTACACGCCGTACTTGCCGGCCGCGATGTCCTTCTCGTACTGGTCGAAGGCGACGGATTTCACGGTGGCGGCGAACAGCCCGCTGGCGTTGAGCTGCCGGGCGATCTCCTTGAGCTCCTGGTCGGTGGCCGGGCCGTAGCGCGACGGGGTGGACCAGAGGGTCAGGGCGACCTTGCCGCTGATGTTGTCGGCCGCGAGCGCGGCGGCGGCCTTGGCGCGTGAGGGGCCGGCGCCGTAGGTGTCGAAGAAGGCCGTGTTGTGGCCCGCGATGCCCGCCGGGATGATCGAGTACAGCGGGGTCGCGGTGCCCTGGTAGACGTCCTTGATGAGGGCGTCGCGGTCGAGCAGGTGGGCGATGGCCTTGCGGACGCCGAGCTTTCCGGCGACCGGGTCGTTCATGTTGAAGACCAGGTGCTGGACCTCGGCGCTGCTGCCCTCGACGACCTCGGCCTTGGAGCCGTTGCCGGCGTTCTGGAGGTCGGCGATGTCTTTCGCGGTCAGACCCCGGTAGGCGATGTCGATGCCGTCGTCCTGGAGGGCCTTCTTCAGGGCGGACTGGTCGCCGTGGAAGAACTTCAGGGTCACTCCGGAGTTCTTGGCCTTCGCGGTGCCCTTGTAGTTCTCGTTGACCGAGAAGACGGCCTTGTCGTCGCCGAAGGAGTCCAGCTTGTAGGGGCCGGAGCCGACCGCCTTGTCGTCCTTGCGCAGCTTGTCGCCGTCGTACTGCCGGTGGTCGACGATGGAGCCCGCGCCGGATGCGATCTTGCTCGGGAAGGTGGCGTCGGGGACCTTCAGCCGGAAGACGACGGTCTTGGCGTCAGGTGCCTCGACCTTGTCCAGCATGGGGAACATGATCGCGGGACCGGCCGCGTCGTTGATCTTCAGCGTTCGGTCGAAGGAGAACTTGACGTCCTGCGAGGTGAGTTCGTCACCGTTGCTGAACTTCAGGCCGTCCCTGAGCGTGCACTGGTACACCTTGGTCGACGTGTCGGTGAACGAGCAGGACCTGGCGGCCTCCGGCTGGGGTTCGGTGCCGCCGTTGGGGAAGCTGAGCAGCGACTGAAAGACGTTGTTGAACAGCAGCCAGGAGCCGGGATCGTAGCCGGAGGCGGGGTCGGTGGCCAGGACGTCGTCGGACATCCCCATCACCACCGAGGAGCCGGTTCCCCCGGAGTCGCCGTCCTCGGTGCCGCAGCCGGTCAAAAGGCCGGAGGCCAGCCCCGCCACTACGGGCAGGACCGGCCACTGGTTGCGCATCTTCACAGCGGGTGCCTCGTCGTCGGTTGTCGGAAGCCCGGGGCCGCCGTCCCCGAGCCCCGGGCACAGGAAGGTCAGTTGCTGGTGCCCCGGCCGAGCTCCCAGAGCTGAAGGGTGGAGGAGGAGTTGAGCGCGTAGGCGGTTCCCGTGACGTCGTCGCGGGCGGCGACGTACTGCTTGCCCTGCCACAGCGGAAGGATCGGCACGTCGTCGGCGACGATGTCCTGGATCGTCGTGAGGTCACCGCCGGCGGCGATGCGGTCGGCCTCGCGGCGGGAGTCCGGGATCAGGGTGTTGATGATCCTGCTGTTCTTGTACGGCAGCTTCAGGAAGTTGTCCGTGTCGAGGAACGGCGCCAGGTAGTTGTCGGGGTCCGGGAAGTCCGGGAACCAGCCCATGCCCCAGACGTCGTACTGGCCCTTGCGCTCGGCCGGGACGAAGTCGTCCCACTTGGCGCCCTGGATGCTGACGTCGAACAGACCGCTGTCGTTGAGCTGCTTCTGCAGGATCTGGAATTCCTTCGCGGTGGCCGAGCCGTAGTGGTCGGTCGTGTAGTGCAGCGTCAGCTTGACCGGTGTGGTGATGCCGGCCTTGATCAGCAGGGACTTGGCCTTGGGGACGCTCGGCTCGCCGTACTTGTTGAAGAACGAGTTGGAGTGGCCGGTGACGCCGGCCGCGACCAGCGAGTACAGGGGGTCGGCCTGGGTGCCGTAGACCTTGGAGACGAGCTCGCCGCGGTTGATCAGCTGGGCCATCGCCTGGCGGACGGCCTTGTCCTTCACCGAGGGCGCGTTCGTGTTGAAGGCGAGGTAGCGGATCTCCAGGCCGGACATCTCGACCAGGTCCTCGCTGCTGTTGGTGCCGGCCGACAGCTTCTGGATCAGGTCGGGAGACATCGTGCGGGTCATGACGTCGATGTCATCCTTGTCCAGGGCGGTGCCCATGGCGGAGGCGTCGTCGTAGGAGACCATCTCGACCTTGGAGTTGTTCACCTTGAGCGTCCCCTTGTAGTTGGGGTTCTTGGTGAACGTGGCCTTGACGATCGCGTTGTCCTTGACGTCGGCCGACAGGGTGTACGGGCCGGAGCCGTCGACGTCGAAGCCGTCGCGCAGCTTGTTCTTCTCGTAGTCGTCCGGGTTGACGATGCCGGCGACCGGGGTCGACAGCTTGTACGGGAAGGTGGCGTCGGCGGTCTTGAGGTGGAAGATGACCTCGTTGTCACCCTGCGTCTCGACGGTGTCGATGGTGTTCAGCAGGGCGGAGACGCCGGAGTCGGCCTTGATGGCGCGGGCGCGGTCGATGGAGTACTTCACGTCGGCCGCGGTGATCTTGTCACCGTTGGCGAACTTGAGGCCGTCGCGCAGGGTGCACGCGTAGCGCTCGTTGCCGCTGTCGGTGAAGCCGCACTTCTGGGCGGCCTCGGGCACCGGGTCACCCTCGCCCTTGGGCTGGATCATCAGCGTCTGCACGGTCTGGCGCAGGATGTTCCAGGTGCCGACGTCGTACGCGTACGCCGGATCCAGCGGCGCCGGCGCGGCCTTGGTCACGGTGAACCGGTCTGTGGTGCCGACGACGATGGCGTCACCGCCGCCACTGCCGCTGCCGGACCCTCCGCAGGCGGCGAGCACGGGCGCCAGCAGGCCGACGACGGCAGGCAGCACCATTGTCTTGCGGTTCATGCTCGTGATTCTCCAGAGCTGTTCAGGTCCGTGTATCCGGCATGCAGGGGTGTCGCGGCGGAACACGGGGGGTAGGGGCGAGGTTCTCGCGACGAGATTAGTCCGCACCTGCACGGGGACCCGCAGTCACCGGAGTTGAGGCGTCATCACGCAGTGAAACCGGGCGTGGACAGACCGAAAACCCTTCGGGGGAAGGATTAGTGCAGCCTTCCATCAATCAGGACACAAAGGCACGCCTGATCATGGAAAACGGGGGCAACCTGCACAACCGACCGTGACTGTCGACCCCCGTGCAAGTGGGGAACCTCACATATCCAACGGGCGGCAACAGTACTGGAATTCGGTCATCCGTCGGAAGGCGAATTCCTTTTCCGTCATCAGTCGGTGATCAGACCCCGAAGAAATGCCAAGTCGACCTCTTCCAGGGAGCCCACGACGGTTCTGCGGACGGCGGGGGCGATCGGTGCCACGGAGGGCACCACCACGACATGGCAGCCCGCGGCCTCGGCCGCGGCGACGCCGGTCGCGGTGTCCTCGACGACCGCGCATCTGGCCGGATCCACGCCGAGCCCGGCCGCTGCGGTCAGATACGGGTCGGGGTGCGGCTTGGTCTGGGGCACCTCATCGCCGGCCACCGACAGCGCGAAGTGCTGCGGCCCGAGCGAGGTGAGCACCCGGTCGATGATGCGCCGGTGGGAGGCGGAGACCAGGGCGGTCGGGATCTCGTACTCGGAGAGTTCGGCGAGGAGTCTCGCGGCGCCCGGCATCAGCGGCAGGGCGCGGTCGATGCGGTCCTCGAAGCCCTGGTTGAGCAGGACCGTGAGCTCGGCGAGCTCGATGTCCGCACCGGTGGCCTCGATCAGGAACCCCGCGCTGCGGGTCATGGGACCGCCGACCACGACATGGCGCCAGGAGTCGTCGAGGACGTGGCCGAGGCGCGCGAAGATCTCCACCTCCACGTCCCACCAGAAACCCTCGGTGTCCACCAGGGTGCCGTCCATGTCGAGGAGCACAGCCTGCAGGGCTGAGCCTTCGGCCGTACGGGTTCCGAGCGCGGGGACCGTACTGGTCATCCGGGCGCACCTCCTTGAGGGACGATCAGGCCGGTTCCCGCGCGGGGAACCGGCCTGCAGTGGACCGACCAGTGTACGTCTCTCGCGGCGGAAGCGCCTCGTTTACTGACTTCGGCTCGTTAAGGTGAGGCTGGATTGTCGAGGGTCAGGCCGGTGCCGGCTATGAAGCCGTCGAGGGTGTGGGGCCGGTACTGGAGACGCTTGAGCCGGTTGCGGACCATGGCTTCGAGCCGGTCGAGGGCGACCACAGCGAGGTTGGCCAGGCTGCGTTTGACGTGCGCCCAGACCCACTCGACGGGGTTCAGGTCGGGCGAGTACGCGGGCAGCAGGAACACCGTCAGCCACTCACGCTCGGCGATCAGCACACGCATGGCATGAGAGACATGAGTGTTGAGCCGGTCCCAGACCAGCACGATCGGCGACTTGACGAGGTGATGGGTCCCGTCGATCAACGCGATGAAGTCGCGCTCGCCCATGCTGCGGCGCTTGCCCTTGCCCGCGGGGTGGGTGCGCAGGCGGTGGCACAACCGAGTCCGGAAACCGGGCCGCATCGCGATCAGCCCGGCCACCGACAGCCGTCCCGAGCGGCGTCCGCTGACGGTCACGACCGGGGTGCGGCCGCGCCGTCCCCAGGTGCGCCCTTTGGGCGGCCGGCGGGTGAACCCGGCTTCGTCCTCGAAGCAGATGTAGCCTCCGCAGGCCGCCCGTGCCCTTTTACCTCCGCCCAGGTCGCCTCCTTCCACACGGCCACGGCCTGCTCGTCGCGCTCGGCGACCCGCCGCGCGGGGACCTGCGGGCTGAAGCCGAGCCGGTGCATCAGCCGGGTGGCGCCCGAGACGCTGTAGGAGACGTGGAACTTCCTGCCGATCAGCGTGGCCACCCGCGCCGCGGTCCACACCTGGTCCTCCACCCAGCCATGCGCGGCCGGCCCTTCATCGAGGTAGGCGGCCAGCTTTTCCAGGCAGCGCGGGGACAGGCGGCATCGCGATCCGCTCGGGCCGCGGGAGGCCAGAGCCTGCACGCCGCCGTCCCGCCACAGCTGGTGCCACCGGTAGGCCGACTTCAGACTCACCCGCAGGCGCCGTGCCACGTCCGGCGGCTTGATGTTCTGCTCGAACAGCTCGGCCGCCTGTATCCGAACCGTCTCCCGACGCCGACGTCCCGCAGGGGTCAGCCCGCCCCCATCCGCATACCTCATACACCAGGAGATACAGACAACACTCCGGACTCATCAGGGACTTCTAGAAAGATCACCCTAACGAGCCGAAGTCAGTAACCGTCGTGGTCCGGGGCACACCGTCACTACCACCGGGGGCCGCCCTGATGTGCGCCGATGTGCCCTCAGACGGCCCCTTTCGGGTGCCTGCCCCGCGTCGCCCCTCAGCGGGCGTTGAAGTACTTCGCCTCGGGGTGGTGGATCACGATGGCGTCCGTGGACTGCTCCGGGTGCAGCTGGAACTCCTCGGACAGGCGGACGCCGATGCGCTCCGGTTCGAGCAGGTCGGCGATCTTGGCGCGGTCCTCCAGGTTCGGGCACGCTCCGTAGCCGAGCGAGAACCGGGCGCCACGGTACTTCAGGGCGAACATGTCCTCGATGTCGTTCGGGTCCTCACCGGAGAAGCCCAGCTCCGACCGCACGCGCGCGTGCCAGTACTCGGCCAGCGCCTCGGCCAACTGCACGGACAGACCGTGCAGTTCGAGGTAGTCGCGGTAGGAGTTGGCCTCGAAGAGCTTCGCGGTCTCCTCGCCGATCCTGGATCCGACGGTGACGACCTGCAGTCCGACGACGTCCGTCTCCCCTGCCTCCTGCGGACGGAAGAAGTCCGCGAGACAGAGGCGGCGGCCACGGCGCTGGCGCGGGAAGGTGAAGCGGGTGCGCTCGTTGCCGTGCTCGTCCAGGATGATCAGGTCGTCGTCCTTGGAGACGCAGGGGAAGTAGCCGTAGACCACGGCGGCTTCGAGGAGGTTCTCGGTCTGCAGCCGGTCCAGCAGCCCGCGCAGCCGCGGCCGGCCGTCGGTCTCGACGAGTTCCTCGTACGAGGGCCCCTCGCCGGTGCGGGCCTGCTTGAGACCCCACTGGCCCTTGAACAGCGCGCCCTCGTCGAGCCAGCTGGCGTACTCCTTGAGCTGGATGCCCTTGACGACTCGGGTGCCGAAGAAGGGAGGTTCCGGGATGGGGTTGTCGACTGCCACGTCGGAGCGGACGTTGCCCTCCACCGGCTGCTCGTCGACCTCGCCGGGTGCGCTCGCCCGTACCCGGCGCTGCTTCAGCTCCGGCAGCTGCGCTCCCGGCACGCCCCGCTTGACGCCGATGAGGGCGTCCATCAGCCGCAGGCCCTCGAAGGCGTCCCGGGCGTAGCGCACCTCGCCCTCGTAGATCTCGTGCAGGTCCTGCTCCACATACGCCCGGGTCAGGGCGGCGCCGCCCAGGATGACGGGGTAGTCGGCGGCCAGGCCCCGCTGGTTGAGCTCCTCCAGGTTCTCCTTCATGATCACCGT